>JBNJGT010000029.1:0-16016 GCA_051819765.1 Nanobdellota archaeon
ACTCGTTTCACGTTTACTGTTCTGAGATGAGATCTTTCTGGGGCTGATCTTTAGATTACTGTTGAAACGTTTCTTGCGATTACGGTTCAGAGCCCCCCAGTTTTGCATGGCTGAAAATATTCTATCGTTGGTGGCCAAGTATTGTCCTAATATCTAGAAATAATGGTGCGTGTATTTGTGGAAGGGAAATTTTCATGAAATTATCTATACCATTTGTTTGGCATGTATCCTTTATTGAATATTCCGTCACCGTCCATGTCCAGGCGGCATTCAAGAACTTTTCCGTTTGTGTTCAAGGTGCGGATCGCGTAGTCCTGCCCGGTTGCCGCAAGGCTGGAGACAACGGTACGAGTGTTTCCATGCTGGTAGGAGGTGTCGATGGATTCCGGGCCGTAGATGTCAGGAAATCGGTCAACCAGTTTGTTCCCAAGATGGCCTTCTTGGGCCTGCATTGGTGCGGTATCCTGGCTTGCCAAAGCAAACACTGATAGTGCCATTGTCGCGTAGAGCGCCCTTTTCATATTCATGATTGAGGGTGGAGTCTTGTACCTTATTTAAATATTTTGTTTTTTACTACTTATAAGTGATTTATCTCCATGAGAAGATTTATTTAGTGGCTTTGTTTAGCATTCTTCATGTGGTTTTCGGTGGGCAATATCTTCAAGTGGGGTGACTCCCCTAATCTTGCGAGCAGGTTGGAATATGTGAGGGGTTTGCCGATCGATGGTGTCGAACTCACATTCGCAAGACCGGCGGAGGTATTTGCGTTTGCACCGACACCTGAGGAGGTAGCGTGGCTTATAAAGGTGGGTGTCGGGATCCATGCACCGATGGTCAGTAGATTTGGGGGAGACACTGAAGGGATTGCAGCAAAGCTTCGGGAATGGTCGCACCGTCTTGATGCCCGGTACGTGGTATTTCATCCGCCGGATCTGCTCTCTGATGCCAAAGGTATGCCTGTAGCGGTGGAGAACATGTCACCTCGATGGAAGATTGACATCGATTCGTTTGATAGGATAGTTGGTGATCATCTGATTGTGATTGACGTGAGCCATGCAGTACAATGGGGCAAGGATGAGATCAGAAAGTATGTGGAGCGGTATCATAAGCGAATAACAGCGGTCCATTTCAACTATCTGCACAAGGGTAAGGATTTTCGCGAGTTGGCATGGTTCGGGGACGCGATCCGTCCATTGAAATGGGTGCACGTACCGTTTGTCATTGAGCGGCCTCTTGAACCGGGAGCTGATCTTCAGGCCGAAATCGCTCAGTGCGAAGGGCTACTCAAAGAGGTCTTCCAGGGGGATTGATGATCCCACATTCTTTTTGAGGTTGAGCTCAACCAGAGGTACCTGATTTTGGCTGTTTGCCGCATGGCGTATGTAACCTACTTTTATGAGACCACGCAATTGTTTGGGAAGGATATTGAGGTATTCAGCGGCATGGGATATGCTCAGTGTGTCAGTTCGCATCAGGGGTTGCAATACGTCAGCAATGCCTTTCTCGAATGAGACGGTCAGCATGTCGTCATTTATGTGCAGTTTCCGGCTGTAGGGCATCTCTTCATGAGTCATGATAGGTTTTGTGTCCCGAGCCAGGTAATGGATGCGGGCGCGGTTGGTTGCGATCCTATTAAGGGCCATGGTTTCTGGATTCAATGATTGATAGCTGTTTGCCTGTTGGGCTATCACATCAAATTCGGGTGGCTCCAACAGAAAGGCAGGGCGTGTTCCCCAGGTAGGGTTGTCGGATGTCTTGGGTCGATATTTCTCCGGTTCGTAGGTGTGACCTATCATACGGGGCGACGAGTACGGGTCTATTTATAAGTCTTTACTTTTTTATTACGGTGCAGTAGTATTTTTCGGGTCAGGTGTTTAGCAGCATCACTCGCAGGATCTAGCTCTACTCTTATGTGAGTTTGGCTGATGGTTCGTACGCTATATGGACAGGTTCCCAGATTCGGACAAGTTTTGATATGAATAACAAGTTTCTATTACAAACCCTCTCTATCTAATGCCAAGCAGGCATAGAATTGGTTCGTAGGAGTTAGGTGCCGACGTGTAATAGGCTGTTTTATTGTTCTTAATTATTGTGTATGTCTGGTTTATAGAAAATGTAAGTATTATAGAAACTACTGGTAGTGGGTGGTGTGCTGGTAATTCAGTGGTCCGTACTGCCTTTGGGTTTCAATCTCTTTTCTGATGGGAGTCTCCTCTATCGGGATGGGTTCAGGAATCTTGCCAGTGGTTTCCAGGTGGTAGCGTTTGATCGCATCCTCCAGGCTTTCGCCAGGCCGTATGTCCATGTTGTCACGGGTGAGACTCATAACAGGTGTTGGGTGCCACTGGTTTATAAAGGTTTCGTTACTGTAAGGGGACAAGCCCTCTACAGCACTCGTTTGTAATGCTTCACTGGTTGTTGCTTGCTAAAGTATTCCTCGATGTAATTGAGGCGGTTGCACCCTTCAATGTATGCTTTGATGCCGCTTGCGTCTATGTCGGTGCTGTCACCATGGCCAAACACTTCCCAACCGTTCTTGGAGACGATTGCCCTGGAGCCGCCAGGGGCGTCTGAGCCGCCTCCTTCTGCGATTACCGCAAAGTCGTTGATGGTATAGTCCTTGTGGATTATCTGCTTGATCGCTTTCACTGCTGCGTCTACTGGTCCGTTGCCTTCCGCATACTCAGTCTTGATCTCGTTGTCAACCTGAAGCTTTACGACAGTTCCGATGCAATCAGGCTGGCGTATGGTCTGATGGAATACAAGCTTGTACTTGTCGGTGATCTCATCTGTGTGAAGAGCGCGGATGAAATCAGCATCATCGATGTAGCGTACTTCATCGGCTATGGTCTTGAGGCGTTCAGTGGTTTGCGCAAGCTCACCGTCGGATAGGGTGATACCCATCTTCTTGTAGTGTTCCCGTGTGCCTGCCCGTCCTGACTGGGCGTTATGGCCAATCTTGCCCTCGACTCCCCATTCCTCTGGCTTCATTATCTCATAGGTCTGGGTGTTCCGGAGCATCCCTGATTGATGGATGCCTGAACTGTGGGCAAAAGCGTTTGCGCCTACGATCGGTTTTGTGGCCTGGACCGGAAGCTTTGTTGTCCGCTCCACATTGCGGCTTGTTGTCTTAGTATGGACAGTGTTTATGTCAGTGTAGAGGGGGATGCCGTTGTGATCCCGGATATCGCAGGTCGCGAGATTGGCTACCACTTCCTCTAGGGCTGCGTTGCCTGCGCGTTCTCCGATGTTATTCATGGCAACTTCTGCCTGGCGGGCGCCGGCCCTCAGTCCTGCAATGGTGTTTGCGGTGGCATTGCCAAGGTCGTTATGGGTATGCACCGAGAAGATTGCTGGTGGGCAGTTGTCGATGATGTTTCGGATCATGGTAAAATATTGGTCCGGCTGAAGGTATCCGACGGTGTCAGGCAGGTTGATGGTTGTCGCTCCGGCCTGGATTGCGGCGTTTGCGATAAGAATCGCGTATGTCGGGTCCGTTCGTCCGAAATCTTCCAGGCTGAATTCCACGTCATCTGTGTATTGTTTTGCTTTCTCGACAGCGCTGACGGTCTTCTCAAGCACCGCTTCACGGGTAGATCGTAGTTTGTGTTCTATGTGTATGTCGCTTGTCGCAATGAAGGTGTGGATCCGTTTGTGCCCTGCTGGTTCAAGGGCACGGGCTGCATCTTCAATGTCTTTGTGGTCTGTCTTTGCCAGGGAACAGATGGTTGCGTTGGTTCCAAGTTCCTTTGCTATAAGCTTTACGGTCCGATAGTTTCCGGGGGAGGATGTCGCAAACCCTGCTTCAATCACGTCTACCCCTAGTTCCACCAAATCCTTTGCGATCTCCAGGCGCTCGTATGGGAAGACATTGAGTTGGCATGCCTGCAATCCATCGCGAAGGGTGGTGTCGAATATCTGCACTTTTTCCGGTTTATAGCATAGGCTCTCTTGCATTTTTAACCTCCAAGAATATGAGTGGCCCTTTCGGGGCTTAGAGCAGCAGCAGGGTAAGAAGTACGAGTGCTTTTGCTTCTGCTACCATGGGGGATGGTAGGTGTCTCATCTATAAAAAGGTTTTGAATTCTTCACTATCAAATAAGGAGTGAAGGATTGCGTATTTGCAAAATCCCATTTATGGTTGGCTCTGCGTCCCCGTAAGGGACACCCCCCCGCGACGAGCCTTATGTAATTACAGCTATGATTTTGACCATATGATACCAATCCAAACTCACTGACAAAAGAGATAGTGCCGAATTGCTCTGTGATCCATCTGATTGTGCTCTCCCAATGATCATCCGTAGTTTCGTATCTGAATCTAGCTTCTTTGGATGGAGGGGTGGGTTCTCCAAGACATTGCGCTAATCAATTTCAGAGGAGCACTGTGAGGGCAGTCTACGGATATGTCAGTGTGCACTGGAAGGATTCTTTGGGAAACGTGAAACCTTTATAAGGGAGGGCTTCTTATCGCTTTTCATGCAACGCAAGACTACTGGTATCACAATCAATCCATTACAGACCGGGGGAATCCTTACTGATGCTGCACGTGAGACATTAGTAGAGTTCGGAGACGGCTATGCCATCTGTGATTTCTGCAAGGGGACGCTTGACAAGATCGACAACCCGCCCATACGGCAGTTTGTCCATGAGACATTGCCGCGATTCCTGGATGCAGACGCGGTGCGTGTCACCCATGGGGCCCGGGAGGGCAAGTTCAGTGTCATGCATACCTTCGCAAAGCCAGGGGATGTTATCCTGGTTGACGGGAATGCCCATTACAGCACGGTCGTTGCGGCTGAGCGAGCAGGTCTTACTGTCATAAAGGTCCCCCACTCGGGTGAACCAGAGCGCATCGTGGATGTTGAGGATTATATCCCGCTCATAAAAGAGCACAAGCCACGGCTGATCCTTCTGACCTATCCGGACGGGAATGTGGGGAATCTTCCTGATGCGAAACGCCTGGGTGAGATTGCTCAGGAGCATGATGTCTTGTATATGGTGAATGGTGCCTATGCAATCGGTCGTATGCCCATATCATTTGCAAAAATCGGCTGTGATTTTCTGATCGGGAGCGGGCATAAGAGCATGGCTGCAAGCGGGCCTGTGGGAGTGCTTGCGACTAAGGCTGAGCATGCGGACAGGTTGTTTGCAGAATCCAGCCACAGGGGCAAGGAACTTGAATGCCTTGGCTGCGGGGTGCGAGGTGTGCCATTGCTCACGCTCATGGCATCATTTCCTGAAGTTGTGGCACGGGTTGCCCGATGGGATGAGGAGGTGGAAAAGGCACAGTGGTTCTCCTCTGCATTTGAGAATCTGCATCCTGGTATCCAGCAGAAGGGAGAGAAACCGCACCGGCATGATCTGATGATGTTTGACACACCGGTCTTCTATGAGATCTCCCAGAAGCATCCGAAGAAGCGGGGGTTCTTGTACCACGAACTCAAGCAGAATGGTATCTTCGGTGTCAAGCATGGGTTGACCCAGTCTCTCAAGGTCTCAACCTATGGGGTCTCCAAAGAAAATCTTGAGCGGGTGCTCTCGGTATTCGAATCACTCATCAAGCTATATGCCTAGACTTTCTTGGTGAGGGAGTAGCCATCCTTTGTGTCCTTGACCTCAAAGCCTTTTGCATGGATCTCATCACGAAGCTCGTCCGCGCGCTGGAAGTTCTTTTCCTGGCGGGCTGCTTGTCGCTTCTCTGCAAGGTCCATGACTTCCCGGGGTATCTCAGGCTGTGAACCGAGTATATGCAGGATCATGTTGAAATATTCAAGGGTCTTTCGCATCTCTTGGGCATCCTCTTTAGAGATGGACTCCTGCTTGTAGACATAGTTGTAGAATTCAAACACTTCAGCAAGGGCTTTTGACATGTTGAGGTCGTCATTGAGGGCGTCAAGGAAATTGCCGCGGAAAGCGCGCATGTCCTCTGCGACATTGGGGTTTGTGGATTCTTCATCCCGGTTCTGGAGGTACTTGTGGAGCTCATTGAGCTTGAGGATATTCTTCTCTGCGGCATGGAGAACATCAAAGGTGAGATTCATGTTCAGGCGGTAGTTGACACTCAACAGGGCGTAGCGGATTGCCAAGGGGCTGAAGCCTTTGTCGATGAGGTCTGTCACGCTGAAGAAGTTCCCCTCGGATTTTGACATCTTCTTTCCATTGATCATGAGGTGCTTGACATGCAGCCAGTAGTTGACGAACCTCGTGCCGGTTGCTCCTTCGGATTGTGCGATCTCGCTTTCGTGATGAGGGAAGACATTGTCCTCACCGCCGGTGTGGATATCGATGGTCTCAAATCTCTTCGGGTCCAGTTCAGGGGTCTGGAACGCGTCGCTCAGGTACTTGAATGACATGGCGGTGCACTCGATGTGCCAGCCAGGATAGCCTTTGCCCCATGGTGAATCCCATTGGAGGAGGTGGCGATCATCCCTGATCCAGAGGGCAAAGTCACCAGGATTTCTCTTCTCAGGGTTGACCTCAACCCTGGCGCCGGCCTGGAGACTCTCGATGTCGTTTCCGGACAGCTTGCCGTAATCCTCCTTTGTTGTTATGTCAAAGTAGACCGTGCCGTTGACCTCGTAGGCGTAGCCGTTTTCCATGAGTGCCTTGATGATCTCAATAATCTCTGGTACATGCTCGGTCGCTTTTGGGAAAGCAAGTGG
Source organism: Nanobdellota archaeon (assembly GCA_051819765.1). Taxonomy (GTDB): domain Archaea; phylum Nanobdellota; class Nanobdellia; order Woesearchaeales; family JACJVW01; genus JBNJGT01. The sequence continues at coordinate 6,663 of JBNJGT010000029.1, forward strand.
TTCCTTGAGGCGCATCTTGTTGAACTCGTCGAAGAATTTGCCTGCATAGCGGCGTGATACCTCAAGGGGTGTGATGTTCTCTTCCCGGGCGGTCTTCATGATCTTGTCTTCCCGGGAATCCTCATCATCATCAACCATGTGGCCGACGTCGGTAAGGTTGATGATCTGGTCCACTTCGTAGCCATTGAGTTCCAGGGTGCGGCGGAGGATGTCCGCGAATACATAGGCGCGGAAGTTTCCGATGTGCACGTCCTTGTAGACCGTGGGGCCGCAGTTGTACATGCGTACCTTCTTTGCGATGGGCTTGAATTCCTCGCGTTTGCGGGTCAGTGTGTTGTGGATTGAAAGTGCCATTGGATGCCATAAACGCAGGGTTGTTTATAAAATTTGGGAAGATTTATATACCGTCTTCTTTCACTCTTTTGTCATGTTTGACATCCAGAAAATCAAGGAGCAGGCCTCCCAGGATTTCGAGAAAGCCTGGAGTGAGACCGTTGATATGATACCGACCGACACGACTGTTAGCCTTGGGACAGGCAAGTCAAATCCGTTCCGGGATATGGTCGAGCGCTGTCGGCAGCTCCTGGTTTCCATGGGCTTTTCTGAGATGGAGAACAAATCCATGATCCCTGCTGAAGAGGTCTACCTGCAGTATGGGCCTGAGGCACCGGTCATCCTTGATCGGGCGTATTATCTTGCCCGGCTTCCGCGGCCTGATATCGGGCTTTCGGACGAGAAAATTGGGATGATCACGTCTATCATAGGGTCGTTTGATGCCGCTGTGATGCGGGAGATCCTTCGTTCCTATAAGAAGGGAGATATCGAGGGAGATGATTTTATCGAAGAGCTGGTGGTCAAGCTTGGTATCCAGACAGAGGATGCAACGCGCATAGTGGAAGAGGTCTTCCATGAATTCAAGGAGTTGTGCCCGCAGCCTACCAGCATGACACTGCGCACGCATATGACCGGTGCCTGGTACCAGACCCTTGCGGCATTGCAGGATCAGCGCGACTTCCCTGTTTCGCTTTTCTCGGTCGGTCCCCGATATCGGAACGAGCAAAAGGAGGATAAGGGGCATTTGCGCGTCCATAACTCGGCATCACTTGTCATAATGGATCCACAGATGTCTCTTGAGGCGGGCAAAACGATCGTCAAGGAATTCCTGTTGCAGCTTGGGTTCTCTGATGTGAGCTATGAAGTGAAGAAGGGAACCTCCAAGTATTACGCGAAAGGTATGGAAGAGGAAGCATTTGTGAAGCTGGGGGATGAATGGCTAGAGATTGGTGATATCGGGATGTATTCGGTGATATCGCTTGCAAACTATGGCATCAGATATCCGGTGTTCAACGCTGGCTTTGGTGTGGAACGTTTATGCATGGTGTTGAATGGGATCGATGATATCAGGGACCTGGTGTATCCGCAGTTCGGTAAGCAAAGTTTCACTGATGAGGCCATCGCTGAATCCATAAGCTATGTGAAAGAGCCGCACACTGAGCAGGGAATTGCGATTGCTGAAGGCGTTGAGGCAGCAGGCCATGCTTGCAAGGACATGAAATCGCCATGCGAGACTGTCGCGTATGAGGACAGCACGATCTGTGTGAAGCTTCAGGAAACCGAGGAGGGAAAGAAACTGCTTGGACCGGCTGCGTTGAATGAGCTGTATGTCAAGGATGGATGCATCTCCTGTAAATCAGGGGTGCCGGTACAAAAGTCAGTCATCGGCTCGCTTGCCAAGGCTGTGGCTCATGAGGCTGAGGTCAATAAAGAGGATTTCACCTTCCAGGTCAAGATTGCCAAGTCGTTACCTCAGTTGAATCTGCAGCTGCCAAAAGAGGTCTCTTTGTATATCCAGCAGAACCAGTATACCATTGATGTGTCAGGACCTGTTTTCATTGAGGTCTTTGTGCATTACAAGTAATCGATCTGGATGTCTTTTACTCGCTCGGTCACGACCGGGTCTTTTTTTATGTCTTCAAACAATTCTTTTGGGGTATTGTAGGAGCGTTTGACTGTGGCATAGAGTCTTTTATCCTGTTCGAATGCATCGGGGTGCTTTTTCCTGAACTTTTCGGCATCGACAGTGGCCTTGATGGGCGGTCCTGTCTTGATAACCGTTGGGCTACGCTGGGTGTGAGGTATGGTGAAATACATGCGGGCGTTGCCTTCAAATTCCCAGTCTGAATCAGTTACTGTGAACTCATGGAACATCAGTTGCTTTAAGATGTATTGGTAGACGCGGCGTATCTTGCACCCGACAACATCTTTCTTTCCTTCTACTGGCCTGATTGTGACAAATGCAACGGTTCCATCCTTTTTTCTTGCCAGCTCTTTTGTGATACGCTCCTTTGTGAACCAGTCATGAGTTGGGTTCTTGAGGTATTGTGCTGCTTTCCTCTTGAAGAGTTCGTATTTTTCCTGGTTCAGGGAGGCGGCGGCGTTTCGTGTGGGATCAACCGGGTCAATCAGGATGAGGGGGCTTATCTTGGATTCATTGATCGCATGGAGCGGGTCGTGATGGTATCCTTCCACGTCAATTATGGTCTGCTTGCCCCACTGGGACGCTGCCTTAAGCAGGTTCTCGAATCCCTTGTAATGGATGGTGAGGATCTCAAGGCAATAGCCAGAGAGGCCCTGGATGTAGGACTCTGCCCCATAGAAGTGCTGGGCTTTCGCAAATGCTTTCGCAAGTCGGATCTCATCTGTGTGCTGGCTGTACTGTTGGACCCACGCAACGTGCAATGGGCTGACATCGGTGATGTTAGATGCCTGGTCTGCCCGGTCAATGCTCTTGATGGGGATGATCTCAACAATGTACTCGTCCATTGTGATCTGGAAGTAATCCCGGCTTCCGTGGACACGCTCAAACGTGAATCCGCATCGCTTCAGGGTCTTTTCCACACGTTCTGAGAGGTCATTGCCTTCCCTGAACCGGATAAACAAGTCGATATCCCGAGCATTCCTCAGCCAGGTGTCCTTTGCGATGGAGCCTCCCACGAATACATCATGATATTGGGAGAGGGGCTTTGCCACTGCATCGATGACTGATTGGATTTTTCTCCTGTCTTCTTGTGTGGGGCGCAGGGTTTCAATCATGCTATTTAAAAAGCCAGGTTGCCTATAAAAAACCATCGAAACATTAATATAGAGATTTTCCAGGGTGAGTGGAATGGATGTCCTGGTGGTGAGTTCGCTGTGCTATGTCTTTTTGGCAGTGGTCTTGGCGCTCGCAATACGTAAATTTCTTCGTGTGCCGGTGCGGCTTTTGCTCTTGACCATGGGGATTGTCCTTGGGTCAATCACCGTAGCCGATATGAGGCTTGTCCAGTTCCCTGATCAGGCGGTGGAGTTGTTTGTTGGTATCCTTCTGTCCATGTTGGTGTATGATACCTTCGCACGGGTGCGTGTTGCTGTGCATGATACTGTGAAAGAGCATACACTGATGTCGGTCACTATGCAGCTTGGAGGAGTTGTCTTATGCCTGACACTCTTTTTGATGCTCTTTTATGATTTCATACAGGCTTTCCTGTTTGCGGTGCTGTTGCTTTCCATCACGCAGTTTGATGTGGACCTGAAAGTGAAGCGGTTGTACCGGCATTTCCTGGCAGAAGAGGGAGTGCTCTCAAACGTGGTCATGGTCTCTTTCATCGTGGCCTTGTTGCTTGTTCGGGCTGATCTGTTGAGTGGGGCATATATGCTTGGGTTAGGACTCGGGGTAGGGTTTGTTATGGGGCTTCTCTTCTTCCGGCTCCTCCGTCTATCCGGGCAGATGGGCACGCTATTCTTGCTGGTTGTTGCAACCTATCTTCTGGCTGAGAATCTTGGGGGGATGGGGATTGTTGCCACAGCGACCCTTGGGTTCTTCTTTGGGAACGTACGCACCCATACAGAACTCTATGAATTCTCTTCGACCCTCGCTTATGTGATAGAGATTGTGCTGTTTGTGGTGGTGGGGATTGTCATACCTGTCGAATTTTCCTTGGGTGCTGTGTTGATAGCGTTGGGGACACTGGCTGTGTATCATGTGGTACGCTTCCTGGTCATCAATGTGACCACCCAGTTTGAATTGGGAGAGCGGATGTTCGTTTCCCTCCTTGCACCGAAGGGAACCTTTGTTGTGGGATTCCTGTTGTTCTTGTGGTCGAAGAATTTTGCGTTTCTCAATGTGGGGGTCTTGGTTGTGATGTTGAGTCTTATGGTCTCATTCATTGTTGTTGTCAATGAGCGGAGGTTTGTATGATACGGATCGGACCAGCAGGTTCAGGCGGAGACTATCAAAAGGCGTTTGAGTACTGCAATAAGCACGGCCTCACTGCGCTGGAGGTGGCCTTTACGCATGGGGTCCGGATGTCACGGGAGCGGGCAACAGCGGTGGGAAATCTTGCCAGGGAGTATGGCATCACGCTCAGCGTGCATGCACCCTATTATGTCAATCTTGCCAGTTCGGATGAGGAGAAGCAGGGTGCATCTTTTCAGCGTGTGCTTGATGCGTGTGATCGTGCTTCATATCTTGGTGCACGGTGTGTGGTGTTTCATCCTGGTTTCTATCAGAAGCGGGATCCTGACGCAGTGTATGATATCATCAAGCAGCGGATGCAGGAACTTATGTTTTCAGTCCCTCCGGGGGTGGTGCTGTGTCCTGAAACCACGGGGAAGGTAAGTCAGTTCGGAACCCTGGAGGAGCTTTTGAGGTTGCAACGGGACGTGGGGTGTGGGATTTGCGTCGATTTTGCCCATCTTCTGGCACGGGAAGGGTCGGTTGACTATGAAGCGATATTGGCTAAGCTTGTTGACCCTGTCCATGCTCATTTTTCAGGAATCGACTATGGGGACAAGGGTGAGAAACGCCATGTGCCCACTGATCCCGGAGCGGCAAAACGGTTGCTTGCGTCCTGCGCAGGACGGGATATCACCATCATCAACGAGGGGCCTGATCCATTCAAGGAGGCTGCACTGATGCAGCAGTTAGTGGAGTCATGGCCATAATTGCGGCCGCATCTTCGAGGAGTTCGGGGCGGTGCCATTGATTGCGATCTGGTCAATGCTCATCTCGAATTGTTCTCCGGGAGGGAATGGGTTCGGGTCAAAGCTTATCATGAATGTCTCATTTCTCTCCAGGATATCGTCTGCATCGCCTTCAAGAAAATCTATCTTATATCCAGGGTAGGTGAAGCTCTCATTGTTGAATGTGATAGTGAAGGTCTTCATATCTACTGGTTTTGAGCCTTTCTGGAGTTTTACAAGAACTTCAATGCGATAGAATGTATCCATCAGATATCCTCTTACCGCCGTGATATCAAGGCTTTTTGATGGATTTGTCTCGGATTCAGCATCCGATTTACTTTTATCCGCTTCCAAGGGCTCCTGCAGGGGGGTGCACGCTACTACAAAAACCATACATAGGATGCATACCAATCGCATGGTATCAGCCGGATACCGTTTTGTTTTTAAATATTTGTATGACCCTGAGGAACTGCTGTGGCGGTAGACAATAAGCTTTATAAAGGAACATATATCTCTCATTAACATTAGATGAAAACGGTTATTTTGGACACCAATTTTTTGTTTGTTCCGGGTTATTTTGGTGTTGATATCATTGATGAAATCCAACAATTGCTGGGCACCTGCCAACTCTGTATTGTCGACAAGACGCTGCAAGAGCTCGATCAGGTGGCAACCAGCGGGAAGACAAAACGGGCCGCCCAGCTCGCCCGCAAGATAATCGAGAACAATAACATTAATATAGTAGAAACCAACGATTGCCGCCACGTGGACGCCGTCATTCTCGATATGGTGACGAGAGATCATGTCGTGGCAACTCAGGATCGGGCGTTCAAGGCCAAACTTAAAGAGAAGGGGATACCAGTTATCATCCTGCGGCAGAAACGCTACTTGCAAGTTGTGTAGGAGGCAGAAAATGTTTTATCGGTCGAAGATTAAAGATCACATCCGTGTGCAACCCAATCTGTTTGGGTATGATGTCGAAGAGGCAGTACTAAAGAAGATTAAAGAGAAATTTAGTGGATATATCGACAAGGATATCGGCATCATCATTGACGTCATGAACCTTAGCAGGATCGGTGAGGGAGTCATTATCCCTGGCGATGGAGCTGCATACTATGAGGTTGAGTTCGAACTGATGACATTCAAGCCTGAACTGCAGGAAGTAGTCCTGGGGCGGGTCAAGGATATCGCTGATTTCGGAGCGTTCATCAATTTTGGACCGATCGAGGGTATGATTCACATATCCCAGACCATGGATGATTTTGTCTCATTTGCTAAGGACAAGACACTCATGGGAAAGGAGAGCAAGCGTGTACTTAAGGTCGGTGACCTGTGTCGCTGCCGGATTATCGCATCATCGTTCAAGGATGTGACAAATCCAAAGATCGGACTTACCATGAGGCAGGTCGGTCTGGGACGGCTTGACTGGCTAGAGGAAGATCAGAAATAAAAATGGCACGAAAAAAAGTTTGTAAAAAATGCAAGGCGTTTGTTACAGGGGAAGAATGTCCACACTGTAATAATAACACCTTCTCAACTACCTGGAAGGGCCGGATCTATGTGTTCGATGCGGAGCATTCTGAGATTGCAGAGCGCATGGGTTTTGTCAAGGAAGGTGAGTACGCAATCAAAACACGGTGATTTATGATGGAACTTAAAGTGAACTCAGAAAGAAGTGAACCTTTGTATTCACGAAAGGTAATCAAACTGCATGCAACCTTTGAAGGCGCAACGCCTTCAGCAGAAAAGCTTGCACAAGCAGCAGCAAAGACAGCAAAGGCTGATCAGAAACTGGTAGTAGTCAAGAAAATTGGAAATCTCTTTGGGAAGCAAGAGGCTGACTGTGTTGTATATGTCTATGAATCAGAATCAGCACTGAAAGAGTTGGAAGGTGAGCAGAATGGGAAAGAAAAAGCAGAAGGGTAAGAATCATCCTGTTCAGATTTATAAGATCTATGAGAGTGGGAAAGCAAAGAACCGCTCATGCCCTAAATGTGGTCTTGGGGTCTTCATGTCTCAACATAAGGATCGGTCGCATTGCGGTAAATGTGGCTATACTGAATTTGCCTAGTCGAAATTATTATATAAGTTGACTTTTTGTATGAGTGTGTGAGAATAGCGATCTTTACAGATACATTTCTACCCCAGATTAATGGGGTTGTTACTTCTACCGTCAATCTAGCGAAACGGCTGGCAGACAGGGGACATACAGTATATATCATTGCACCCCGATTTAATGAGAAAAGCTCTTTTAAATATCCTCGAATCCATATACGGCGTGTTCCAGGAATTCGGGCCGGCTTTTATGAGGATTTCAAGCTTACACCTCTTCTTAATCCATTGTTATACAAATATATCCAGCGACAGGGTATAGATATATACCATTTCCAGACTCCGATGAGCCTAGGATTTGAGGCGGTACTTTTGGGGCGTTTCTTCGGAAAACCGGTGATTGGCACGTTCCATACGTTTTTTGCGGAGAAGGAATATTTGAAACATTGTGGGCTTACTAGCGAAATATTTGAGCGGCTTGCTTGGGGTTACGCTACATTTTTCTATAATCAGGCAACACTTGTAACTTCTCCCAGCCCTGCAACCAAGAAGGAATTGGTTAAACAGGGGTGTAAACGTCCAATCGAGGTAATCTCAAATGGTATCGAACTGGAGTTTGACAACTCACGGAGCGATGCCGTCCGCAGAAAGCATAGTTCTGGTGGATTGTTGCTCTTGTTCGTGGGGCGCATGGCCCATGAGAAGAACCCTTTTTTTTTGATGGAGGTGATGAGGATACTCAAAAAAAAGGATTCAACAATCAGATTGCTGATGGTAGGAGACGGCCCCCAAAAGGAAGAAATTATGGCGAAAGCGCCGGATACTGTAGAATTCCTGGGGCTTATCGAGCATGCAGCCCTTATCAAATCTGGCATTTTTGGGGCTTGCGATGTTTTTGTGACTGCATCAAAGACTGAAAATCAGCCTATGACGCTTTTGGAAGCACAAGCGAATGGTTTGGTGTGTGTGGGACCCAAGGCGCAGGGTATCCCTGATTTGATTGGTCATAACCAAAATGGCTTGCTTGTTGAACCAGACAGCAAGAAATCCTTTGTTGATGCAATCCTCTCATTACGGGATGTAATGCTAAGAAAGAAGTTGGCTGATTGTTCTCGTGAATCAATAAAGGAGCATGATATGGAGCGTGTTGTTGATCGATGGGAAGAGATCTATGAAGAGGCGAGGGCATGAAGATTTTTTGTATAGGGTTATCAAAAACTGCTACAACGGCAGTCTCTTATGCATTAGCATATCTGGGATACACAGTGAAACACTATCCTCTTGATTGTTTTTACCTGGGAGCTGATGGGAAAGTCTATCTCAATCCACAGCAGGTAGCACGATATGATGGTATAAGTGATACAGTCGCTGCAAGGTTTTTTAAGGAGCTTGATTGCTACTTTCCTGATTCTTTATTTATCTATACTACCCGGGAGCTGGAGTCATGGCTTCAATCATGCCAAAATACCTTTTGGTACGGACAATTGTTCAAACAACGGGACAAGTCGAATCAACTGCATTATGAGCTTTATAGTGCTATTGATTTTGATCGAGAAGGATTCAAAGAAGGGTACTTACGACATCATAGGGCGGTATATTCCTATTTCAAAGGGCGTCAAGACTTTCTGGTAATGGATATCAGTAAGGGTGCTGGGTGGGATAAGTTGTGCTCCTTCTTAGGTGTAGAGAAGCCTTCTATTCCTTTCCCTCAAGTTGATTGTTTCTGGGCCGGTTTTTTCAAGAAAGCACCTATACAAAGATTAAGGGATATTTGGCCTTTTTATATAAGAAGAAGGCCCTCCTGGGATTAGGCATCCTTTGTTTTAAGGTTTGATTTTGCTGGAGGTTGGTCTGTCAGCTACCTGTTCTTCTTTGTCTTCGGGTTCTTCAGTTTTAGTCGTTTCTGTTTCTTGAGTTGTTTTTGGTTTTTCTTCAGTTGTCTCTGGTTCTTCGGTTGTTTTTGGTCCTTCTTTGGGTTCTTCAGTTTCTTGAGTTGTTTCTGTTTCTTCTTCAGTTGTCTCTGGTTCTTCGGTTGTTTTTGGTGCTTCTTCGGGTTCTTCAGTTTCTTGAGTTGTTTTTGTCTCTTCAGGTTGTTCTTCTTCAGTTGTTTCTTCTTTAGTCTCTGTTTCTTGAGTTGTTTCTGTTTCTTCTTCAGTTGTCTCTGGTTCTTCGGTTGTTTTTGGTGCTTCTTCGGGTTCTTCAGTTTCTTGAGTTGTTTTTGGTTTTTCTTCAGTTGTTTCTTCTTTGGTCTTTGTTTCTTGAGTTGTTTTTGGTTTTTCTTCAGTTGTCTCTTCAGGTTGT
>JBNJGT010000029.1:16116-20903 GCA_051819765.1 Nanobdellota archaeon
GTTTCTTGAGTTGTTTTTGGTTTTTCTTCAGTTGTTTCTTCTTTGGTCTTTGTTTCTTGAGTTGTTTTTGGTTTTTCTTCAGTTGTCTCTTCAGGTTGTTCTTTCTCTTTTGCTTCAGTCGTCTCTTCAGGTTTTGTTTCTTCTTTTGTTTCCTGCTTTCTTCGAGGTCTCTTCAGTTCAATCTGCTGCATGATGAGAAGGTCTTCGGTTGAGAGTTTTTCCTTGTTCTTGATCTTGTCAAGAACTACCTCTTCCTTGCTTTGGAGCTCCTTCTCATACTCTTTTTTCTTCTGCTTCTTTTTCTTCGCTGATTCGCGTGCAGCGGTATTTTCTGTATCCCTGACATCCTTGAGTTTTTCACGTAGTTGCTTGTTCTTCTCTGTATATTCTTTTTTTAGGTCAAAGAATTTCTTGTAGGCTTCTTGTTCTTTCTTCTTGATCTCGTCTATTTGAGAAGAGATCTTGATGATGTTCTCGTGCTTTTCCTGGCTCTCTTTTGCGAACTGCTGAATCTTCTTGTGATTCGCGTCAGCGTCTTTCTTCAGATTATCGATCTCTTTGGAGAGATCGTGGGATTGTTCCCAGATGTCACTGACACTGCTTGCTTCATTGTATTGCTTGCGCAGTCCCTTGATCTTTTTCATCATCGATTTTTCCCGATCAAAGGACATGGGTTCGGTCTCAAGCTTTCGCTCGAGCTTTTCGATGTTTTCGACGATTTTTGAGGGGTCGCCTTGAAGATTGTACTTGGTTTGGATAGACTTTTTCTCTTTTTTGATGTCTTTTATGTCTTTGATCTTGTCGTTGATCTCTTTGTTAGCCTTTTCCCTTTCCTTCTTCAGCTCCTTGACCTGATTGGTTAGTTCGTTTCGCCGTTTCTTTTCTTCTTTAATCAGGTTGATGGAGTTTGCAATCTCTTTGGCGTATTTCTCTTTCTCTTTGTACCACTTCTCTTTCTCTGTATTGAGTTGGTGCAACTCCTCTTTCAATTGCTTCACTTCTTCCCTCACGTCCTTTCCTTCTGACATCTATCGAACCCTATCAATTAAAAAAATTTAACCGAATAGTGCGCCGAGTCCGGCTGCAGCATTCGCTTCTTCCTTCTTCTTGTCTTCCTCGTCGTCTTTCTTTTCTTCTTTCTTCTCTTCTTTTGCTTCCTCGGCGGCAGGTGCAGCTGGTGCAACAGCAGGTGCTACGGAAGCGTTCTTGATTGCTTCTTCAATGTCGATACCTTCGAGGGATGCAACAAGAGCCTTGATCCGGGCTTCATCAGGAGTGACTCCTGCAGCCTCAAGTACTTTTTTGACGGTAGCTTCATCAATTTTTTGTCCTGCCTTGTGGATAAGCATTGCAGCGTATATGTATTCCATTTTATACCTCCTAGTTTTCTAAAGCTTTAAGTGCGCTCATTTGGGCATGAGCTTTTGAGATTAATGTCTCAACAGTGTCTTTTGTGACAAAGGCTGATTCAAGACTGAGGGCTTGTGCCTGTGCCTGAGCCTTTGTGACCAACAATGGTGCGTTGTCTCTTGTGATGTGTCCGATCTCCATGGAGAGTGCGAGGGCATCCTGTGCTGCGGAGATGAAGTTCTCACGCAATACATCCTCGTCGACATCCAGCACACTCTTGGTGAAGATTGTTCCGTCCTCATAGATTGCCTGCAGGTCAAGTCCGACAGACATGGGCTTGATGTCAAGCCGTCCGAGAATCTCTGCAAGTTTTGCACCAATCTCTTCTCCTTCTTTGCAGACGACTGTGTCCTGCTTGATGGCAATCTTTCCGCCTTCAACACCTGTCTTGATTCCGAATGAACCTAGTTCACCGATGATGGGCCCAGGAGCGAAGGTGGTTGCGCCTGCCTTTACTTCAATGTCTTTTGGTGCAGCCTGGCCAGCTTTTGCCGGTGCACTGCTCTGGCTCTTCTTGATGGTCCTGAAAAGGCCGAATGGATTCTCTTTGGTGAAAAGGAGAGCTGGCATGCCTCGGAAATAGTCTGCTAGGCCATCGATATTCTCTTTCTTTTCCTTTGCTTGATCAAAGGCAATCCGCATGAGTCGTTTCTTGGTCATGAAGATCTCAACCTTTCCCCGTAGTTTCTCTCTCATCTTCTGGAGCTGGGGTGCCGGGAGATTTTCCAGGTCCACGATACCGATGATGGGGTAATCCTGCATCAATCTGGTAATTTTTGCTACAGTTTCTTTTTTATGCGGTGCTACATGTGCCATTTTTATTCTCCGATTGGTACTGGTTTTCCCATGGTTAGCTTGAGCATTGAGCCTTTGATATTATTCTTCTCCAGTGGCAGGTGATGCATGAGCTGATCGTAGATTGCCATGACTGTATCAGCAATCTTCTCATCATCTGAATCTTCTTTTCCGACGATGGTCTGGTACATCAGATGCTTTTTCACGCTGATGTGGATCACTTTTTGGAGTCGTTCCTTTACTGCCTGAAGATTGGCGTTTGGTGGTACGACGCAGCCTGCCTTTGGGTTTGGCATCTTTCCTCGTGGCCCAAGGGCGCGACCGAAGGTCTGGGCAATCTTGCTCATCAGATTTGCCTGCGCGACAAAAAAATCATAGCTGTTTGCAAGTTTCTTCACATCCTTCTTTTGTTTGAAGGTTGCGAATTCGTCGTTATGGATCGCGTGATCGAAGGTTTCCTTTGCCTGCTCGTAGAGTTCAGTCCCTACAAGGCCGCAGACTTTTACGGGAAAATCCTTTGGGTGTGGTAGGTCCACGAAGAAATCTACCTGCTGGTCAGGTTTTTTGAGATTGAGATTCTTAAGCGTGATAATCAGGTCTATACTCTGCTTGAAATTTCGTTTGGGAGTCTTTTCCTTAGCTTCCTTTAATGCCTTAAGCACTTCCTGGCGTTTCATATGTATTACCTCCACCCTACTATCGGCCATCGCGGATAGTCACTGGGATAGGAGCGGGAAATCGGGTCTTCTTTATAAAACTAACTGTTTTGTTGAATCTCTTTCCTGTTTGGCAATCGTGCCTGGGTTTATAAAAGCTTGTGTTGATCACTCTTAATGGTGTCTGCACTAGCATATGGGTTCTCGTCCGTTTCTAAAGACTAGGTGCACCTCATTTGTATGGGTAGTGTATTGGCTGGTAATGGTTGCTACTAATACGCTCTCGTTACTGTGGCTGTTGTCTCCATGATTGGTTTCTCATTTTACTGTAGGGGTGAGAGGATTCAGATGTATTTGTGGGGAGCTATTCATAAAGGCGAACTTACATATATTCTCAAGATTATTTTTCGGCTTTTGGTGGGGGTCAGCAAAAGCTTTAAATATGCTGTGAGTGTATGAGTAGGTATGGCTGCTATCAATCTTGACCCTACCCTTGTGAAGTTCAAAGGGGTCTTTGATTTCCAGAATCTCTTCCAAACTATCTATGATTGGCTGGATGATCATGAATACGAGGTAAACGAGAAGATCTTCAAGCACAAGATCCCTACTCCAAAGGGGGCTGAAAAGGAAATCGAGTGGGCGGCACACCGGGAAGTGACCCACTATATCAAGTACAATATCAATTTCAAGTTCCGGATCTTCGATTTACGGGATGTTGAGATCCAGCGGGGAGAGCAAAAGCTCATGAAATCCTATGGGAAGGTCAGGGTCACTATCTCACCTGTATTGGAGGTGGATTATAATGATGTTTTCTCGGGCAACAAGTTCAAGCAGTTCCTGGGAAAATTATTTAATGACAGGGTCTATGATCCCGATATTGGAGCTTTGTATGCGGATCCTTTGCAGTATCGGATGTATCAGTTACAGGCCCTTATAAAACAGACACTGGATATGGATGCGCAGTACAATGCATTCGAGGGGAGAGACTGATGCCGGAGCGAGAAGTAATCGTCAACAAGAAGCGGATCACCTATGAAGGGTTGTTTGATTCGAAAGGGGTCTATAAGCTGATAGAGGATTATTTTGATGATCTCAATTATGATAAGGTCGAAAAGAAGAACATCGAGGTTGTGAAGCCTGAGGGAAAGTATGTTGAGATTGTCATGGAGCCGTATAAGAAGATCAGTGATTATATCAATGTCATAGTCAAGCTCCGGTTGATCCTATCTGATCTCAAGGATGTTGAGATAGAACGAGAGAAGAAAAAGGTCAAGGTCAATCAGGGAAAACTCCAGATTGTCATAGACGGGTACTATGAGACAGACCATCAGAACAAGTGGCAGGCAAACCCTATCAATTTTTTCTTGCGCACGGTCTTCAATAAGTATTTTTTGGAGCCTTACACAAAGCAGGGCTTTGGTAACTGCAAGAAGGATGTGACAGGGCTTGTCACAAAACTGCAGCGGTATCTTAATACGTTTCGGGGTTTTTGAGCTTGTGGACGCGCTGATGGAATGCTTTGACCTTTTGGCGATATTCTTCTCCCAGTTCCTGGGCGAAGCGCTCCTCAACGTATGACTCGTCCTTTTCTCCGTCATGATCGAGGTTATCCGCGTAGGTTATGACGAGTTCCTCTTTTGTTTCAGGCACAAAGTCTTTTGGGGGGAGAGGGAGTAGCTGCTGCTCGATGTCCTGTTTTGTGATGCCTATGCCGATGTGGCGCTCTGCAATGCGGGCGTGTTCTGGCAGGCCTTCTTTGTGAAGGATTTGTGCCCCGTATATGCCGTGCTTGATTGAGTCTGCTGTCTTGGGTGGTGCCTGGAAACGGCCTATGTCGTGGAGCAGTGCGCCTGTGGCAATGAGTTCCTTGTTGATGCCTGGGATGGACTGGGCGGTCTTGAGGGCGATACGCTGTACGGTTTTGGA
>JBNJGT010000030.1:0-17508 GCA_051819765.1 Nanobdellota archaeon
AAAAACTCCCTGAAACCAAAATCTTTATAAGTGACCCCCTGTTTCGCAGCAATTAACCGATGACTAATGATGATCCCACGGGATCTGAGAGAGGTTGGTTTTCTCTCCAGTCGGTATAATACGGGGTAAATTAAAATGGCTGAAAAAGATATGGTTAATACAGCATACGAAGCAGTTGAAGTTGCAAAAGCGACCGGCGCGATCAAGAAAGGCGTCAACGAAGTGACAAAGACCGTTGAGAAGGGCACCGCAAAGCTTGTGCTCTACGCAAACGATGTGAATCCTAAAGAGATTGTCATGCATCTCTCTCCCCTCTGCAAGGAGAAAGGAGTCCCTTGCGTCGAGGTAGGCACCAAGGAAGAGCTTGGTGCGGCTGCAGGCCTTCCCCTTGGAACCGCCGCAGTCTCAATTGTCAAGGAAGGAGAAGCAAAGAACATCATCAAGAATCTCTCTGAAGAATAAAAATGGCTAAGAAAGAAGAACAAAAAAAGACCGGAGCTACCTTTTCCCCGGCTGTTCCCGCTAGTGTCGAGGAGATAATCGGCAGGACAGGGACACGGGGCGAAGCCACACAGGTCCGATGCAAGGTTCTTGAAGGTCGTGACGCCAACAAGATCCTCCGTCGGAATGTGAAAGGTCCGGTCCAGGTTGGAGATATTCTCATGCTGAGAGAAACAGAGTTCGAAGCACGCCAGCTTTCACGCGGTGGAAGAGGAGGCAGCTTCAATTAAGGTGGGTTACGATGGTCAAATGCAGTTTTTGCGGGGAAGAGATTCCCTCCGGATTCGGAAAGATGTACATAAAGAAGGATGCAAAGGTCCTCTATTTTTGCTCTAACAAATGTGAGAAGAACATGGTGAAACTAGGCAGGAAAGCACGGGAGCAGAAATGGACAAAACGATACATAAAAGGTGAGACCCATGATTGAGCGAACACTAGTCCTCATCAAGCCTGATGGGGTAAAAAGAGGGATTTCAGGTAAGATTATCACCCGCTTTGAAGACGCAGGATTCAAGATGGTGGGCATGAAGATGTACTGGGCAGATGAAGAGTTTGCACGCAAGCATTATACGGAGGATATTGCCGAGCGTCGTGGCGAGAAAGTAAGAAACCTGCTCACCGGCTTCATCAAGGAAGGGCCCGTTATCGCCCTTGCGATAGAGGGCGTCAATGCCATCGAGAACGTGCGAAAGATTGTTGGTTCAACAGAGCCACGGGCCGCGCTTCCAGGGACCATCCGGGGAGACTTCTCACACGTGAGTTTTGCCCAGGCTGATAAGAATGACCGCGCTGTCGCAAACCTCATCCACGCATCATCAGACAAGGATGACGCCAAGGCTGAGCTTGACCTGTGGTTCACGCCAAAAGAACTCCACACCTACAAGACAGTCCATGATTACTATATCATGCACGAGCGTGAGGAAGAAGACTTCGACGGGGAGGAGGAATAGACAATGGCAAAGATGATTGATCGTGTAAAGAAGACCATGGGTCTTCAAGAGCAGATACGTAATATCGCTATCTGCGCACATATTGACCACGGAAAGACCACCTTCTCCGATAACCTTCTTGCAGGCGCTGGTATGATGTCAGAGGAACTGGCTGGAAAAGCATGTCAGCTTGACTTTCACTCTGACGAGCAAGAAAGGGGTATCACCATCGATTCCGCAAGCGTGAACATGGTGCATACCTACAAGGACAAGGACTTCCTCATCAACCTCATCGACACCCCTGGGCACGTTGACTTTGGTGGAGACGTGACTCGGGCAATGCGGGCGGTTGACGGAGCCATTGTCCTGTGTTGCGCAAGTGAGGGTATCATGCCACAGACTGAGACAGTCCTTCGGCAGGCCTTGAAGGAACGGGTCAAGCCAGTGCTGTTCATAAACAAGGTAGACCGCCTCATCAAGGAGCTGCAGCTTACCCCTGAACAGATGCAGGAGAAATTCGTGAGCATCATCAAGGATGTTAATAAACTGATCCGCGAGATTTCCCCTGAATACGGTGAGAGGTGGCAAGTGAATGTCGGTGACGGGTCTGTCGCATTCGGGTCAGCCTTCCACAACTGGGCAATGAGTGTCCCGTACATGAAGGAGAATGAGATCAGCTTCAAGGACATCATCGACGCCTACGAGAGCGGAGACCACAAACCTCTTGCAAAGAAGGCACCACTCCACGAAGTGACCCTTAACATGGTCATTGAGCACCTTCCAAATCCTGTCAAAGGTCAGGAGTACCGGATCCCTAAGATCTGGCGAGGAGATGCAGATTCAATGGAAGGGAAAAGCCTCGTCAAATGCGATTCCAAAGGACCACTTTTTTTTGTTGTCGTAAAGATTGTGATCGATCCCCAGGCAGGTGAGATTGCCTTTGGTCGGCTCTTCTCCGGCACCATGGTGAAGGGAACCTCAGTCAACCTGATAAACGAGAAGACCAAGGGTCGTGTCCAGCAAGTGTTCACCACCAACGGTGCAAAGCGTGAGATCGTTGACAATGTGCCATCAGGGAACATCATCGCGATCGCTGGTCTCAAGACACAGGTCGGTGAGACCATCACCACCGCTGACGACATGACACCTTTCGAAGAGATCTCACATATCTTCGACCCGGTCATCACCAAGGCGATTGAGGCGACAAGGCCTTCAGACCTGCCAAAACTGGTCGAGGTGCTGCGACAGGTGGCAAAGGAAGACCCAACCATCCACATCGAGATCAACGAGGAGACCGGAGAGCACCTTCTGCATGGGATGGGTGAGCTACACCTTGAGATCATCGAGAACCGGATCAAGTCAGAGAAGAATGTTGAAGTGAAAACCAGTCCGCCCATCGTTGTGTATCGGGAGACCGTGACCAAAGAAGGTGAACAGGCAGAAGGGAAGACCCCAAACAAGCACAACAAGCTCTACTTCATCGCAGAACCCTTGGAGCCTGAGATAATGAAGCTTGTCCAGCGAAAGGAACTGCCTGAAGGACGTGTCAAGAAGAAAGATGATGAGCTCATCCAACAGCTGGTTAACGCTGGTTATGACACCAAGGTTGCAGGCAAGGTGAAAAACATCTTCAACGGCAACCTCCTCATTGACCAGACCCGTGGCCAGGTGCACATGCATGAGGTAATCGAGCTCATCAACGACATGTTCGAGAATGTCATGAACGCAGGTCCCCTGGGCAACGACCCATGCTTCGGTGTCAAGGTCAAGCTCATGGATATGAAACTGCACGAGGATGCAATCCATCGTGGCCCTGCCCAGATGTATCCAGCTGTGCGTGACGGTATCCGTGAGACCATCAGGACCGCAAAGCCAGTGCTCTACGAACCGCTCCAGGTGCTCCACATCGAAGCGCCCCAGGAGTACATGGGAGAGATCTCAAAGCTTGTCTCAAACAAGCGCGGCCAGCTTCTTGAGATGAATCAGGAAGGTATCATGGTGATCGCAAAGGCGAAGATGCCAGTCGCTGAGATGTTTGGATGGAGTAGTGATCTTAGGAGCGCAACCGGCGGTCGTGGACAGTCATCATTGGTTGACCAGGTATTCGAGAAACTACCAGACGAACTACAGCAGAAGACGCTAGAGCAGATCCGACAACGAAAAGGTCTCACGAAGGCAATGATGGGAGAATAATCCGATACATTTATAAAGAGACCTAATTTCCTGAGTTAAAAAATATGGAGGGTGAATAATGGCTAAAGACAAAAAGCACATAAACATCGTATTTATTGGCCACGTAGATCATGGTAAATCAACAACTGTTGGTAGGTTACTCTTCGATTCAAAATCGATTGACGAACAGACCATGCGAAAGCTCAAGCAGAAAGCCGAGGAGCTTGGTAAAGGTGGATTCGAATTCGCATTCACTATGGACAAGCTCAAGGAAGAGCAAGAGCGTGGCGTGACTATCGACCTAGCTCACAAGCAATTTGACAGCGAGAAGTACTACTGGACCATCATCGACGCGCCAGGACACCGTGATTTCGTGAAGAACATGATCACCGGTGCCTCCCAGGCAGACGTCGGAGTCCTCGTCGTTGCAGCAAACGACGGTGTGAACTCCCAGACCCGGGAACACACCTTCCTTGCACGGACCCTCGGGGTAAGCCAGCTGATGGTTGCAGTCAACAAGATGGACATCAGCGGTGTCGAGTACAGCGAGGAGAAGTACAAGAAGGTTAAGGAAGAAGTGAGCCAGCTCCTGAAGAGCGTTGGTTACAAGCCTGATGAGATCCCATTCATCCCGATCGCATCACTCCAGGGCGACAATGTAGTGAACAAGTCAGAGAACATGTCCTGGTACAACGGTCCGACCCTTCTTGAAGCAATGGATCAGATCACTCCACCAGAGACCCCTGTTGACCTGCCTCTTCGGCTTCCCATCCAGGATGTGTACAACATCACCGGTATCGGAGTAGTTCCAGTGGGCCGAGTCGAGACAGGTGTCATGAAGGTTGGCGACAAGGTCATCGCAGTCCCTGGCCGTGAAGGTAAGGGAGTGACTGGTGAGGTCAAAACCATCGAGATGCACCACGAGCAGTACAAGCAAGCTGGCCCCGGTGACAACGTTGGTTTCAGTGTCCGTGGATTTGGCAAGAAAGATCTTCAACGTGGAGATGTTCTTGGTCACACAGACAATGTTCCGACTGTCGCAACTGAGTTCACTGCACAGATGGTTGTGCTCAACCACCCAAGCGTGATCACTGTCGGATACACACCTGTATTCCACATCCACACTGCTCAGGTGGCCTGCCAGGTCATTCAGATTGAGAAGAAGCTCAACCCTGCAACCGGTGAAGTTCTCGAGGAGAACCCAGACTTCATCAAGAACGGGGACGCAGCGATTGTCAAGCTGAAACCAGTCCAGCCATTGGTGATCGAGAAGCAAAAAGAGATTCCTCAGATGTCACGGTTCGCGATCCGGGACTCCGGTTCAACCGTTGCTGCAGGGATGTGCATCGATCTGGTGAAAAAGGAATAAATTTTTTTTTAATTTACTTCATGGTGAACTTGGTTCATCATGGGAAAAATAATTGAGTGGTTACCATGCAAAAAGCACGAATCAAGATAGCAAGCACTGAGATTGATAAGGTAAACGAGATTTGCTCCTACATCAAGGATATCTCTGAGAAGACAGGAGTAGAGATGCGGGGACCCATCCCCCTTCCGACAAAGAAGATGCGAGTAACCACAAGGAAATCCCCTTGCGGCGACGGAAAGGCATCCTGGGAACGGTTTGAGATGCGAGTACACAAGCGACTCATTGATCTTGGAATCGATGAACGGGCACTTCGTCTTGTCATGCGGGTACCAATCCCTGAAGGACTGAACATTGAGATTGAAATGATGGAATAAACCTTTATTCAATAACTCTTTCTGCTCCTATGAAAACACTCATAGTCTATTTTTCCCTGACAGACCTAAGCACGTGGCGGAAGCGCTTGGCAAGAGGCTTCGCGCCACAGTAGAGCGCCTGACCGACCCTGTAAATAGTAACGGCCCCCTCGGCTATCTCAAGAGCGGCAAGGAAGCCACCCGAAAGGACAAAATCAATCCTCTCCAAGCAGACCTCCAGAGATATGACCCGGTGATCCCCTGTATGGGCATCCATCATGGCAAGTCGGACATTTCTCACCGACAACACCTTCAGCTTGCCTTCTTCTGCACCATGAATGGTTCCGGCGACCCGCGAACCTTCCGGGAGATGGAAGAGTTGGCTAGAAGGCCCCGCGCCACTGTCTCATTTCTCACCCGAGAGGTGCACAGGCAAAAATTCACTACTGGAGAGTATACAAAAAAGCTAAAATTATAAACGAGCCCCAATTCTTAGCACGCATGCACCTGACACTTACTGCTGAGTATGATGAGCGCAAGACAAATTTTTACATAGAGTACAAACTCTCGCAGCACGGTGAGGTCTTCCAGAACAGCGGGTATGCCACTGTCACCCGTTACCCTGCCACAGCGATCCAAAAATTTCCCTTCTTTGAAGCCTTTACAGATATTGGCATCAGATCAGGGGATTCACTTACTGAAATTATTGACTTTTTTCCCCATAGGGGCTATTATCAACAGATAGAGGGATCCGGGATTGGGACCGAACTGCTCAACGCCATCCTCGAAGAAAGCGTCCAACACGACATACATACCGTGTACGCCAAGACCTCTTATCAGGAGATGCCTTTCTTTCTTGAAGCCAAGGGATTCCAGGAACTGCATTCACCACACATCCCCCCTTATGTACGATGGTTCGCCTTACGGATGTGAAGGCAACATCTTCACAATCACACTACTGATAATCTGATTGAATCTTTTTCACTTCACAAGTGCATTTATAAGGCACAACTGTCCCACCCGTGGTAAAAGAAATGGAGGGATAGAAATGAGATTTAACCCATTACTGTTTTTGATGTCACTCGGAGCAGGAGGTGTAGCAATCATGCCTTTTGTGCTGCTGCAATACACCGTAGAGCACGGGCCAGGCCTGATCACCAGGTCCCAGCTCTGGCAGCTGGAGTCAGGCCCCCTCTTCCTCGCATTCGAGGCCATCATGCTGGTATTCACCGCACTGCACTTGATACTGACCGTGTATCTGGGAGCAAAGCTCGTCAGTTGGATACGGGCAGGAGGGCATAAGGAGATCCTGCAGGACCCCCTGAGGAACGCAACCCTGCTAGCCCCATTTATCTCCATCACCATGACCATGAACGTGATGATTGGTCCGCTGAGATACTTCCTGCCAGTCATGCAGGACAATTTCCAGGCGATGATGCTTCCCGCGTTCATCTTTTGGGCAGGCTTGTTCACCGCATTGATGTGGACGGAGATAAAACTATTGACCATCTCATTTGTGAAAGGATTTGACATAGACAAGATAAACTTCGGATGGCTCCTGCACCCCTTCGCGCTTGGGATGCTCACTGTTGTTGGAACAGGGATCGCAGCCATGGCACAGAATGCGACCATCGCGACCACCGCAGCCTTCATGTCCCTGATCTCAGGATCCATGGGATTGTTTTTGCTGTTGGTCAAGCTCTTCGTGCTCTTCAAGAGTCATTTCCAAAAGGATGGTCTCCCGGATAAGCAATTTTTGCCAAGCTTTTTGATCGTGATACCAAACATAACCTTGTTTGCGATCAGTGCCTTCAGGCTCAGCCATTTCGTAGAGCATCAGTTTGGCTTTGCGATGGGCGCGTTCAACTACTTTGTGATGGGACTTGCCTTCGCCTTCGAGGTATGGTACATGCTGTTTGGTGTCAGCTTGCTGGTTGATTACTTCAGGAAGCACCACTTTTCAGAGTTTTATGTCACCCAGTGGGGTTTTATCTGTCCACTGGTGGCATTTGTGGTCCTGGGAAGTTTCGCTCATAAGCTGGTGTTGACAAGCGGCATCCTGTACTGGGGGCTTATTGCCGTCATGGCTGTGACCATAGTGTTCTACATTGAACTCTTGATCAAGCAGTTCCAGTGCGCAACCGACACTGCAACAATCACCTGCGCGGGGTGATTCTTTTTTTTATTCCAATAAATTCTTAAACTTCTGGTTTGTCTTTTAGCCAGTGAGAGCCATTAAGATTCTCCGGAGGATTGGAACCACCGCAATAGGCATCACCCTCATCCTATTTGGGATGATTCTCATTGTCACCCCGGGACCCGCAATCATCGTCATTCCCCTCGGAATCATGGTGCTTGCATCAGAATATGTCATAGTAAGACGGTGCATTCGCCGACTTCAACAAGGTTTGGAAAGAAACGGTAAAAAGAATTTTATAAGCAAGTATCTGGATGAAGCCCTTCGTCGTCTTGAGAAATAGGCGCGAACAAGTTCTTCTCGACATAATCAATATCCGTAATAGTCTTACATATCAGTAAAGTTTATAAAGCATTTTGCTTCAATATTTTTTGGGGTGTAATTTTGGATTGTATAGAGACTACGATACAACATGAGAACAGGCTAATCACAAAACAAGTAGAGTTTCGGGGCGAACGGGTATATATGCGGGCGAAGACTCGAAACAAGGGGGATTTACTCTTTTAGAGTAGTTACTCATCGAAACTTATATAAAGCTCCGCATATTTTTTCTTCTCTATGAAACCCCTTGCTAAATTGGCAGTTTATCTTACACTCCCACTAGCACTTAGTGCATGTTCGATTCACAAGCCTCCCACGCCGGTCCAAAAAGTGAGCGGCATCGAGGAGCTTGGCACCGATTTTATGCGATTGCAAGGCAAAAATCATTATCATCAACGCCCTGATCTGCAGGCCTATGAGAATCTCCGAGAAAAGCTGGAAGCCTATAACATGTTCCAGCCTTCAGATACAGTACGCCGGATGATCGCTACCTGTGAGGCCCACACCTATTCGTTTGAGGGTCCACGCAGTCACGCATTCAACTCTGCGATTGACATCCTCCAGAGCATACAACCTGAAGATGAAGAGGAAAAGGAGAGGATTTCTGGTGACATCAGGGCCTACAAGGCTGCCCGGCGCATGGTTGAGCGACCGACAATCAGGGATGAACCCTATAACCGGTTGATTGAAGCCGAAAGAGAACGATGGGATGGATCACCTCATGGATTCCACGATGAGATGAAAAGCATCCAGTATCAGGCCTTGCTTCATACCGTTGGCCGCAACTACACTCTTAAGAACGAGTGCCTGGAAGCGATCCTCGTCAGTGATTATGTCGCAGACGTGTGCTCAGACAGTTTTATCGCTGCCAAGGCTCTGGCCCTGCATGCTGAGGCATGGGAGCGCCTTGCAGACTCACTCTCCTACAAAAAGGAGCATCAGCTGGATGAGTATCCAGTCAATGCCTACTTCATGTCAAACCTGACAGGGATAGAAGAGGAAGGAAGCTTTCTTGACTATCTTGAATATAAAATCAATGACACAGATATCCTTGAGGCGTTGCATCCGGCAGAATCCGTCGTCGATGCAGCCTACACCCTCGGCAAACGTGCCTACCAAAACATTCTCGTTGAGCATGGCGCATCCAGGTACGCGGATTACGCAGGCAACAGGCTAAAGGCACTCCAGGAAAAGCAAACCTTTGGGGGAGAGTGATGGGGTTCAGACGAGCAGTTTTTGCAGCAGGGGTAACGATGCTTTCTCTGATCGCAAGCTACGCCTCAGCTGACACCAGGTTTCAGATGCAGGATCCATATGTCCTCTCCCAACAAGATCTCTCTGACAAAAGGATAGAAAAGCTCATTGACCCGTGGAGCCAGAATGCCACATCCATTGAACTATACACCCAAGGTGGAAACGGACACCTGCGGTTTACCAAAGATGAGACCACCAATGAGGTCACACTCCCTGACGAGACCAGTGACAGACTGATTGCGTACCTCATGCTAAAGACCGATTACCAGAACCGCCAACCCACGCGGACATGGTCCAATAGCGGCTCCGCCGGATATGCCGTAGGTAAAGGCCCGCAAGTACAATTGCGACATTCAGTCCATGGTGACCGCACATACATGGCTGACGTGCAGGCCGGCACAAAGTCCCAGGCATTAAGTCTGACTATTGATGAAGGCACCCGCACGAAACTCGCGGTCGAGCAAGGTGAAGATATCGATGATAACGCATTCACCCGCATGGCAGTCTCAAAGATGTATGATGACGAATTCGTGAGTGCTGGAGCACGGCATGACGAACTGGATGCCTCCTATGCACGGGCAGGAGACAGCATGGGCTTCCTCATTGATTATGACGGCGAGCCAGGGATACTGGGCGCAGTGGCGCTCGGAAGAGACCGACAGTATCTGCTTCAAGAGCTTGCTTCCTACGACCGGCTCAATGCGTCAGGCAACCACCCGCGACACGGTGACTTGACTGCCATGCTAAAAGGTGGTATCTCAGGCGGAGAGCCAATGGCTGAAGTGACAGGATTCTTTGGGTATGTGACATTATTTGCAGGGATCGGCACCTACTGGCATGATGAGGACCCTCATATTGGTGCGACCCTCAATCTGGGTCAAAGATTGCCTGAGATAAGCGTAAGCTTTTCCCGGGAAAACCAGTTCCTCGATATAGGTCTCCCGCGTTATACACTGGATGACAGACTGGATGATTTTCAATGAAAGCAAAAGAAATAGCCTACGCATCATTATTGTTCTCCGTGATAGCCACGAACGCATTAGGGTATACTGTCAAACGCAATGACACCCTGACTGAGATTCTCCAGGGTCACAAAGGAAAGATCACAAATCCTGCGGTGACCGCCGCAATCGACAAGAACCCCGGGTTCGCATACCTGCAGTTGTCAAAAGAGTTTGCAAGAGAGACCATTCACCCGGGTGACACGATTGACCTTGATTCGGTTCTGGAAGAGATCAATGCCCTCGATTACCGGGTGCCTGGCACCCAGGTGGACTCTGAAAAACAGCCCCCCAGTCCGACGCACCGCCAGTCAGGTGTTGTGATTGACCGCGGCGATACCTATTGGAGTATCGCACAAGAGCTATACCAAGCCCAAGAAACTGAAAGGACTGTCGCAGAGATAGCAGATATTCTCCAGCAGACCAACCCCTATGAGGCGACCAAGCTTCAGCCAGGCGACTTCGTCAGTTTTTCAGGGCTAGGTGTGAAGCCTGTCGAACCAGATAAGCAACCTGCTTCATACACCATCAAAAAAGGCGATACCTACTGGGAGATCGCACAACACCTGCGGGAGACAGGCTACACCGCACCAGCACAGGAAATCGTCAATAAGCTCATTGGCCATCACGCCTACAAGCCCACAAACCTGCCCGTAGGAGGCACCCTCGATCTATCAATCCTCCAAGATGCAAAGCCAGCGCAACAGACACAGGAACAAGCAGCAGAACAAACTGTACAGGAACAGACGTTAGAATCCACAAAAGAGCAAACAGTCGAACAACAAACGCCAGAATCAATAACCATTCCCGATGATCCCTCCCATGAAAGGCTATTTGCCGCGATTATGAACAATGACAAGGAAGGTCTGGAGTCGATCGTCCAGAGCGCAAAAGGCAAGGGGCATGACAGGTTATTGCTGCATTCCATGATGTTCACAGCATCCCCCAACCGTGATCTCTACATGGAACGGGCACGAGAACTGGGGCAAAAGTCAACTGAAGTGTCACATATCGCTGACATGATCGTGGAAGAGGACCTCTATTCCCTGATAAAGGAGGCTGATTTCGCGGATAATCTCAATAGCATGCTTGATATTGTGGACAGCGTGAAGACCCCTGCCATGGCGGCAATCCTGACCGAGGGCGTCACCGTGCCCCTGGTTGGCCTGGGAGCCGGGAAGGCAGTGTATGATTTCATCTCCAAGGAGAACTATCTCTCAGCCGAAGAGGAACTTCAATTGCGGTATGGCCAGTTGTTCCTTCGGTTCTATCCTGAAAGCCAAAAGGCCCCTGAGGTAGAAGGGCTCGTGTCAGAGCTCATGGAAAAATACGCCAATTCCACCATGACGCCGGCCCTCGAGAACATGCAGGAACTATACCATCAGGGAGATTGGAAAAAGGCACGCATGCTCTTGAGTGACCTGGACTACCACATGAGCCTGACTAATGATAGCGCAATTGAAGCCTACAAAGAGAGATCAGAAGATATCCGTGAACTGCTGTCCCAGCCCCCCAAGCCATTGGTGACTGAACAGGCATCCCAGGCTGAGCAGCTAGAGACCCTTGCCAGGCTGGATGATTTCATGAACGGTAAGCTCGATGACCCTCAAGTTCAACTACCTGAAAAGGAAGCTTCCTACATGCGGGCATTGAAGAATACCTTTGGGTCCGTGTACAATATGGCAGAAGCCCTTGCCTTTGCGACAGCAGGAAGCTATGAGGAAGGGCTTGAGGACGTCATCCTCAATACAGGAGAACTCCTGGCTACCCGCTTTGTGGGAGAGGCGATGAGCCAGCAGGATAAGGATTACCTAAACGAGGCACGTCAGGCGATACGTTCATTGGATGAGGAAGAGAAAAAGGATGAGTTGCGCCTTGAGGTAGGATCGATGTATCTTTCCAATGGACAGTACCTCGAAGCCATGGACATGTTTCAAGAGGTGAACTCCGAAGCATATTCATCGCAAAAGGAAGAGCTCTTGGAGAAATCAAAGCACTCGTATTTCGATCGTTTGCTTGATGTGGCAGAAGACTCTGAAGGTAAGAATAAGATGCTCCTGTACAGCATCGTGCTTGCAAACGATGAGCGGGAAGCAAGTCAGATAGACGCACGCTTA
This sequence comes from Nanobdellota archaeon, assembly GCA_051819765.1. Taxonomy (GTDB): domain Archaea; phylum Nanobdellota; class Nanobdellia; order Woesearchaeales; family JACJVW01; genus JBNJGT01. Next base: position 12,215 of record JBNJGT010000030.1, read on the forward strand.
GCCCTGGCTGAACAGCACATGCAATACCAGAATCCTGATGCAGCAAAAGAGCATCTCGCACAACTGGATGAGATGGATATCCCATTTTGGTATCTCGGCGCTCATCTGAAGATGCACTCCCTCCACGGTGAGCTTAAATAGAGAAAATTATTTAAAGGGACACACTCACCACCTCATTATGGGCCCGTGGTCTAGTGGCTATGACATCGCCTCGACACGGCGGGAATCCCCGGTTCGAGTCCGGGCGGGCCCACTTCAAAAGGGGTGTTTTGCATTAGGCAACAAAGGTACGAACGATTTGTGGCCGGCGCGGTTCTGATTTTTATCATTGCGCTGGTAGTTTACGTGGTCAGCCCATACCTCACAGCCATCATCACTGCAGCCCTTTTGTCATACACCATATACCCCCTATATTCTAAAGTGGACGCAAAGATCAAGCGCCCCTATCTCTCTGCACTCATTATCTCCACATCAATGGTTCTTATCGCACTCCTGCCTTTCCTTGCACTGATACAGGTCACAACAGAGGAAACCCAGGCAGCCTACAGCATAGCAAAAGAACGCATCGAAGGCAACACTCTGGAAAACTTCTGCGATTCGAGCGGTACCTTGGTGTGTCTGTTTTCCAATGTTTTAGGCAAACTTGAGGCTGAGGAGAATTTCAAGGAATTCATCACAAACTCATACGAGGGGATGAGCAGATACCTCCTGAAACTCGGATCAGATTTCTTGGTTGCCATACCTAACTTCGTACTGAACGTGTTTATCGTGATTTTTGTGACCTTCTATCTCTTGCGTGATGGGAAAGGACTGATACAAAGGATCATCAAGAATGTACCGATCCGTAAGAAGTACAAGGGTCTCGTCCAGCAACGGTTTGGGGAAGTGATGCGGGGAGTGTTATACGGTCAGCTTTACGTGGCCTTGATCCAGGGGGGCATTGCGGCAATCGGCTATTTTATCTTTGGCATAAACGCGGCTGTCTTCTGGGGCCTTGTCACTGCACTGTTTGCACTGGTGCCTGTATTAGGGACTGCAATCATCTGGGTGCCTGCATCCTTGTCCCTTGCGCTGCGCGGTCTAGTGGAATCATCTACCGGCTTGATCTGGAGTGGGGTCGGTCTGTTCTTATACGGCGGATTGTTGGTGGCAACGGTGGACAATTTCCTTCGTCCTAAGCTCATAAGCCAGCAGAGCCACACACACCCCGTTGTTGTACTGATCGGTGTGTTGGGTGGGATAAAGGCATTCGGGATGATTGGCATCCTTATCGGCCCTTTGATATTATCCATGGGGATAGCAATGGTAAAAATGTATGTAGAAGTGATGGCACATGCGAGTAAAAGTTAAACAGATGGACATCAACACAGGTGGTGTAATGGTAGTGGTCCTGCATAAGCAGGACGCAGCGATGTACGACTTGCATAGCATGGATCGTATCAAGATTGTGAAAGGGAAAAAGATCGAGACAGTAGTGGTCGATATCAGTCAGAGCGACTGTATTGTGACTCCAGGTACCATCGCTGTGTTCAAGGAGGTCTCGGATTCGCTCAATCTCAAGGACGGTTCAAGTGTTAACATCCAGATGGCGCGAAAGCCAAAATCCATAGATTTCATCAAGAAAAAGCTCGATGGCATGCAACTTTCAAAGGAGGAGATCTATCAGATAATATGGGATATCGTCCACAACAAGCTGAATGACATCGAACTCACATATTTTGTTGCTGCATGCTATACAAACCCTCTTGACGATTCTGAGCGGGTCAACCTGATCAGGGCCATGACAGAGGAGGGTCAGATCCTCAAGGTAGACAAGTTCCCAATTCTCGACAAACACTGCATCGGCGGTGTTGCAGGCAATCGAACCAGCATGCTGTTGGTCCCCATCCTTTCTGCCTGCGGCTGCGTCATCCCCAAAACAAGCTCACGATCGATCACAAGCCCTGCCGGAACCGCCGATACAATGGAGGTGTTATGTGATGTCTGCACCGATCTTAGTAAGATGCGCGACACGGTTCTCAAGCATAACGGCTGTCTTGTATGGGGAGGCGCACTCAACCTTGCGCCATCGGATGACAAGATCATCAATGTGGAAAAGCCCATGATGATCGATGCGGAAAGCCAACTGATCGCAAGCATCCTCTCCAAGAAGTTGTCCGTATCAAGCACCCATATCCTTATCGATATTCCCGTCGGCCGTGGTGCGAAGATCGAATCTATGAACAAAGCTAAGAACCTGAAGCGGGCTTTCGAGAAAGTCTCAAAGCAACTTGATGTGAAGGTCAAGGCAATCATCACTGATGGTTCCCATCCCATCGGGAAGGGGATTGGCCCTGCATTGGAGGCAAGGGATGTGCTCTACACCCTCCTTAACCATGATAATCAGCCCATGGATCTTCGGGAGAAGGGAGTGATGATGGCAGGTATCCTGCTCGAGATGGCTGGTAAGGCAAAGCCGTTCCAAGGCAAGAAGATGGCTGAGGAAGTGCTCTCCTCAGGTAAGGCGTACGCCAAGATGGTAGAGATCATCAAGGCCCAGGGTAAACGCGTGCTGCATCCTGATGAGATTGAGGTCTCCCATCATACCTATACTGTCCGAGCCAACACGAAGGGCACAATCATGCATATCGACAACCGGATGATATCAAAGATTGCACGAGTTGCAGGAGCCCCTCAAAATCACCAATGCGGAATCATGTTGCATCGCAACATCCATGAAAATGTTGAGATTGGAGATAACCTTTTCACCATCCATGCCGGATCAAAGGGCAGGCTCAAGAACGCGGTAGAGATTCTAGAGACCTTGTATCCCTATGAGGTGCGCATGTGAATGGCGCGAAAGACCCTGTTACCAAAGGCCCCGTTTGGCCGGATACTCACTGATAATGGCGCTGCGCGCATCAGTCACGAAGGGCTTCATGCGTTCACAAGACTGGTTGAAGAAAGGGCAACAGCAATAGCCAAGAAGGCGCTTGAACTGGCCCATCACTCAGGGCGTCGGACAGTACAGGCAAAGGATGTCAAGCTTGCAAAAAAGCTTATAGATTCCTGAACAGGTGCGGGTTCTGCTCTGCAAAGCGACAGAGAAAATGATGGAACACAAGGGATGGCGCTCCGCGCACATAGAAATACCCTACGCCTGATACGAGTAAAGCTCCCAGGGAATCCATGATAAGGTCCCACATCGTATCGTCCAGCCCTTTCTGCATGTTTGTGTCAAAGGTCTCATCCACACCAAATTCGATGATTTCCCAGATAGCACCCGCCATCATTGCAAACGAGAAGGTGAAGAGAGCGATCATGATTGGACTCGCCTTTATCCGATTATTGCTGTAGAGAGAGAAAATCATGAGAAACCCGATAAAGCCAAGGGCTATCCCACTCATACTATGGAGGAATGTATCCCACCAGGGGAACACTGCATAATAATTCTGGATCTCACCTAGGAATAATGCGGCAAAGACAAAGAAGGTGGTGAAAAATTCCATCTCTGTCGGAAGATTCACATTGATATTCCGTTTGAGGATTGACGGGACAAAACTGATTATCAGCGCCAGTGTCCCAATGAAAAGCACCATCCATAGTCTGCTGAATATTGCCTCGATGATCGCAAGCAGCAATATCCCTCTGAAGAAGAAAGAGATCCATAACTGGATCCTATAGATAGTAGGCAGATACTTCATGGTCCTTATCCGATCAGTTTCGCGATATCAACCAATCGGCATGAATACCCCCATTCATTATCATACCACGCAGTGATATGGACAAGGTTTCCGTCACTGACGTTTGTAAGCTGGCTGTCAAAGACACACGAGTGCGGATTACCGATGATGTCAGTCGAGACCAATGGATCACTGGAATACTCAAGAACACCTTCCAGGTGATGCATTGCAACATTCTTGAACAGCTCATTTATCTCATCACGATTTGTGGCACGGTTAAGTTCTACAGTGAGATCAACAAGTGAACCATCAGCCACCGGGACGCGGACAGCCATGCCATCCAGCTTACCCGCAACTGCCGGAATCACTCTTCCGACCGCAACAGCTGCACCGGTAGTGGTAGGGATCATATTCAAGCCGCCGGTACGCGCGCGACGAAGGTCTTTATGCGGTGCATCAACAATTCGCTGGTCTGCGGTCATAGCATGGATTGTCGTCATGAAGCCTCGTTTCACACCGAAATTGTCATTGAGCACCTTGACTATCGGCGCCAGGCAATTTGTGGTACATGATGCATTATCGATGATGTGATCCTCATTCTGGTTATACTCATGCTCATTCACTCCCTTTACCAGGGATTTAATGTTGCCTGCCTTACCAGGTGCCGAAAGGAGTACTTTCTTAGCCCCTGCATCAAGATGTTTTCGTGCCTTATCTTCACTCCTGAAGACCCCGGTTGATTCTATGACAACATCAACCTCCAATTCTTTCCACGGTAGGTTGGCTGGGTCTTTCTCACTGAAGACCTCGATCTCCTTACCACTCACATACATCTTGTTATCTGCTACATGTACATCATTCTTGTACGTCCCGTGGACAGAGTCATGCTTCAGTAGATGGGCCATCGTGTTGATGTCACCCAGATCGTTGATAGCGACAATATTCAATTCATCAAATCCTGTCCGGAAGAATAATCTTCCTATACGTCCAAATCCATTAATTGCAACTTTTACCATTTGAAATCCCCTTTTTCTACCGGGATCAAAGAATTGCTCATTTATAAAGGTTGTGCTTCAGTGCGCGCCCGAACCGTCGTCCGAACAGACGGGCCTTGTCCACACATTTTTGCTTTGATTTCTCGTTTGCCTCCATACCTCCTGCTCGAAAGACCATTGTCCGCTTACAGCCAAAGAGCTTGCATAACCATTTGAGAATCTTCACCGGGTAATACGTGATCCCAAACAGCCGATTGATCGGATTGGGTGCACCTTTTGAGACGATGACACCACCAAGCCTGTTCTTGCGTTTCATGCGCCCCTTTGGCATCCCTGCACTCATATCCAGGATCGGATAATTCCGTTCCATGAAACGTTTCATGAGTGCCGTAGGCCCAAGCATGTAGACGGGTGTAGCATAGACGATGCCATCAGCCTGTGCCATTTCCCTAAGCAAGGGATTGACATCGTCATCTATGCTGCATGTTCCAACCCTGCCCTTTGTTTTGATGCATTCATAACAGCCCTTACAGTGCTCAACCTTCGCGTCAAGGAGGCTGATCTCCCGTATTGAGGCCTTTGGCAGCACATCCCGCACTCCCTTGCCAAATGCGTCCGTGAGCGAGGTGGTCATGCC
>JBNJGT010000030.1:17608-19570 GCA_051819765.1 Nanobdellota archaeon
CAAGCCAAAACAATAAATCGGAGTATGCGCCAACCACTGCCATGGATCTTGAAGATGAGATAATTGAACTGGTCGAGGGCTATGGCCCTAGGACATATGCTATAACGCTCGATTACCTACCTGAAATGCTACATGTTGCTGAATCACCAGTGCGTGCATGGTATGACTGGCGGGAGTCAGTCCTTGCTACCGGTGATGAGGAAACAGATTCCGGGCGATTGTTGGTCTGTGCGCTTGCCACTCAGAAAACAAGTCACGCATCGTATCTGCTGGATCGCTTGACAGAAGCCGCAAACGGTGAGATTCAGTTTCACAGTATTGCAGACTCCCTCCTTCCGCAGGTTTCAAGACTCAAGAACGATTACCGGAGCCGATTTTCAAATGACATTCTGACACCCCTGGAGTTTCCCCTGGGAGACACACATGTACCTGAGGCAAGACCGAAGGTAGAGCAGTTTGAAGGATACCCTGATCTTGAGCAACTGAGAATGACCCGCCTCTTCTATGATCCGTCCTACGAACGGCTGACACAAGGAGGGATCGAGATCGGCTCAGCACAGGTTATCTACCAAGGGAAGAATTACACAGTAACTGGCCTCTACACGGATGGGGACATGCTCTATGCTAAGACCTCCGCCGGGTTCCTTGGCGGCCTTTCATTTGAGGAAAAGGCCCTGAATCGAATTTCCCATACAAAGGTGCAAGACAGCATAACCGATAGCCTTGTTGCCTCAACTTGCCGGACAGACGCCCCTCAGTTTAACCTGGAACGGGTATACTCCACCAAGAGAGGGCTTGTGGACATTAACAAGGCATTCGTCTGCCAGCACATATCCCAAGAACATGTGAAGCTACGCAATCTCGCACGGCAGATTTACATCCCAGAGTATGATCATATCGGCTTTGAACTGCTCTAGAATGGCCTTCCATACTGGAGCCTGCACACAGGCCCTCGCGCGTCATCTAGCCCTCAATGCCCTTTTGGTAGCAGCCAGGCCGTTATCGCGCCCAAGACAATGATCACCCAAAAGACTGTCACCGAACTATAGCCTAACAAGAAAAGCACAAAATTCAGGATTAACAAGACCACAAAAAATCCCGCTATAAGTTTAATAAATCTTTCTTTCATATAATACCAGTATTAGTGAACCAAAAACTATTTATAACTTATGACACTACATGAAAAACATGGATGAGCCAAATATGATCACTGAACAACCCTGTCCTATCTGCAATAAGAACACACTGACACTTATGGAATCTGAACGAGAGATCCCGTATTTCGGGCTTGTTTACCTGTTTTCCATGGATTGCTCAAGCTGCAATTACCACAAAGCCGATGTTGAACCAGCAGAGGAACGCGATCCTGTCCGATATACCGTTGACATCAATTCCGAGGATGACCTCAAGATACGGATTGTGAAGTCATCCACTGCTGTAGTCAAGATTCCCAGAATCATCACTATCGATCCAGGTGAGGTGGCAAACGGCTACATCACCAATGTTGAAGGCATCCTCAACCGCGTAAAGCACCAGATTGAACGTGCGAAGGAAGAAGAGGAAGACAAGGCAAAGCAAAAGAAAGCCAAGAATATGCTTAAGAAGATCCAGAAAGTGATGTGGGGCGAGGACTCCCTTAAGATAATCCTCGAGGACAAGAAAGGCCACAGTGCCATCATTTCTGATAAGGCAGAGATAAAGAAGCTTTAGTCATCTGTTCAAGGGCCCGCTCAGCCTGGGCCTCCATAGAGTCTGCCTTTGTGATTGCGGTTCCGATGATAAGGATTGAGTTTGAGCAGTCACGCACTGCATCCGCAGGCTCATACAACTGTTTCTGACCCTTGTTTGCGATACCCCCCATCTTGATTCCCGGGTTCACGTACAATAACTCATGACCGAACCGTTTCTCAAGGCCACCCGCCATGCTCGCGGGGCACACGATTCCGTCAAGCCCGTCGTAAA
>JBNJGT010000031.1:0-19519 GCA_051819765.1 Nanobdellota archaeon
TCCCTCCAGCGGCATTTTTTCTTAAGTTTTGATTATATAATTCTTGCTCATTTCTGTTCATACCCGCTAAACTCCGTATAACTAAGAGTAAATTATATAAATTATAAGTACCAGAGATGCCTCAAAGGAAATGAAGAAAACAGAGAGAAGTGAAGAAGGCTACCTCGTTTTTTGTGATAGTGGATTCCCTGTGCATCGTTGGGTTGCCACAAAAAAATACGGGAAGGAAAAAATCAAGGGAAAAGAAATCCACCACATAGATGGAAACAAGGAAAACAACAACAATGACAATCTCATCCTGCTTTCCAAGGAGGACCATTTTCTATTGCATAATTACTTAAAGAAAAACAAAAATGTTAAGAACGCTTTTATCGGTGGCCTAATCAGCTTGTTATTGCTGCAGGCACTATTCATGATTCTATTGTACCCTTTGTCAATCGTCTTTTATGTTTTTATCGGCATAGCTTTTTTTGTGCTGTATAAGAAATTCATGGTGGAATGAGTGTCCCTCAATATTCAATCAGGGTGGAGGTCTTGAGGAGGAGGATCTCGGTTATGCCGTAGCGCTTGAGCTTGTCGAGAAACCGGGTCTCCTCAAGCTCTGAGTCATAGACCATGTTGAAATCGATGTCAAAGTACTCGATGTCCTGGGAGATGAAGCTGTAGGGGTGACTGCGGATGAAATTCACGCATTTCCTGCGGTTGTATTCCTCAAAGGCGATGAAGTACTTGCGCTCGGTCTTTCCGATGAGCTCATAGTCGATGTTCACGGAGAATCTGAGCACGTCCTTGAGTTCTTCGAGCTCACGCTTGGCTCTCTCGAATGATGCGAAGCCGAGGTTATATAAGGGGAGCAGGGGGTCTTTTGCCAGCGCGTCGATGAGCGTCTCTTTTATGGGTGTCAGGTGGACAGTGATTGGCTCAAAGTCTGTCCGGACCACGGGGTTGATGTCGAATGACTGCCAATGGGCTTTTCGGGCTACGACGTAGTTCCCCAACCAAAGGCACCGCAGCCGAATTCCACGCCTTCCTCAAGCTGAAAGGGTTCAGGACAGGCCTTGCGATAGGCAGGGAGGCAGGCAATGCGTTTCGCAAGAAATGTGAAGTGATTACAGCGGGTGAGTGAGGCCATCTGCCTGGCATCAGTCTCAGGCGTTGAACCACGAATGTCAACTGTTCTTCCCAAGGGGTCTAGGATGTTATCCAGCGATGCGGTCATACTTCTCACGGGTCTCGTAGAGTGATGTCGGTGGGTCCTCCTGGAGATCGCATTCACAATGCTTTGCGTATTCGTAGCTTACCTGGCGACGCAGGGTCGTTTGTCTGAACTGCTGGAAGACCTTCTCCACAGGCAGGCCTTCATGGTACTTGAGCTCTGCCTTGCAGAGATCATCAAGGACCTGACCTACATCCGGTGCAGACCGCATGATGTCACCATTACCCCCTACTTGGAGAAGCGAGCCTTTCAAGGTCTTACGTCTGAATACTTCTCTCAGATTCAAGCTCTTTGATTTGTGGAAATACTTTCGTGCCTCATGATTATCCATGCACCAGGTGTCAATGAGCTGCTCAGTGAGCACCAATCGCTTTCCAAGAAGCTCTATAGAGGCTGCGCAATGATCCGTGGGGCTTATAGCATGAGAATGATACTTGAGCAGGCCGGGGTTCTCCTGGATCTGTAACCCGATGAGCAGTTGATTATAGAGCTCTGAGCTGTTCACAGAGGGGTTATAATTATTGACCAGGATTTGATTGTTGAGTGGGTCGTAGCGGCCGTTGCAAAAACGCAGGGTCTCACTGGAGCTAAGATTTTTTGGGGCGTTCTCCTCCAACAATGGAAGATCCTGTTCGTCGTAGAGCCGGACGGAGGGCAATTCGTTGAACGCCAGGCCAGTGTGGTCGTGGATGCTTTCAGCCATGCGATCAATGGTTGCCTGATAGATTGTATGGATCAGTTCGCGCATGGCTGTGAAGACCTTCGAGGGATTTATATATGTTTCTATTCAGTAGTGAACAATCCTTTTATATGACTAAAGTCACGAAAGTCTATGTTCGACGCCATGCTTGCGGAAGTGAAGCCCTTGCTCATGTATATCATAGGCATAAGCCTCTATGCAGTATTTGTGTTCAAGTTCTACAAGTTCCTTGCCAAACGCGATATCCTGCGTATGCATGTATTCCTGAACAGACGGGGGGTCCTTGGATACCTGCAGTATGAGTCTTCCCTCTTCTTGTATATTCTGGAAAACCTGGTGATTGTTCCGATCCTGGTCTTTTTTTGGTTCCTGATCCTTGCGGTTCTGCTGATGATCATCGGGAAAAGTCACAGCCCCGCCACATTGCTGTTGACGTCAATCGCCATAGTGGGTGCGATCCGTCTCACTGCATATTACAATGAGGCCCTCTCACAGGACCTGGCCAAGATGGTGCCATTCGCTTTATTAGGGGTGCTTCTGCAGCAACCTGATTTCTTTTCATTCCAGCATATCTGGACCATCATCGACACACTTCCCTATATGACGTTGTTGTATTACCTAGGCCTTGTTGTCTGTTTGGAGTTTGTGCTTCGTATAATCAAAGGAGTCCTTGGTCTGTTTCAACGGAACGAATCCAGTGTTGATTGAACCTCCCTGCACAAATTACTTACTTTGACACCGATAAGACGGACAGGCTTTTGTTCATAGTTCTCAAGAAAAAGGGCCCGTGCGGTCTCCGTGAGCAGGGGAAGCGATCGGATGGGTGCTGAGAGGGAACGATCCCGGGTGATAGTGGTGAAATCATTATAGCGGATCTTTATTGATATGACACGGAAACTCTGTTGCGTATCCTTGTGGACGCGCTCAGCCAAAGAGATCAACACCTTCAGCAGCCCATCAGTATCTGCTGTGTCTTGCTGAAGGGTATGTTCCCGGCTGTGGGATTTTGTGGTCCGTCTCTCCAAGTGGGAATGATCTATGCCCCAGGCGAGGTCCTGGAAGTGGACGCCGGCCTTACCGAGATTGTCGATGACCCAGAAGCGGTCCTTTTTCGCGAGGTCTCCAATGGTTAAGATCCCCAAGGATTGATAGCGCTGCTTTGACACCTTGCCGATGCCAGGGATCTTTCCGATGGGCAGGGGTGCGAGGAACTCTTTCATGTCTCTTACAATAGTGATGCCACCGGGTTTCCTATAGTCAGAGGCTATCTTTGCCGCAACCTTTGAATGTGAGATACCGATGGAACAGGTAAGTTTGGTTCTTTCGTATATACGATCCTTTATTGCCTGTGCTGCATCTTCAAGTGAGTTGAAGGTCTTGATAAATCTTGATATGTCAAGATAGGCCTCGTCCACTGATACCTGCTGCATGTCATCGGCGATGTCTTCCAAAATCCCCATGACGCGCTTTGATTCCTGTGAGTAGAGTCCATAATCAACCGGCAGGAATATCCCGTCGGGACAACGGTGCCTGGCGATGGATATAGGTGTTGCAGAAAACACGTTGAACTGGCGTGCCTCATAGTTTGCGGTTGAGACAACACCCCGTGACCCGGTACTGCCCACTATGACCGGCTTTCCCGCAAACTCTGGATTGTGTTTCACCTCGCAGGCGCAAAAGAAGCAATCCATGTCAACGTGGGCAATCATCGGCTACAGAAGGATTTGCTGGTTTAAAATTGTTTAGGAATATGAGAAGGAAGGTGTTGAATCCATGAATTCCATTTCCTGATCGCGATACCGAGTGAAATGATCCTGACAGACCATGCGACCGCCCCACTCGCGGGTTGCTGGCTTGGTGCACCCTGGTTCCTCACACTCCACATCACTATCGCGGTAGCTGGAGATCTTTTGTACTCTGAGATTGTTGAGGCCTACATTGAAGTACTTCATCATGTGGTTTCGGATTGCTCCCATATCAAAGGGCACCCATGACACTGTATCAAGTGCCACCTCGTTTGTCGTAGGAAAGGTGGTAAGGGTCAAATGCGATGTAGGTGTTAAGACAAAACCAAAGATGCCCTTCCCCCGATTCTTTGTCACTGGCTCAAGAGTGGGTTTTGTTTGCATGAGTTGAACAAGGTAGCCCAGAAGCTCAGTGACAGCCAGATGATTCTGGAGTACTGAACCGTCACAGTTCCATATATCCACTATCAATTGGAATCTTTGTGGCATAGTAAAGAAGTATATATGAGATTACTTAGTTTTTGGGGATACCCTACCCCACGACCCGCTTCAGACGTGCTTTCATCTCGATGTTGAGGCATTGGTTCAAAAGCACACTCTCGCCTGCGTAGCGCAGCTCCATGATGGGAGACTTGACGAGGGTGATACCGCATTCCTTTCCATCATAGGTATGCCTGAAACGTTCTTGTTCAACGGGATGGGGACCAAATAGGTTTGTGATAAGCTCATGCGTCTCCTCTGTATCATGGACCTCAGCCTTGCAGCAGTAAAGGCCAAATAGGTAAGGATGGACAAACTTATCGATGAGTCCGTAGACCACGTTGGCCTCAACATCAGGAAACGGCTTGTTTCCCCAGGCCTCTATGAGTTCGTTATTGATCTTGAGGATTGAAGGGATGTCAATCTCACGCAGGCTCAGGCTTCTCTCTTTCATATCCTCATATAGGTTGATCGCAAGGCTTTGCAGCTTACCGTTGCTGCGCAGGTTTGTGTGCTCAATCTTCCCGAGAATATTTCTATGCTGCTCATAGTCCTCGATCCGGTGCAGGTCGATCTCAGTGAAGGGCTTGCGCCGCTCGTACACTGCCTTCACCGGTTTTTCAACAGAATCCGATTGATACATGGGACTTCCCATGAGCACTGAGCCGATCTCCTCGATGAGGAGGTCCTTGAACGCCTGACTGCTCACTGAGTAATGGAGGATGCCAAGATCCTTTTCAGCGTGACCCTTGTTGGGGTCACCGCCCCCATTGCGCTCCTCGTTTCCGTCGCGAAAGAGATTTGCAAAGCTTGCCGCATTGGCCCGGTCTGTTGGTTTTTTTGACCGGGTCTTGATGACAAAGCGGTTCTCCTGGGTTTCGTCATTCTTGAAGACTGCCATTGCTACCCCATTGTCCTGGGAGGTCTGGAGCCCATAGAGCATTTCGTCTGCAACCTTCGCAAGAATGGTGTCGTTGTCGCTCTCGATGACGCCGACATAGCAGTGGGTTGAGAAGCCCTTGATATGGTGGCGCTCCATGCTGGAGTACAGGCGAGAGAAGATGTCTGCTTCCTTATCGGTCAGTGGGGTGCGGTCAATCTGCTCCAGGAGGTAGTCGTCCATCTCTCCACCAGCAAAGACCTGCTTGACCTTCTTGTCCCGGGGGCTCATGTTCCTGAACCGGCCTGTATCGACCTTGATTGCCTGGTAGCCGAGAGTAGAAAGCACTGGATCCTTTCCCATGTCCTGGACTGTCTTGAGGTCCGAGAATTCGTGCGCGGCTAATGTGACGCAGGCTTTGAACGAATCGTCAACAATCTTGGATTGGTATTCAAAACCATTTCCTTTGTTATGGTGGTCACGGCAGTGAACCTCAGCACCTGTGAATTCGACATTTTTGGGCAGAGCTGGCATTCCTGAACGGGATGTGTCAACCAGAAGCAGGGCATCATACGAGGCAGGCAGTTCCTCTGAGATATCCTTGAACATGTCCAGTTTGTAATGATTCAGCAACTGCTGGCAGTCTGGATGAAGGCCTCTCTTGTCGATGAAATAGTGGATCTGGATTTCAGGATTGATTTCCTTGAAGCTTCGTCCATATAAAAGTAAAGTGGAGAGCGAATCCGCGTCCGGCCTCATGTGTGAGACCATGACCATGTTCTGATAGCCTTGGACGCCCTCACGCAGGGTCTGCGATTGTCGGGCGTACTCTTCGGTTAGATGCTCTAAACTCATGACGGGAGCGGAAGATGGCTCCCCTTTAAAAATCTTTTGAGTTGTCACAAGGAGGTTACAACCTCTTGGAGTGCCTGCTGTATGGGCGAAATGTTTATATTTGATGAACACCATATACCTGCCATGAAATTGCTCCTGATTGCTCTTGTGCTCTTAGTTGGGTGCAGCCAACAGGGTTTCACCCATGAGCTTGATGCCCTGGGAATCGAAACAACTGGATTGAAGGAACAGACCACAGTCACGTTGCCTGAGACGTTCTCGGATGCGAACTGGGGGCTGAAACAGATTGTCTGCGAGGAAGGCGGCTATGATCTAGAACCGTATGCGGGGCAGACTGTCACCCTCTATTCCTATGGGAGCAACCACTATCACACGGATGAGCCATTGGATGTCTGGGTCATTGCCGATGATAGGGTGGTGTGTGTATATTTTACGGCTGAAGGGCTGACACCGGGTGTTTTTTCTGTTCCTGATATCATCTGATGTCCAAAAGCTTTATAAATTGCCTCTCGCTTCGGATTGAACGGTGGCGATAGCGTTTCGACAGTTTAGTGGTTCGCTACGCTCACAGGCAATGGTCGCACAACTTGCTCAACTGCAGTTGAGTGCGAGGTTCGCTACGCTCAAGCACATACAAGAGGCAAATGCCGTGGTGGCACAACCTGCTCAACTGTTTCGACAGTTGAGTGCGAGGTTCGCTACGCTCAAGCACATACAAGAGGCAAATGCCGTGGTGGCACAACCTGGTACTGCGCAGGACTGGAATCTTTCAGGACTGTGGGTCCTAACCCTAGGGATCCTGTTTCCTTCGGGATATCCCGGTTCAAATCCGGGCCACGGCGCCTTACTTTTTTCTAGTGATTTATTACGTCTCAACCCAGATTTTTCTTTATAACAAAGGACAATAATTTGACATCCTCCCAGGCCTAAAGGCTGACTCTGTGGGCAATGGCTTCGGAGCTGGGATTCCGGTCAAGGATTCTGGTGTGTCCCTACAGATATCGTTTCGCTTTCTTTGATTCAATTATTTTTAAGAATAAGTCAGTCAATTCAGGATCAGTTTTCCAGCTTGTTCTTTTAGATATTGCATAACTCTAGATTGTTCTCTTGCTTTTTTGGTCTGTCGCATGATAAAGCATCGTAAACATCAAGAAGTGCGAACATTCTTGCACTAATAGGCATTTATTCACCTACAAATTTTGGATAGCCTGTAGCAACCCATTCCAACAAGGGAGACCTGATGATTGTTCTAAAAATGAAATTGCTGATAACCATCAGCGTAGATTAAATCTTTTTGAATCTCTTCAGATTCTTCATCAGTTAATTCACCAGGTTTTGAGGGTATCTGGAACACCACTTTTACAGGCATCATGAGTGTACCTCATTTTGAAGAGTTTCTTCCCCACTGTGCCAATAACATTAAAGCAACTACTTTACCACTATGTTTGGCCTCGTTCATTTTTAAATACTTTTAAAAACAGACCTGCTTTCGCTTATTCTATGAAAGTCAATGACCTAAAAATTGCAGTACATGACGGAAAATTTCATGCTGATGACGTTTTCGCATGTGCTATCCTAAGATTACTAAATCCGAATACAGAAATTATCAGAACGAGAAATGAAGAACTGATTGGTTCCGCAGACATACGGGTTGATGTTGGCAGGAAATACAATCCTGAAACCCTGGATTTCGATCACCATCAAAAAGACTCACCTGTTAGAGAGAATGAAATCCCATACGCAGCTGCCGGTTTAATCTGGAAGCATTTTGGAAGGCAGTTGGTCTCTTCAGACAAAGCATTCACTTACATTGACGAATGCATCATGCAAGAAGTTGATGCAGTTGATAATGGTGTAGATATTTTTGAAACAAAAAACATCAGTGTCTTTACAATCACAAAAGTAATAGGTGACTTTAATCCTGGTTGGCAACAAAAGGAGATTAGTCCAGATGATGCTTTCAATGACGCAGTTAATTTTGCCCAGGGCATCCTTAAAAGGAGAATAGTTATTGCAGAAGGTTTAGAAAAAGCAGAGCAAATCATGCATGAAGTCATCAAAAACAGCCACGATAAAATTTTAGTCCTGGACCAATTCTGCCCTTGGAAAAAGATAGCTATCACTGAATCTGATGCCTTATATATTGTTTATCCAACTAGTACTGGTGGATATAATGTTCAAACAATTCCAAAAAGTCTTGAAAGCTTTGAAGACAGAAAATCTTTACCAAAGAAATGGTCAGCACTTGAAGGTCAGGAGTTTATTGATAAAAGCGGTGTGGAGGATGCAACCTTTTGTCATAATCACCTCTTTATTGCTGGAGCAAAAAGCAAGAAAGGTGCCCTGAAATTAGCTGAGATTGCCGTAGCAAATGAAGAATGAATCTTATAGATTGGGAGGCACCCTGGAAAAATTGAACCGAGTAGGATAAGAGATTTCTATCTAGCAAATTTGTGCCTGTTTAGCACCCAGCCCTTAAATGGGAGTACACTCACTATACTCATCCTTCATAACTTCACATCTATTCCCACTCTGAACAACCCATCCACTAAATGAACCTTTCTCGTCATACGAGCCATGTCTTTCTGCTAGGACATTTCCTTCCTTATCATAAGTCTTTGAATCAGCTAATTTTCCTGCCGTCGCGGTACCATCAATCTTGATCCTGTCCGTATTGTAATGATACTCCTTATATTGACCTTCCAATTGACCCATATCATACGTTTTCAGATATTTCGGATTGCCATTCTTGTCCCAGGTCTCGTATGTTCCGTGCTTCTTGCCTTCTTTCCAAGTGCTTTCTTCAACTAATTGCTCTCCATCCCAGACCTTTTTCAACCCGGTAAGCTTGCCATCATCATATGACATTTCGGATACTTTATTGCCTTTTCGATCATAAGATTCATAGGGGCCTTCTTTTTTACCTTCAACATTATAACATTGGATTCCTTTCAGTTTGTCTTTCTCATCCGCCCAGTAAAGTTTCAATTCACCAACCCATCCCTTCTTTGACGTGTATCCCATTTGCAGGTCTTTGTCATAGGTAGTCTGTTCTACCCACCGAGCATCAGGAGGGATCTCAACTTCAGGACATAACTGAGGCTGATATTTATCATTTGATTTGTCTTCTGCAGTCTCAACTTCTTCATTTGAAGATGTTTCTTCTGACTCTTCTTGGTCTTCTTGAGTCTCTTCTGCTTTATCAACACACATGCCATCCTTGCACTCTAAACTATCAAAATTACATATCTCATCTTCACAACAAGGAGCATTTATCCTGCCACAAGGCTTGCATTGATTATCCACACAAGCCAATCTTGGATCATTTCTGCATTCGGGTATTGTCTTACAGCAAGGTGAGAATGGTCTGCCAGAAAACAGACCGCATCTTTGTCCAACAGAATTATCTTTTGTCCAGGTAATGTCTATTCTGGGCTTTCTCCCGCAATGATAATTCTCAAACGCATCCTTTCCAGTGATCAACCCATGCTGCCAACTATCTGCGATTATTACATCATCATCCCAATTAGTGATATTATTTGGATCTTCCTCTAGTCCAAGACCCCACACAACAAAAGCATGATCTCCGCTTGAAAATATCCTTGCATCTGTTATGCCTGCATGTTTCAGAATATAATATACTGTTGCAGCATTCTCTGCACATTGCCCGTATTCATTCTCCCAGGCCCACTGTGCAATCTCATCGTACTGTTTGTCAGCCCCTTGCTCTTCATCACGCCATCTGAGAAATCTTTTCTCTTCTTCAGAGTCTCCTCCAAAGGGAATCCAATTACTAGCAATAGTCATGCGTTCAAAATCATTATTATTGATTATCCTATGATCGACATATGATGCTACAGTTAGCGCAATCATTGTTGTTGAATTTCCCTTATCAATCATACCTTCAATATTTTGAACTGCTTCATCAAGAGAAGCAGGCAGATTCGCTTTGAAATCGTCTGTCTTTATTGAACCATAATAGTCAGCATACGCACAGGTAGCAATCAGTAATAGGAGAAGGATCAATCTTTTCATTGTTGTCCACCCAAAGCGTCAATCAAATCGCCTGTGCAATGCTCAATGACATTCTCTTTCCCACCAATTGGAAAATTACATACCATTTTCTTTCCTTCCAGATCGAGGGGTGTATTATCTTCCATCACAACTTGTTCTATGACACAATAATCATCATCCTTCCCATTAATGGTTGCCTTTACTGTGAGATCAATATTTTCATGAAATCTGTACTCCTTTTCAAATCCCTTGCATTCTTCATAATATTGTTGCATACATGTTCCACCAATACATTCGCCCTGAGATCCTACTTGTTTTGGCTGAATACCTATAAATTGGATGCTTACTATGACTAAAAGTATCACTGCTAAAATCAGGTATATCCGTTTGTCCATCTTATCCCTCTTTTATCTGTTAAATGATACAGGGTTAAAAAGGTTTCTAAAAATGCCAGTCATTGTCTTCTGGATTTCCTTAATCCCCCATCCACATGCAACAATGGGCTTTTGCAGGTATGCACGCTCTGCTTTCTGTTCACGGAGTCTTTGCATTGGATGTATCATGGTGATCTGTGCTATACGCCGAGGGCATTGCCAGTAATCCTCTTTTCAGGTAGCTCATAGTAGATGAGTCGTTCAAACTCTTTGTACAAATTTCACTTCTCAGATTCGGCCATACTGCGATGTATGTTCACATGTGTTCTGTGCTGCGTGATCTGACTTTTTTATCAAGTCATCTATGATACCTTTATAACGTGTTAGGCAACTCCAAGAATCATGGAATCTTTAGCGCTTGAACAGTTAATCGCGTTACTCCGTAATGTCAATTCAAGTTGTATGGGTATTGGGAGAAGAAAATTGGTACCTGCAAGAGGACTTTATGAGATACACGAATTGATTCCTACCATCAAAGCAGCTAAAGCTCGTCATACCAGTATTGATGATTCTCAATTGTCCTCGGAGTGGATTCAAGATCATCTGGTTGATCACATCTTTGACCCTGAATTGATGGAGTATTTTAGTACTGATAGCACACATCAGGGGTATGACCTGAGGCATAATGATTTGCGGTTCATGACACTCTTGACAAAACAATTTGCTGACAGAGCAATCGTTGACAAAGGGGAGATACAGCTTGAATCTTTGAAAGTCTTGGAGATAGGTCCAGGATCCGCACATACACTGCGGGACTATCTCACCCATACAGGCGTCACGGTTTATGGTCTTGACCTGGGCTATCAGAAAAGGCATTTGGGAGAGGATGAAATCATAATGCTGCCTGCCATGGATTCACTCCGTTCGCTAATATGGTGATTGGTGACTGGACTGAGATAGATTCTGTCTTTAAACGCCGATCATTTAATGCGGTTTATATGAATAGAATGAATCCTTTTGACGGAAACCAGGGTATAATTGTAAATCATCTTGATGATGATTTGCTTAGGGCACAATGTAAGTTACTACAGAAGACGATGGAGGTTGTGGACTATGGCGGTGCTTTTTATAATCTATCAGCACGTGAGGCGAATTGCATATTTGATAGGAGATCCGTCAGTCCACTGTGGGTATTACCTTCCGGTTAACGGAATGCATTTCTGAAGGAAGATAACAGTCCTGTCTCTTCTTGGCTATGAGTCCGACTGGAATAGCTGATGGCTTCAAATCTAAGGTTTTTTAAAGGTCCGAGTATCTATGCGTTGTATGGTGAAGATTTTGGTTTTTGGAGACAGCATCGCGTGGGGCGCATTCGATACTGAGTCAGGAGGCTGGGTGGAACGACTGAAGACTCATTTCTTGGAGACCTACGAGGAGGAAGGAGTCGGCGTCTATAATCTATCCGTCGCATCGAATGACACGAGGGGCGTGCTCGCGTTCCTGGAATCGGACATCGCAAAGATAGATGCAATCGAGAAAGAGGACTATATCCTGTTATTTTCCATCGGTTCGAATGACCCGCGAATACAGGAAGAGACATTCATTCCAGAGAGTGAATTCAGGGACAACCTGCAACAGATCATTTCAATCGCACAGAAGCATTCACAGCACATATTCTTCACTGGCCTCATGAAGGTGGATGAAGGGTTGACCAGGCCGTGGGACGGGATCGATCACTGGAAAAATGAAGACTTACAGGCGTATGACGCGATCATCGCCCAGAAGTGCGTTGAGAATGCTATTCACTTCATATCGCTTATGGAGTGCCTGGATGCGTCTGATCTCTCGGATGGGCTGCATCCAAATACCAGGGGACACAAGAAGATATATGAACAGGTCAAAGCTGTTATCTGTGATTTCTTGGATGGTCTAGAGGAATAGTCTATCTACAAAAGGGAGGCTAAGGATTTCTATATGCAGTTATCCTTTTGCCGCATTCCAGACGACTTCGAACTGCTGGATGAAGGATTTGGAGACTGTTTCTGATTCGATAACTATGGTGATAGAATTCTTTTCATCGCTGTGGATGCCGATGATGACCAAGCCTGCGGTAATGGTATAACTGACGGGGGAGGCGAAACTGAAATAGCGGATCTCTGCATTACTCTCATGCTCAGATTGACGACCTGGTCTTGAGGATATGTCGAGAACCTTTCGTATGCTGATATTGAGGTCACGTCTTCTGGGCTGTTGGTTATAGACAAAGAAATCGTACACCTTGTTGGCATAACTGGCTCGTGAGGTCACCCCAAGGATGTTCACGAATCCTGCTTTCCTGGCATATTCGAGCTCCTTGTGGTAGGCTGACTTGATACCGTCAAGACCCTGGAACACCTGCACCCTTATCTCGCCTCTCTGTGACTCTATCTTGTTAAGGATATCCGGCAGCACTTCGTCAAAGTCTTGTTTTTGCTTTTGTATCTCTTTCTCTTTTTGGGCTATGTAGTCCTGGATATTGCTTGGATCGGCAGGGCTGAAATAGCGTGTCCCTGATTTGACGATGGAAGAGATGAACCCCTTCTTGTGCAGGGAATCGAACACCTCATAGATCCGGCCGGAATTCAGGCCGGCTGCCTTGAGGATCTCTCCTGATTTGGCCTCACCCAGATCAAGGAGGGCCAGGTAGACCTTAATCTCGCTCTGGTTCAGGCCGATCTGTTTGAGGATGTCCGGGAGCATACCATATCCGTCTCCTTTGTAGTTTATAAAATTTGCTATTACTCCCCACACATAAGGGGACAATATTTACAACCGCCCAGATATTCTCTACCGCTTAATGGTATCACCAGAGGAGCCAACGGATGGTACAGGAGGATACCAGAGGACAAAAGGAGGTACAAAAATGATAAACAAGACCTGGAACATGGAACCCTTGACCCTGCATGAGCTCAGAGAGAAGGAGCTCAACAAGATTACATCCTTTACTATCAAATCCAGATATAGGGAGTATAATTTCTCTGAAAGGTTGACTGACTGGTATTGTGAGCGGGAACCCTCCCCCAAACCAGGGACAATCCTTGAAGAGATCCAAAACCTTGAGAAGGCTCTTGAGGAGGATCAAAAAGAGAAGATAACTTTTTGTGAGGGGGAACTTGAAGTTGAGGGGATATATAGCATAGAGACTGAACTCAACCGCATGTTTGGAGGGTATGATGACGTGGCAAGTGGTCTACAGATCTATCCTGCAGGAAACAATGTCTACGACCTGTTCGATCTAGGGATCATACCCCTGGATCCGGTGATGACACTGCGCCATTTCATATCACCGACTGGTGGAACAAAATCATTCTACCACCCTGGAGATGTGACTCATAACCTTGGCACGTTCTGGACTGGCGCTGATGATACCACACGATTCCTTTACTACCAGGAGAGAGGACATTTAGGAAGACTGGTCTTTGGGGCTGCGCCATCAAATGAATCGAGACTGATGGAGGGGGTATTTGGTATCAAATCATACAAAATGAATAGCGAGACTCTCTTCAGCTCGAATACAGAGCGCAGGAGGTAAAAAATAGCAGATATTAAAAAAGTGTTAGTGGTTGACGATGAAATCTCATCATATGATTATGATCAAGATGAAAGCATAATGGGGGGATACGCTCTGGATCTAGGATACGGAGATTTCAGGATATTCTCTGATGAAACGCTAGAAATGTTGCCAAAATTCCATAAAGCACTTGTAAAAGAATCGGATAATGGCGTAATAAAAGCTACTGATCTTGAAAAAGCAGTATCAAATGCATCTAAGAGTATTGGATTGAATTTCGATCCAGATAAAAGGGATGAAAAGGGAATAGAGAAAGATACGCAAGAAAACCAACGCTTTGCTGAACAAGGGATTTAAGATATCTTGTTGCAGAACCCTTTGATGAGCAGAATGTCCTGCAGACAATACTCAACCAGGATTATGATGTCCTGGACATGGGTTTTTACTGTTCTCCTGAAGGTCGGGCAGAGCTTGCGCAGGAATCAAAGACTGCATATTCTCTCCAGGAAGAAGTCACCCCGCATGGTTACAACCCGGGTGGCATCTATGTTGCAAATAAACTGGAAAGGCTTGGCAAGAAATACTCTTTTTGGACTCAGGATTTTGGACATTCAAAAGAGAATATGGATGTCGCGATAGAGCTTGGTCTACTCTCTCCCGAGATGATTGAGGAAGCGAAAGAAGAGGAAAGAAGAAGTAAGGAAGAACTGAAAAAAATCCCTTTTGAGTATGACTATCTGAGAGATTGGGAACATATAGGATATGATTCAACAGGGAAACTGGTTGTCAGCAGAAAAAACATCTATTCACAAACAAATAAATTTCCAAGGATAGTGGACGTTGCAGACCGGTACCAGAACGGATGAAGATTCTTTGAATTGCATGTTCAATAGTCATATTAAAAGGCACGAAGCTCAGTCTTAATTCGGCATCCGGGACTCTTGCCCAGAGCCTGGAACATGAGCCTACACTTTCGCAAAGAAAATTGTTGCTCAATGTGCCCAGACAAAGATGAAACTCTGAGATGGGGGGAAATAAGGCTTTCCGCACGAAAAAGATTAAATACTGAAGCTGACAAGATTCTGGCATGCTCGCAGATATAGTGATTCCAATGCTTGCTGTGGAAGTTGCAGAACTGGGTGATAAGACCCAGATCGCTTCAGGCCCGCAACACGGTATGAACCCTGGTGTTTTTAAGAGTCATGACAGCGTTAACAGCTGTGAGTCTGATGGCTGTTTTCTTAGGAAAGTGGGTCACAGAAAGGGTCAACAGAAAACCGATGTCAATCATCGCAGCAGTGGTTTTCTCGGGAATCGGACTATGGAGCCTGCAGGATCAGCGATAATCCACTAGAGCAGGCTGTAGAGGCGTCCGGCGGTATAGCCGATGACGGTCTCGCATGCAATCTTTGTGCCGACGGAGGCGGTCGCTTTGAGGTATAGGGGATTCTGGGATTTGAGGAGGTCAACCACATCTTCTGCATCCTCTTGAAGGCGCTCTTGCATGTGCACGGGTAATTCCTTGAAAGGAATCTTCTTGCCATCCTTCTCGAGAACTGAGCGCTCCAAATTCTCAGGGAGCGTCTTTTGCATATACCCACCGAGCAGATTTGTGGCAAAGATAGTGAGAGGGGTGATTGCTACGGCAAAAGCTGTGGGACCGTATTTGGCTGCGTACTCGATTGTGTCACCTGTCTCGATCCCTTTGCCCTCACAGTAGCCGATGTAGAAGCCTGCCGCAAGGGTTCCGATGTCATACAAGGGCCTAGTGCCGATATCAATGAATCCCATCAGGGAAGGATAATAAGGAGAGATATAAATATGTTGGGAAAAATCGGCATGTCAGGTGCTCAGCCTTCCACGCAAGGTTTCAGCCTGCGCGATCCTTTGCAGAGCCAGCACATAGGCCGCCATCCTCAGGTCAATATCCTTCTCCCTTGCTATGTGATGTGCTTCCTCGAAGGCTCTTTTCATCATAGAATACAGTCTCTTGTTTATGTATTCTTCAGACCACATATCCCCTGACAGGTTCTGTACCCATTCGAAATAGGATACTGTAACGCCCCCGGCATTCGCAAGAATATCCGGGAGCACAATCACATCTCTTTGCAGCAGTAGCTGTTCTGCCTCCTTTGTTACTGGGCCATTCGCCAATTCAAGGACCAGGCTTGCCTTGATGCCTGGGGCATTCTGTTTTGTCACTGTACCTGCAAGTGCCGCAAGCACAAGCACATCTGCAGGAGTACTGAGTAGATCTTCCTGGGTTATCGGGCTTGCTTCCGCGAACCCATCCACAGAGCCGGTCTTATGTTTGTGGTCTATCAATCCCTTCACATCAAGACCTGCTGCCCTATACACTGCTGACTTGCTGTCGCTTACCGCGATAATACGATGGCCTTCATTCTCAAGTATGGCTGCCATGTGCTGCCCTGCATTGCCGAATCCCTGGATAACCACGTCCACCCCTGTCTGTCGCATGCCATACTGGCTAATCGCCAGATTGAGTATATGAAATCCTCCCAGAGATGTCGCATGGGATCGTACCTGGCTCCCGCCCACCAGGAGAGGTTTTCCTGTTATCACTCCAGTTATGTGCTCGCCCTGTATCCTACTGTACTCATCCATCATCCAGGCCATGATCTCTGGATTGGTTCCCACATCAGGTGCAGGGATGTCTCTGCGGGGACCCAGATTCCTGTGAAGGCTACGAATATATTCTCTTGCTATCCACTGAAGTCTTTTGCGGGATAGATTCCTGGGGTCAATGGCAAGAGAGCCCTTGGCTCCACCGTAAGGGAGGCCCATGAGCCCATTCTTTATCGTCATCCAGAAGGCAAGGGCCTTTGTCTCCTCGAGATCAGATTGCGGATGGAAGCGTATCCCCCCTTTTGTCGGACCGAGGGCATCATTATACTGGACCCGAAAGCCCTTTATCATCTGTATAGTGCCCCCTGCTTTGAAAGGGATACTTATTTCAATCGATTGCTTTGGTTCTTCAAGGAAACGAATTATGTCGGTCGAATCCAGGTATTGAGCGACTGCATGCAGGTTCTGCATCGCATCTTGATAAGGGTTCATGTTCATCACCTCAAAATCCTTCATGGCTGATATTCTTGGTATCTATTCCTTTGTCCTTTAGTATATGGATCACATCTTCAATCAGGCCAGGCATTCCACACACAAAATAATGGGCCTGATCCAGTTCCATCTCCCTGAGATGTTTTGTCAGCCTTCCATGCAAGAAGGAGTCATCCTTCTCTCTTGTCAATGTGACAATATAGCGCATGCCTCTTTGCTCCAGTTCCTTGAGCTCCTCGTAATAGAAGAGACTCTTCCTATCCCTTGCGCTGTGGACAAGCGTGACTTCTTTTCCTTCATCAAGGGCTTTGCGTGCCAGGGAAAGGAAGGGTGTGATACCTATCCCTGCAGCAATCAGGAAGACCTTTGGATTCTCCGGGAGGGTGAAATCACCATAGGGACCTTCCAAGGCAAGCCTTTGTCCGGCCGTCAATCCTGCAATGTGTTTCGAGGCGAATCCCCCTTTGACCGGCTTGATCGCGATGCGGAGCAGATCATTCTCATAATCAATCACGGAAAATGCCCGGTAGACCAGCGGTTCACGGCTGACCCTTACGAGTATGTACTGGCCGGGTTTCCATTCCAGGGGTTTGTCTGGACGCAGGACGAGCTCAGTAATCTTCTCTGTGGAATTCACCTTCTCAACTGTCGCATAGCTCCTTTTGTTATGGGTCTTAACCGTTTGTTTGTAGCTTCCATACTCCAATGCACCGGTAGGGCATTTTTGTATGCATAATCCGCACTTGATGCAATCAAGGTGCTTGACACTGCCTGAAGCCAGCGCATCCCTGAAGGGCTCAAGATGCATGGGGCAGACCCGTGAACAGGTCGCGCACTTGATACAGGCTTCCTCTTTTATGTTGATGCCTTTGCCTTTACTCCTGAAACTGTGGATAAAAGACTGCAAGGTGCCCATTGGACAGAAGATACACCAACTTCTTGGGGAGTAGAGTGTTGCCAGGACAAAACCTATAATCGTTGTGAAGAGGCAGACGGTGACAAATATGAAGCCCAGTTGCGCCACCGGGTCCTGGCTTGCCATTACCCGCGACAACCGCCATCCAAATAGCATGAAAAAAAATATGAGAAAAGAAACCCTGAACAGGTTTGAACGGAAGAAGGGAGGCACATCCTTTACCCGGAATATCCGCTTGACGATGATATCAAAGAAACTCCCTCGGGGGCAAATGTTCCCGCACCAGTATCTTCCCCTGTAGAATGACAGGATCAGTAGTGTGGCCATCATAACTGGGACAATATAGCCCAGGTATGGATAGAACAGACCGCCCAGGGAGATGACCCAGAGAAGGATCCAAAGACCGTAACGCAGGGGGTTCTCGGGATATTCCTTGATATAAAATCTCTTCCAGTTCAAGACCATGAAGAGAAAAAACCAGGAGTTGATTTAAATAAGCATCGGAGTGCTGAAATTATGGACCGCAAAAAATCATTACTCTTTTTGCAGGGGTCGTTGATTGGGTATGAAAAGGAGAGATAGTCAGAATCGCCGTTTCCTGGGTTGGATCAGGCTTTCCTTCAATTTCTGGGTGTCCTCCTGTTTGAGATATTCAAACAATGGATTACCGCACAAGTGCCTGAAATACGCACTTTCAAAATCCATCAATGTGCCGCTCCCTCCCTCAGGTGAAATGATGATATTCTCAAGGTCCGGTTCTACCCCTGCAATGCCCTTTTCGTGCAACGTGTTGATCGTCTCGCCCAATTCTTGATGGATCTTATACTTGGAGAACGCCCGGCATTCCCTTAAAACCTGCCCAGGGACGTATTCCTTAAGCAATGCAACATACTCTCCCCACTCGAACCAATCCTTGAAATGGCTGACATGCGGTACATCAGGCACCTGCAGGAGCACATCGCGTTCCCGGAATAATTCATCACGGTACGGCCCTTTGCTGGCAGCCTTCAGGATGTAGCGGTCACCTCCTATGGCAACTTCATAAGTTGGTTTTGCACTGCGTCTGGGTCCACCATCACGGATGAGTTCCAGGTCTGGATTGAAGTATTTGAGATATATCATCTGATCACCCAAGAACCACCTAACGGACTTTCGCCGTCATAGTGCACTTCAGTGGCTTTCCTGAGCTTAGCCGAGGAGACTGTCTTTCGCTTGCGCCCCACCTGGGGGTCAACCAGGGTGATAGTATCCCCCTCAATTGATTCGATGAGTGAGGCATGACCTGCTGAGGGCTCTCCATATAATGCATGATAGTTGAATGCAGTAAGCCGGTCATTTCCCTGGGAGAGATGGTGGGTTATGAATGTTCGCAAATCTTCAAGGTCTTTTATCTCGTAGAATTCGGAACTCAAGGGGATACTACGTTTCCTGAAAAAACTATTGAGGCTGTATCGCTCCAGATTGATGCGGGTGCCCCAGCCTGCTGGTGGCTCTTCTCCTTTGGGAACGTTTGCAAAGTTTTCTGCTTCCTCAGGCGGCACGATGAGGCCAAGGTCGATTCCGATCTCCTCCTGCTCCAGAAGCGGGATGCCCCGGCGAGACAGGATCATCTGCAAGCAGGTCGGGAGGCAGCAATACCGTTGCTGTGTCATGGCGATGTATTTCATGTACAGCAGAAACCGTGTAGCGTTTAAAAATCCTGTGTCCAGTA
>JBNJGT010000032.1:0-17914 GCA_051819765.1 Nanobdellota archaeon
ATGCAGCACATCCGTGACCTCAGGCGCAGGTACAAGCAGACCATCGAGAATCTCAATCGCTATCCCAAATACTATAACATTTACAAAGAACAGACCCTTTTCATTAATCTTTTAAATGGCAGTAGGTGAATACAGAGTATGGACAGCATCCAGGTAAAGAATCTCACCAAATCCTACAACGGGTTCAAGGCAGTTGACCGCATAAGCTTTACTGTGAAGAAGGGGAGCATCTTTGCCTTCCTTGGTCCAAACGGTGCAGGCAAATCAACCAGCATCAAGATATTCACTTCTCTTCTCAAGCCTGACAAGGGATCGGTACGCATCGAGGGGATCGATGCCATCAATGACCATACCGCTGCACGAAAGAAGTTTGGCATTGTCTTCCAGGATCCAAGCATTGACGAGGAACTCACTGCCTATGAAAACCTTGTGTTCCACGCCGTCCTTTACGGTGTTTCAAAAGACAAGGAAAAAAAGATACAGGAAGCACTCAAGATAGTCGGTCTCCAGGAAAAGAAGAATCACCTGGTAAAGACCTTCTCCGGAGGCATGAAACGCCGTCTTGAGATCGGCCGCTCCTTTATCCACCGCCCGGAGGTCCTCTTCCTTGACGAGCCGACCACTGGCCTTGACCCCCAGACACGAAACGCCATCTGGGAGCATATCCATAAGCTCAACAAAGAGCACAACATGACCATCTTTCTCACAACCCATTATATGCCCGAAGCTGAACAGGTTGCAGATGAGATCGCAATCATCGATCATGGCAGGATCATCGAGCGGGGCACGTTACAGGAATTGCAGCAACGTATGAAAGTAACCTCCCTCGAGGAAATCTTCCTGAAACTCACCGGGAAAGACCTGCGCGAGGAACATGCTTCAAGCGTTGATCAGATGCGCATGGGTCGGAGGTTACATCGATGAGCATCCTCTACATCATGTGGTTACGCCAGCTCAAGCGCTTCTGGCGCTCAAAAGCCCGGGTGGTAGGCTCCCTCAGCCAGCCGTTGTTGTTTCTCTTTGCCCTGGGGATGGGCTTTGGTCCCGTCTTTGAAGCCGCGGGCCGCGGAAACTACCTCCAGTATCTTGCCCCTGGCATAATCGCAATGTCGATCCTCTTTACATCATTGTTCAATGGCATTGAGGTAATCTGGGACCGCCAGTTCGGCTTTCTTAAGGAAACCCTGGTGGCGCCCGTCCCACGCTGGAAGATCATGCTGGGAAAGACATTGGGTGGTACAACCATTGCCGTTATCCAGGGAACCATTGTCCTTGGCCTCTCCATGCTCTTTGGGTTCCGCCCCCAATCCCTCATCAGTATCCTGCCCGCACTCCTCTTCATGGCATTGATTGCCCTCTTCTTCTCATCTCTGGGCATTGCCATTGCCTCAAAGCTCGAGGATATGCAGGGTTTCCAGCTCATCATGAACTTTCTGATCATGCCCATCTTCTTCCTGTCAGGTGCGCTCTTTCCTTTGGAAGGGCTAACCGGCATCATCAGCGCAGTGACAAGAATCGATCCGTTGACCTATGGGGTAGACGGCCTTCGTGGCGTCCTCACCGGTACCAGTCATTTTTCACTGGCCTTGGACGGATTGGTGATATCGGTGCTGGTGGTCATAGTCCTTTCAGTAGGGACATACCTTTTCTCCCGCATACAGTTATAGGACTATCTGGATCAGTTGGTAGATAATCCCCGAGGCGAAAATCAGCATAAAGACACCCATGAGGATCGGGTTGTAGGGCACGCTGAAATGGGGGTTACAGTCTCCGCATTCTTTGGATTTCTTGTGCATCAACAGGACAAGCAGGTAGATAGCGCCGGTTGCAAGCGCTCCTGACACATCAAGGGCCGAGATGAAGCTCGTGACACCCGAAAGGGCTATTACAAATGGTACTCCGATAACCAACCCCCATGCTTTGGTGTTGGATAGGTGATGATCCTCCATATACACCTCTTTGAGGGCGTACGCCGTCGTAAGGAACGAGGTTGCCATGGCAATGATCACAAAGAGATTGCCCAGGACCAGCAGGTGGGGCCCCACAGCCTCACCAAGGCCGATGGTTGCGACCTCAGTGGTCTGCGCACCTGTGACACCCACCACCAGAAAGGAGAATAATACATACAGGATGATGGGGATGATTGAACCGATGACGATTGCGCGCTTCATCTTGTGCTTGTTCTCTCCAAGCTCTTCCTTCATCTCACCGATGGCAAGCACCCCTGAATAGGCAAAGAGCACCACGCCAAAGGGCACCAGCAATTGGTCTGCCTTGAACAAGGTAAGGTGATGGGTATTGATATCACCAAGCGAGAACCAGAACACTCCAACCACCAGGAGGCCAATAAAAGAGACCAACAGAATCTCCACTCGCTCCAGAAAACCGATGTCAAAGAATAGGATCCCTCCCATAAGCACACAAGCGGATCAATCCGAAGAAGGCTTGCCATCGCCGCTCCCTCTCCGATGATATACGCCACAAGACCGCCATAGATGCCAAGCACCATTGCGGTTTTCATGATCATCTTTCCCTTGTTGCCCAGATATCGGTAGGCAAGGGCAGTCAAGGGATGGTTGCCTTCGGTTCGCTGGAACACCTCTCCCACATAGAGGTTTATCACAAGAGCGCACAACCCGAGGACCAGTATGATGAACAGGCCTGTCAGAAAGCCAGCTTGAGCGACCGCATACGGTATGGCAAACATGCCAGCTCCCAAGATACAGCCAACGAGTGTCGCTATCGCCCCGAATTCATGCATGTCCATACCCCTCCCGTCGGAAGCCATGCTTTATATACTTGTCGGAAAATAATAAAAAGAGAAACCACCAAGTATCCCACATGCGCCGCGTAATGTTGCTTTTGTGTTCAATTCTCTGCTCGACCTTGGTCTTGGCAACCGACTTTGGCATCGGATCCACCATGCAACAGATGCTCCAGAGCGCAAGTTTCCGGTTTGCACTGGTCTTCCTTCTTTTTTTCCTGATATTGTATGCGATTTTCCTGGCGGCTCTCCCCCGCATCCCCATATTCAAGGGCAGCGGAACGCTTCCCTCAAAGCAGGGCAAGGTTGTGGCACTCTCTTTCGCTCTCCTTGGCGCAATGGGTATTGCCTATTGGGCAGGCTACTCCCACGCAGAATTTGTCTCCCGGGTGTTATCCGTTGCCGGCTGGTATGGTGCAATCGCCCTTGCAGCCCTTGCAGGCATCCTTGCCTGGAAGAACGCCTCAGGTAACTGGGGTTATCCCTTGCTGGTCATGGGTATCGCTCTTCTCACCTATGGCATGCTCATTGATAGTGATTGGGCAATAGCATTGGGCACCATCCTGGTGGTGCTCGGCCTCATCGGCCTCATCTTCGGCCTGTTTGGCAGAGCCAGAAACGACGGCAATGGCGGAGGGAACGGAAACAATGATGGTAACGGTGGCGACGGCAGAGGGAACGGTGGCAATGGTGGCAATGGTGGCAATGGTGGCAATGGTGGCAATGGTGGCAATGGAGGGGCTCCTCCTGATTTCAGCGGGCCATTAGGCAATCTTCAGACTCTCCTGAACCAGTTTCAGCAGCAATATACAACCTTCAGGACTCAGGGCAACCGTATGCTTCAAAAGAATCATCTCCATCTTAACCCACATGGGTCAGGTGGAAATCCGAACCCTCCTGTAGATCACAATGATTGGCAGTACTTGCTAAATCTGCGGGACACTTGCTACAACACCGCAGCTCAGATAAATCACGTATTCAACACCATGACTGCTGACCAAAATTTTCCGCAAATGACAAACCAAGATTGGAACCAATTCCAGCAGCATATCCACACATGGCTGGGCCATCTCAATACAATGAACCAGTATGAGCAAAGTTTTGTAAACCGGTATCACAATGGACAACCCTGATTTGAAAAGATTTATTGAAGAATCACAGATTGCAAAGATTAGAGGGAACTTTCTATCCCTCCTCATGAAAGCACAAAAGAATCTTCAAGGCAATCGAGAAGACTTTCTGCGCAAGATCGCCCATGAAATGGAAACAGCAGGGGATCTTTCATTTCCCCAAGAAGGGCGCAAAGAATTTGAAGAAGACAAGAAAAGACAGGGAGAAGAAATCAAAAAAGAGATTTCAGAACTAGAGGATATTCACAGAGAGATCAACGAACTCTTTGATTACTTCACTGATTATCTCAATAAAGTAGAAGGGTATCGTTTTGATGAGACAGAAGGTTTTTTCTGGTACAATGACAAAAATAAACCCCTGAATTATTCCCATGTTGAGGCCATCCTTTCACTCGGTTTTGACACGGAAAAAATCAAAGAGTTCGACCAACAGATTAGGCAGTTGAGCAAAGTACTTGATGATCAGGAGTCCTACCGCGCAATCAGTCAGCAGACAACCTATTTGCACCAGTATCTGTCCATGTTCATAAAGTCCTTGGAAACTATCAAAGGGCAGCATGAGAAACACGCAGAAAGTCTGAAAGACCCGGGTTTTGCGAAAAAGCTTAATGAGTTCGTCAACCTCATAAGGCAGATTCTTACCGAACTTAAGCAGCATGTGGGTCGATTGGTCAACCAGCTTGAATCACAGCTGAAGACCCACAACACAAACCTTCAGACAACCCATGATTCTCTTGAAGGTACCAAAAACGCAGTGCATACTCATATTAAGGATCAGGATAAGAAACGTATCCTCATGTTGACCCACGAATTCGCCACTCGTCATGCCGGGGGAGTGCAGACCGTGGTGCAAAATCTCACAAGGAATCTGATCAAAGACGGGTTTGTGGTTGACGTGATTGAGCGCTCTATCCAACAGCCCCATACCAATCAGTTTTTCTATTACCTGGATTCCGGGAAACATCCAACCTATCAATTCAGTGACATGAGCAACTTTTTCAATACATTTCCCTCCCTCACCCTGGGTCTACTTCACCTTCAATCAATCAACTTCGCCGCAGGAAAGAATGGTTGGCATAATGGAGGGCTGGACGAGCTCAAGCACATGTATCCTAGTATCCCTGTACTCTGTACTATCCATTCAATGGTCCGTCATGAAGCCACTCTGTATGATGCTGATTGGCATACTTATTCGATCGAATGCCAGGATGAGACGATCCGTGAATCAGATCATTTTATCGTGCTGCACGAATTCGGCAGACAAAAACTCCAGGAGTACCACCGGATCCCTGATGAAAAGATAACCATCATTCCCAATGGTATAGAGCTTCACTCTAGGTTTATCGAGAAACTGGCTGGAGTAAAAGAACTCACCACGCGCATATTCAACCAGAAAAAGACACTTCTGTATGTGGGAAGAATCTCGAGGGAAAAAGGTGTTCTTGAAATGGTCGGGGCACTCCCGCTCATCCGGCAAAAGCATGATGCCCATCTTGTTATCGTTGGGCCCTACCACCCTGAATTTGATGCCTTCCATGATGAGATAAGAAAGGCCATAAACCAGCAGGGGGTAGAACGGCATATAACCTTTGCAGGGAAGATACCTCCTGAGCAGCAATGCGAGAAAGTCTATGAGGCCTATAAACCTGATATTGCCCTCATGCCCAGCCATCACGAGAGTTTTCCCATGTTTGCACTGGAGGCGATATCCCATGGTGTGCCTTTGATTGTCTCGGATGTAGATGGTCCCCGGCACGTATACAGCCCCTTTAGACAAGACACCAGCCCTGATAATGAACGTTCAGCGACACAACATATCGATAATCCGCCACCGGGAATCACGCGGCCCCTCGCCATTGCCTGCGATCCGAAATCCCCGGAGAGCATTGACCAGGCAGTCGACTGGATCATCACCAATCCCGATAAGGTGCATACTATCCTGAAGAATGCCATGCAGGAGATACATGACAAATACACGTGGAAACGGGTGAGCCAGGAGACGGGTAAGCTGTACAAAGCACTGCTTGAGGGTCGCAGCTATGTGTCGCAGTATTCATCCCACGATATCCTGATTGATCTAAGGCAAGAAAGAGGCAAATCCTTGCATGATGCAAAGATTGGGCTCATCGGTCATTTTAGGAATAAGGATGGAAGCATTTCTGATGGTGTGGCACGCTACGATGAGACTATCTTCTCCTATCTGAGAGGTAGAGCATACAATGTGGAAGGATATGCCTTTGTAGGGGCAGCACGAGATTCCGATGGAGTGGTACATTTTTCCAAGGCTGACAAACTTGGTCAACTCATCCTGTCAAGCGACATGCAGGTGGCCTTATTTCATGGTGCCGAGGAGCATCTAAGAACATCCCTCGTTGCGTGCCGTAATAAAGACATTCCGTTCGTACTTTGCATGCCATACTGGGGCGCCTGGCGGGGTGTCTATGAGTTAGCATCTCAGGTAGATGTGCTGATAACTCCCTTACGTGATTACAGCACCAAGATACAGGCAAAATCCAGACAGGACGTCATATATATTCCATTCCCTATTGACACCTCCTACTGGAAACGCGTAAAGTCGGATTATGCAAGGCGGTTGGTGCCTGAGTTTGCAGATTCCTTCATTGTAGGGTACGTCGGGCGGTTAGGGACGAGCAAGAATATTCATCTGATATTAGAGCCATTTAAGGAGTATGTCGTCAATCAAAATCTGAACATCCGTTTGCTGATCTGCGGATCAGCAGAGGGTGACCGAGGTCAGCTTCTACGTCGTGAGATTGAACGGCTCGGACTTGCATCATACGTACGCTTCATCGAACGAGCCTTCTCTTCCGATGAAGTCAGAAACCTCTACAATTCATTCAATGCATTTATTTTTCCTTCATCCTTTGAACCCTATGGGCTGTCAAACCTGGAAGCCATCAGTTGTGAAACCCCTACAGTTGTACCAATTAGTGATTCGTTTGCACATTACGCAGTACCAAGCATGGTGAATCTTCCAGGCTACCCCTTCGGATTTGGAGCAGGACATCTGTATGATGAGCATGGCAACCTTAAAAGAGATGGTGTTAATCATGAATGGCAAGAATGTTTCAAAATCGTAAGATTGATCTATGAAGATGAAGAGAAGGCTCGCTCAGAGATGAAAAACTGGTCTTCGTTTATCAACCAAACCATGTCAGTCCCTGCAGTTGGCAAAGAGATTGAGAAAGCGCTTGAATTGGCTTATCTAAAGAAGCGGATATAATCTCTTGAAGAGGGTGTGCTCTTCATTGGCAATGATTTGTTTAGGGTCAGGGACTGGTTGGCCAGTGTTGCATGCAGCATATGCCTTAGTTGCCCATTCATGCAACCTGTCAAAAACTCCCAGAAATTCTCGCAGATTCTGGATTTTCATATCTGCTTCTGCCTGCTCAATGGCGATGTGCTTTTGATTGACAGTTGCAAGGCATCCCTCGTTCTTGGCATTCTCCTCTTCAAGATACGGGAGCAGTTCTTTTATGTGCTGGTATGTATCAGGTGACGGGAACGAGAAGCGTAGGTTCTGGTGGATATCATGGTCCAGGATATAAGCAATCTTTTTGAGCTTATCGTTTGAGTCAGCAATAGTATATAGATCTTCAAAATCCTCTCGGAGATATGCGATATTTATTTTTGCTACCCTCAGGATTGAAGGGTCTGCGGTGATATCATTTATCTGCTCAATTTTAGTAATGATTTCGCGATAGGACACATTTGTATTAGAAACATGAGCGTATTTAAATTTTTCCAAGTACTGTTCGCAGGAAGCTGCATGAGCAGCGGTTATCCTGGCATAGTGCTGGGCATTTGGATGAGATTCCCAGTTCAGGATCGCACGTGCCTTAGATGAAATACTAACTTCAAGATCCGATGTCCCTGTCTGCTCAACCTGGGAAATTATTTGCATCACATGGCTAAGATCATCACAACAGCTCGTTGCAAGAAAGTGTCCGTTAGCAGAGGTCAGGTAGTCAAAGATATGCATCATGGGCTCCCAGGCGTGAGCATAACTGATGGCAAAATCCATGAAGGTATCCTCAGTCTTTTCTCTGGCCTGACCAAGCACAGAGATCATCTCCTCAAGTGAATACGTGCGATCTGATTCATAACTTAGTCCCACCATGGTGATTGCACTGAGCCGGTCATACGGGTCTTGCTCCAGTTTCTTGCGGGCTTCCTGTGGAGTTGCCATGGTGTGGATTAATCACCACTGGTTTATAAAATTTTCTTACTTTAAAGTGACACCCTCCCTGCAACACATTTTATAAACACCCGGTTTTTTCACAATCCCATGAAACACTGGAACCTCAATGACATACTACCCGAAGATCAGATAGAATCCACCATCTCAGAGCTACAATCCCTCGTCCCACACTACGAGGAGCACTACCAGCGCATGCATCCCGACATGTCTCCGGAAGTGCTTCAGGAGTTGATGGACTTCGATGAACACGTCACAGAACTGTTGCAGAAGCTTTCAGCCCTGGCAGAACTCAAACGCACAACCAATGTGAAAGACCAGGAAGCAAAGCGCCTCCAGACACGCCTGGAGACCATAGGCCTTCAGGCAGAAGAGGTCGCAAGGAAGATCTGGCACTGGCTCCAGGGCATCGATGGCACAACCCCGCTTGATGACACCAACGCAAAGCGCCTCTTCTCACAGATGAAAGACTCGTTTGTCCTCTTCTATTTGCGCGATTCAGCCCAGTACTCTCTCTCCGAGCGAGAGGAGGATATCATCGCAAAAAAGAACGTGAATGGCATCTCCACAGTAAAAGAACTACGATCCCTTATCACCACCGGCTTCACCTTCGAGTTCCAGCCTGAAGGCCAGGAAAAACAAATCATCCAGACCCAGTCGGAACTGACTTCCTATTTCCGTTCCCCCAAACCAGAGGAACGAAAGGCTGCATACATCGCGCTCCTGGACCGCTACGATCAGGACCTTGACAAGTTTTTCAGCATCTACCAATCCGTGGTCCGTGACTGGGGAGAGATGGCAACGCTCAGAGGGTTTGCCTCTCCCATATCAGTTCGCAACCACCGCAACATGGTTCCCGATGAAGCTATCCACACACTCCTGGATGTATGTACCAACAATCGCCACATCTTCCATGAGTACTTCCGATTCAAGGCAGAGCAGCTGGGCAAAGACAAGCTTTCCCGTTATGATATCTATGCCCCCCTGGAAAGTACTGAAGAAAAGATTCCCTATGAGAAAGCAGAGGACATCGTTCTTTCAACCTTTCAGGACTTATCCGAAACCTTCTACCAGTATGCCCGAAAGATCCTTGACGGTCACATAGACACCCACCCTGATCCCAACAAGCGGGGTGGCGCCTTTGCGATGACAATCACCCCTAAACTCACACCCTTTGTCATGATGAACTACACCGGCAGCAGGTCTGACATATATACCCTTGCCCATGAGCTGGGGCATGGCATCCATTTCCTCTATAGCGGCAACCACAGCATCCACTCATACCATGCGCCCCTGCCCCTTGCCGAGACAGCATCGACCCTTGCCGAAACCATTGTATTTGAACGGTTGTTTGAGCAGGCAGATGAAAAGACAAAAGAGGCTATGCTTGTTGAGAAGCTTTCCGATTCATTTGCAACCATCATCCGGCAGAACTATTTTGTCAAGTTTGAACTCCTGGCACACGATATCATACCCAAAGGTATCACCATGGATGAGCTCTCCCAGCGCTACAGCACACTCTTGGAGGAGCAATTCGGTGATGGGGTTGAGATGGACGAGCGCTTCAGGAATGAGTGGGCCTACATCCCTCACATATTCCGCTCACCCTTCTATTGCTATGCCTACAACTTCGGTGAGCTCCTCTCCCTGGCCCTCTATGCAAAATACAGGGAGGACCCTGCTTTCCTTGGGCAGATCGAGACAATCCTTGCCGCAGGTGGCGCTGACTATCCAGAGAACATCCTCAAAAAGGTTGGTATTGACATGAGCTCTCCTGAGTTCTGGCAGGCAGGATTCTCAGTCATACAAGGCTGGCTTGATGAACTCAAAAGGATAAAACATAAATAGTCTTTTTCATTCTCCCAGCCAATGAAACCAACAGTTGGTGGCCAGGCGGTGATTGAAGGGGTGATGATGCGGGCAGGTGACCGCATCGCGACTGCCATCCGAAAGAATGACGAGATCATCATCAAGAAAGAGACCTACGCTCCCCTCTCCCAGCGGTATCGCTTCCTGGGCTGGCCCTTTTTTCGGGGGGCTGTCTCATTGATTGAAATGATGTACCTGGGCACCAAAAGTCTCATGTTCTCCGCACAGGAAGCGGCAGATGAGGAAGAAGAGGAACTCAAGAAATCCCATATCACGCTCACGGTGTTTGTTGCCATTCTGTTCTCCATCGGCCTGTTTGTCCTGTTGCCCTATGTCCTCACCAACCTGTTAGGTATCAGTGAAGGAACCCGACCTGTCCTCTTCAACCTGGTGGATGGCATCATCAAGGTGATCATTCTGGTGGGATACATCTATGCCATAGGTTTCATGAGCGACATGCGCCGGGTCTTTGAGTACCATGGAGCAGAGCACAAGGCAGTGCATACCTTCGAGCGCAACAAGGCCCTCACCCCACAAGAGGCAAACCATTTCTCCACCGTCCATCCCCGGTGCGGCACAAGCTTCCTTATGATTGTGGTCCTGACAGGAGTACTGGTTTTCTCCCTGATTCCCCTGGTATTCAACGCACTGCTTCCAGCCATCCAATCCATGCCGACCATCCTGCGCCTCGGGATATTCTTCCTTGCGCGGATCGCGATGCTTCCAATCATTGCGGGCATCTCTTATGAATGGCTCAAACTGGCACCTAAGATTTCGAAAGGAAGCATCCTTGGGATATTCATGCTGCCGGGTTTGTGGGTGCAAAAACTCACCACGCGAGAGCCCACCTTGGAGCAGCTTGAGGTAAGTTTTGCCGCGCTCAAGGCAGTCACGGATGATACTACTTCTGCATCCTAACACAAGTTTATTATAAACTGAAAGAGCCTGTACCTGGATGGTAGATAATGCGCCGCCTCAGAAACAGAAAGGTTTCGCCCTCTTCGGAGGCCATGACAAAGCGGCGCCTGACCCTGAGCTCAAGAATCTCAGGCACGACTTCAGCTCCCTTTCCCGCCGGCTCCGGGAACTGGAAGAGCGCACCCAGAACCTTCGTAAGAAGATTCAGATGGCAGACCAGAATTTCATGAGCCAGAATAAGAAGAATGCTCAAGACCTGCGGGAGGATCGCGCAGAGATCAGCGAGCTCAAGAAATTCATGAATGATCTTGACAACAAGCTCCTCCTCCTCATCAAGGAACTGCGGATGTGCGCCAGAAAGGAGGACGTAAAAGAGCTTGAGCGCTACATAAACATCTGGGAACCGATCAATTTCGTCACCCGAAAAGAGGTGGAAAAGATCATGCATCAGCATTTTGAACCGCTTGTTGAGGATTTGGTGAAAAAGGCGCTTCACAAGCATTTGAAAGACAGAAAGGTTTAAATACAATATAACGGGTACGATAGACTATGGCAAATGAGCAACAAATGCCCCAGGGGCCACCTCCTGGGATGCCGCAACCGCCGCAGGGGATGCCTCAGGGTCCGCCTCAGGGTCCGCCTCAAGGACCGCCTCAAGGACTGCCCCAGGGACCACCACAGGGTGGACAAGGCAATCAGGGTTATCAGTATATCAATGAGCGAACCCATATAGAGGAGATTGCGGAAGCAATCATTGACGAGAAATGGGATGAGCTTGTCAAGAACTTGAATAAGATTTCTGAGTGGAAGGATAAGACTGAAGAAAAGATCAACAAGTTTGAACAGGAATTAAAGGATGTGCGTGAGAGCTTCGACAAGCTCCACAAGGCGATAATAGGAAAGATCGGCGAATACGATCAAAATATCCTGAATGTCGGAACAGAGATTAAGGCTATGGAACGGGTC
The DNA here is from genome assembly GCA_051819765.1 of Nanobdellota archaeon. Classification (GTDB taxonomy): domain Archaea; phylum Nanobdellota; class Nanobdellia; order Woesearchaeales; family JACJVW01; genus JBNJGT01. The sequence goes on from JBNJGT010000032.1 coordinate 11,867, forward strand.
TTCCAAAAGATTCTTCCTACTTTCACTGAGAACGTGAACGAACTTTCCCGTATCACCCGCGATGCCAAGGAGTCAATAACACCAAAAAAGAAGTCCTAATCTTTCGTTAGCCTTTGGATCGTGAAGAACGATACAAGCAATATGAGTACCATGCCCAGCACTTTGGGGTGTACCAGCGTCTGCCAGAAATCAGATTCCTGTTCTGAGAGGTCCGCTTCCTGGACTGAGACATTTTCTGTGGTATCCAACTCATTCCCTATACCCCCATGCCGTGATACAACAGTTGCGAGGGATCCGATAGTTATGATCAGTACAAGCGCGAGCATCCAAAAATTGATGAAGCGATGTTCTGGGGATTTGAGCACATTGACGATATCGTCCTGGCTTGCTCCCAGAGCCATGTAGGCGATCATTGAGAATATGATGAAGATGAACAGGAGCACGAACCACGGTGCGGCAGTTACAAATGTCTCCCTGACGATTGGGGAGAATATGGTCATGACCGCTAGCGCAAAAGCGATAACCGCATAGATTCCCTTATTGTCATCACCAAACGGCTTAAGCTTGGTGAGGATTGCATACCCGAATACGAGGATGAAAAGAAAAGGAAAAATGATCTCGAAATGGTCCAGCAATCCGATGTCCAATGGTGTTGCCATTATTTGCCGCCGCCGAACAGTTCTCCGATCTCTTTGGCAAACTTACCCTTATCGTTAGGGTCTTTGTCTTCCTTAGTGACAAACCAGACCACGATTCCAAACACCAGGAGGACGATAACTGTGGCAACCGTCTGAGAATTGTTGGTCCATTGCAGCCACCATACATTGTTATAGCCGGTGCCCCACCAGCCAGCTGAAACCCCGAATATCCAGAGTACTATAGCCGCTGATATGATTGCGATCCAGCCTGATGCGCTGTTTCCGAGCCATTGCACCTGGCCGCCCATGAGCCCGACCATTATCAGGAACATCACGATTGCGACTAGCACAATACTCACGGTTGGGATTGCCGACTGCATGATATTGACCACGGTCTGATTCGGCTCGAGTATCACGAGCATACCGATCACGAGGGCAACTGAAATGTTGAAATTCTTCTTTTCCCCAAGTATCTTACTCTTTGTTAGTATCGCGTACACGATTGTAAACACAAGCAGGAACGCCAATAAAAGATGGATTCCGTTATTTGCCAGGTTCATCAGGGCATTTTCGATATAACTCATATTCACACCTCAGCATTTTTTTCTTTTTTATCATAAACCACGAAAAGCATCAGTCCTATGACGATGATCATGAGCAGTATTGAGGCAACCGCAGTGCTCGACGCATTCTGGTACAGGTACATAAGGAACCACTCAAGCCAGGGGGTCCCATCCTCTGTCTTGATCGCCATAAGGAAAATCGAGACAATCCCCAGGAACATGATCACCGTGAACACCTTTTTCCAGGTATCGCTCAATGCAAATGGTTCATCGCTGTGGCCATAAAATGACCCCACGAGCAACAGGAAAAAGACGCTCAAAAGTAAAAGGATGACCATCTGGGAGGATACTTGGGTGATGATCTCCACCAACTGGGAGGAGGCGATCACAAAGAAGGCAATCACAAACGCCACCATGGCATTCAGGTTCTTTTTGGTGTATTTCTTATCACTGTGTACATCCACCCCGAGGACCCGCGTTTTTTCAAAGATCGCAAACACTATCGTGAATACCAGCAAGAATGGCAGGACTACATCATAGATCCCTATCTTATGGAAGAAATCCAGTATGCCACGAAATACAGACGTCATAGGCCAATCCCAGCTTTAAGAATATTTAAAGCTTTCGCATCAGTTCAACTGGATGAGCTGTCGGTAGCTGAAACAGGGTTCTTCATGGCCGGAATAATTGGGGACCTGCATGTATCGCACCCCTGCGATGCGGGCTGAATGTCGTTCAAGGATATCTCCATAGACCAGGCATTCGTCAAGGCTGAAACCGAAGAGATCTCCGATGACCTCGTAGCGCTTATAGAAATCAAGCCCTTCTTCCTCCGGGAGCAGGAGGTGTTGGGGAACGGGTTCCACGAATCCAGGCGTCTTTCGGTCTGCGGTGCCGCACACATGGTCGGAGAGTTCACTGTATCCGAGCAGGACCGTGAACGGGTCGCCGTTTGAGTCTGTCTGCAGGACATTGTGCTTGTTCATGTCTTTTGAGTATTTCAGATAGGCGGGCACTCCTCGCCGATCCAGGTATTTTGGGATCCTATCCGGGCTTTCCATGAGCCAGGTATGAGGTAGACACGTTCCGTTAATGTCCCACAAGAACCAGGATATGTGATTCCAATCATGATAGAATTCCTGCATGTCGACGGGTCCCCACACCCCGCCGACACTTTTGTAGTATACCAAGTCTTCCATAGACGTGTAAGTATTAGGGCATCCCTTTTATTTAAACCTTCTGCAAATTTTTATAAACTGTCATGCTTTAGCATTTCCGATGAGATGCGGTATCGAAGAGGCAGGACGAGGCCCCGTCATAGGCCCTATGGTCATGGTCGGGGTCCTTGGGACAAAAGAAGATGAACAGGCATTGCAGGCGCTTGGGGTAAAAGACTCAAAATTGCTCTCCCCGAAAAGAAGAGAACAGCTCTATCCGCGGATCCTCGAGCATATCAGGAAGTACAAGATCATGATCCTTTCTCCAAAAGACATCGATGCGGCGCTTGCCTCAGAGACCATGAATCTCAACCTTCTCGAAGGAAAGACCTCTGCCACAATCATCGATGAGCTCAAACCAGAGGTGGCAATCCTTGACTGCCCCAGCACCAACCCTCCTGCCTACCGGGAGTATGTGCGAAAGCAGCTCTCCCATGGGACAGAGATCATCGCAGAACACAAGGCAGATGTCAACCATACCATAGTCGCTGCTGCTTCAATCATTGCCAAGGTGACCCGTGACAGGGAGATAAAAAAGATTGAGGAGACATACAACGTATGCATCGGATCAGGCTATCCCTCTGACAAGAAGACTCAGATATTTCTGAAGGATAATTACAAAAAATATGATGTGTTCAGGAAGAGTTGGTCTTCCTACAAGCGCCTTGCTCAGCCTACTCTTGATCAGTTCCCATGTGAGTGAGCGCCTTTTGCATCAAGGGAAGGATCGCTTCAACCTCATCCTTTGTCACTCTGCCTAGCTTTGCGAATTTGTAATCCCCGGTTTCCATATTTCGCAGTTGCCGGGATATCTGCATTTTTGCAGGGCCATCATTATACGAGAAAACGCTAACCCGCAATTTTGTCACTTCAAATTCAACTTCTTCACCAAACAATTCCTTATCAAGACTTTTATCGAATGCCATATTTATCCTCTCAGATGCTCATGCAGCGGTGTGCGGTATCGGTAGACGAAGGTATCTTGGAATACATAGTAGTAATCCTGAAAAGTACCATCCATCAGCAACTCGACCCTGATCACAAACCTCTTGTCAGATTCTATCTTATCCAGTTCTTCCTTGGATTCAAGGTCTACAATCACCATACTCTCTTTTGGGTATTTGAGGTCCGCAACCCGAAGGTAATCTGCCATATAATCTCAGATGATGCCTCCTTTTAAAAGTTTTATCCTAAAATATATAAAGGACTGTTGGTGAAAAATCACAAAAGGGGTATCACATGTTCGACACAATCACCAGTTTCTTCATGCAGAGTAAGGTCTTGCTCATCAGTCTCATAATGGTGGTGACTCTCTTTTCAGCAAGCTTTCTCAATCGCATATTACGCCGTGCCTATGCAAAGACCACGTCCAGCATGTACCAACGGCGTTTCCATTTCGGGTGTGACATCCCTATTATGGATCAGACCAAGTTCAATATGATGCGTCGCATCCTCGTCTCAACTGTCTACATTGTCGGTATCCTGCTCATAATCTCAACTATCCCTGAACTCAAAGAGATCTCGCAATCCATCTTTGTCGGTGCAGGGGTTATTGCAGTCATTGTGGGGTTTGCGACGCAGAAGATATTTGCAAACTTCGTGGCAGGCATCTTCATATCCATGTTTGAGCCCTTTCGCATTGGTGATCGTATAAAGCTTGCAGGAGAGTTAGGCTTTGTAGAGGATATCACTCTTTGGCATACCGTGATCCGGACCCTTAAGAACAAGCGCCTCATGATCCCAAATGGCATCATTGCTGAGGAGAAAGTTGTGAACGAAAGCATATCGGACGAGAAAAAACTCAATTTCATCGATTTCACCATCAGTTATGATTCAGAGATTGATCTGGCAAAAAAGATAATTGCAGAGGAGGTTGTGAAGGATTCTCTTTTCATCGATAACAAAAGTGAGCATCTCCTTCTTCCCAGTGGCGACCTCTATAAGATCAATGTGGATGGGTTGGGTGACTATGGTGTCAGGCTGAGGCTTTTTGTCTGGACTGCGAATGCCACAGACGGATACTTTCTCAAATGCTCTTTGTATGAGAAGGTAAAAAAGCGCTTCGACAAAGAGGGAGTTAAGATTCCCTATCCCACCTACATCATCAAGAAATGAGAAATGACTTTCTGAAGCTGATTGGTATAGTACTCATGGTCATAGACCACATCGCTAGCGCTTTCTCCGCAAGCCTTGACCCGTCTGTGTATCACGCAATGCGTGCCATGGGACGGATGTGTTTTCCCATCTTTGCCTTTCACCTTGCCGTGGGTTTCCAGCATACAGGCAATCTCAGGCGCTATGCCCTGCGACTCTTTATTGCGGCATTGATAGCCCAGCCCATCTATTGGCTTCTCTGGGGGGAACTGAACATCCTTTTCACGCTCCTGCTCGGCCTTGGGGCGCTTTACCTCTATGAGAAAGAACCAATTACCTTGATTCCCTATCTCCTTGTGGTCTTTGTGGTCGACAGGGTCTTAGTCATTGATTATGGGGTTTTAGGCATACTGATGATTCTCATGTTCCATGTGAGGTCAATTATGGGAAATGCGATAATCATTGCCATCAAGACAATCTTCACATGGTACAATGTCTTTGCAATCCTTGGGGTATATCTCACCTTCTGGAAACCACCATGGAGAATTCACCTGCCCCGCTATTTCTTTTATGTGTTCTACCCCGCGCATCTCTTGGTCATCAAGGTACTTTTGGAGCTTCTTTGAGTTCTATGAAGTCAAGGACACGCAAGAGATTCTTTTCATGTATCTGACATTCGATTGCCGCATTGACAATATCCTTTGCACAAAAAGCGATTCCCAGATCTGCCGCCTTAAGCATCGGGATATCATTGGCTCCATCACCCACAGCGATTGTTCGCTCAGCACTGAAGGCTTTGCGCGTATCTTCAAGAAGTTTATCCTTATTGTCATTGACCTGGAGCTTGACTTCTCCGCTTAGCTGGCCATCTTCAGTATAGAGTTTGTTTGTGATGAAGAAGTCAAGACTGAGCTTCTTTGCAAGTTCTTCAGCGAAAAGATCAAAACCCCCTGAGATGATGCCTGTTATATATCCTTTCTCCCGGAGGGTCTGCACAAGTTCGTATGCCCCTGGCATCAAAGGCAAAGTCATGTTCCTGATCCGCTTGAGAGGAAATCCTTTCAGGAGTGCTAGGCGTTTTCGTACTGCCTCTTCAAAGCACAGTTCCCCATTCATTGCCTGAGAAGTAATCTCTTTCACAGAGACTGCAACCCCTGCCTCAGATGCGATCATATCAAGTGTCTCAGCATCTACCAAGGTACTGTCCATGTCAAAGCAGATAAGGGTCGTCACAGACGAGATTGCTCGCTGCGATTTTATAAATTTTCCGCCGAAGTGGGTCACGAAACTTTTTCCGTGATGGACATTTCTTTTTATAGATATATTTCTGGTGGAACTAACCTTTAGTTCCATTGCAACCCAGTCGACAATATTTGATTTTAAATTCCACTAGAAATTTTTTTGAAAATATTCTCATCACGAAGCGATTTGGGTGACCCGCCGAAGTGCATTCTTTGTACGAAAAAACGCAGAATGCCTTATCCCGGATATGGGAATGTGTTTTAAATGTTTTCTGCGTTTTTTGTACCCTTGACG
>JBNJGT010000032.1:18014-19413 GCA_051819765.1 Nanobdellota archaeon
CCGCCGAAGTGCATTCTTTGTACGAAAAAACGCAGAATGCCTTATCCCGGATATGGGAATGTGTTTTAAATGTTTTCTGCGTTTTTTGTACCCTTGACGTCTCGGAAAAGCGGCGCAAGAGGGATAACCGCTTTTCAGCATTTCTGTTTAGTTATATGTGTCCTTGAGTCACTTTGATTCATTTGATAAATGCCTTTTTTAGAAAACATATTCCGGGGCATGCGTCGGCCGGGATTCGAACCCGGATCAAAGGCTTGGAAGGCCCTTATCCTAGCCATTAGACTACCGACGCGGGTAAAAAAAGAAAACGATAAAGGTTTTATAAATCTATTGTCCCCAGGCAAGGATTCCCCAGAGGACTAGTCCCCAGATTCCGCCTATTATAGGGACTACCGTGATTACTGCGAACCAACCTGGTTTGTTCCGTGCCTCGCAGATCTTCCACAGCCAGATGACGCCAAAAACAGCGAGTGCAAGACCAGCAAGTGGTGCCAGTATTAGATTCAGAAAAGGGATCACGGCACCAATCAGTAGCAGTACCGGCCACCAGTGCATCCGAGCCATATTGGCCATGAGCACCAGGTTCCCGATCGGGATCCAGGCAAGCCACGCGTTTGGTGTCCCCAGTCGTTGTGCTGTTTTCATCATTGTAAGCGCCATATATATGTAGACTGGAATCACTATCAGTGCCACGAAAATCGCCGCTCCTGCGAGTGCATTGGCGAGACCGCCTGCGACTCCAGGATCCATTATTGCTGCATCCATTATTTTCACCTCAAGTATTGATATGAAGTTTATGACAGTTAGACTATTTAAATCTTTTTTAAAAGAAATCAATCCTGACATCCCCTAAGCTTCAACGAGCCAAGCAGTCCGGATCAGGAGGGACCTAAGATACTGCACTTCGTTAGTGAGCCAGTCAATAAAGGCCAAACTTGGGTTGAGCGATTTAACCGCCGAAATGAGTTTAGAAATCCCTTTTCAGGTCTTATTAGGATTCAAGCTGGAACTCATAGGCTGCAGTGTTTGCCGTGACTGTCTTGGTATGTGGTGTGACTTTTTTTTGCGAGGATATCTCTGCAAGCTTTGCCAAGTAATACCCCAGCCCCTCCGCAAAGTCTTGTGTCATCTCAAGACCCGATACTTCTGCCGTGAGGTGATTCTCGTCAGTTTTTTCGATTGCGATTGACCCGGTGTCATAGAACTTGCTCCAGGATTTCTGTGCCTTATCAAGAAGCGTATCAAGGGAGACAAATTTTGCCAGCATTCCTAGTACACCTTTGAATTGTTTTTCTGCCATACTGTCATGCAGTTCCTTGAATTCATCGGTTCCATACTCCTGCTTTATGAGGCTTAGTATCTCCTGCCAGGCACTAAGATCCACCCATTCAGAAGCGAT
>JBNJGT010000033.1:0-18231 GCA_051819765.1 Nanobdellota archaeon
GGAGGGCTCATGTTTTTCACTTTCACCATCGCAGGGCTGCTTTTCTTTGCATCCTACATCTTTATCATGAATCTGGGCAAACGCATGGCAGGATCACAAAAGCCCATGGTCCCAAAGGTCATCGTCGACAACTACAACAAGAACAAGGCACCCTTCAACGACGCGACCGGCGCCCATGCAGGTGCGCTCCTGGGAGATGTCCTGCACGACCCATTCCAATCAGGTGGCCTGGGAACGCCAGCCCAGGAGAGGGTTGTAGCCGGGATGATCCACAAGTCCCACATGGGAGTGCTTTTCATAGATGAGATTGCGACCTTGCATTCCCATACGCAGCAGGAGCTTCTCACCGCCCTGCAGGAAGGCAAGTACCCCATAACAGGACAGTCCGAACGCAGCGCTGGTGCAATGGTACGGACAGAACCGGTCCCCTGCAACTTCGTACTGGTTGCGGCCGGAAACTACGATTCCATCCAGAACATGCACCCGGCTCTCAGATCGCGGATCCGCGGATACGGGTATGAGATCTACATGAAGGATTCAATGCCTGACACTCCCGAGAACCAGGACAAGATCACAGTCTTCATAGCCCAGGAAGTAAACAAGGACAAGAAGATCCCGCACTTCTCAAAGGAAGCCGTTGAGGCAATCATCGAGCATGCACGCAAGATGGCTAACCGCAAAGGCCACCTCACTCTCAGGTTCAGGGAACTAGGCGGCATCATAAGGGCAGCAGGTGATCTCGCTAAAGAGCAAAAGGCAAAGCTCGTCCAGGCAACCCATGTTGAAGAAGCAAAACAAGTAGCCCGCTCGCTTGAGAAGCAGATCGCCGATACCTATATCGAAAAGAAGAAGGAATATGAAGTGATTGTCACCAGCGGAACCCAGGTAGGAAGAGTCAATGGCCTTGCGGTCATGGGTGCACAGCATTCTGCCTCAGGGATCATATTACCGATCGAGGCCGAAGTGACAAAAGGGGGTAAGGCTGAAGAGATCATCGCAACCGGCAAATTAGGTGACATCGCAAAAGAAGCGGTCAAGAACGTCTCAGCCATTGTCAAGAAGTATTTCGGAGAGGACATCAAGAATTATGACATCCATGTGCAATTCCTCCAGACCTATGAAGGAGTAGAGGGTGACAGTGCAAGCATAGCAGTAGCCGTGGCGATAATCTCAGCCTTGAAGGATATTCCCATCAAACAGGACTACGCGATCACAGGTTCCCTTTCAGTACGAGGGACAGTCCTTCCCGTAGGCGGCGTATCATCCAAGGTTGAAGCTGCCATAGAGACAGGCATGAAAACAGTCATCGTCCCGAAAAGCAACATGCAGGATATTGTCCTCTCCAAAGCAAAGCTAGACAAGATTGAGATCATCCCGGTCCAGCATATCTTAGACGTCCTAAAAGAGGTCTACGACTGGAAAGGGAAAAAGCAACTCTTAAACAAGCTTCTGAAAGATGAATGATACCAAACGGGCCCAGGGCCTTGCCAGCATGAAAAGATTCGCGAATCAAGCCAAGGAACTCGAAGATGACACTGAGTTCTGCAAGCTATTAGAGGAACTTGAGAACTATGGCATTGACGAGTGAACTCTTCAACTACGGCTACACCAGCAAACGACTCCAACCATTCCTCTTTATCGGCACCCTGCTCTTCCTCTTCTTCGCCGCCGCCATGGCCCTCTTCATCTTCTGGGGGGACAATCCTTTCGCCGGCAGCATCTTTGAAGCGATCTTTCTGCATGTCAAAGGCCAAGTGATCAACCGATCGTATCTGGGTGTCTTTTATGTCACGTTTTTCGGAGGGTTCTTTTTCCTTTCAGTCCCAATTGAAGTCTTCTTCGTGGCAGCCCTGAAAAATCATAACCCCATCCTCCTCATCATCGTTGCACTCGCTGGCGCAGCGATCTCATATACCATCGACTATCTTCTCGGCTATAAGCTGGCGATACTCTCACGAAAATTCATATCCATCAAGCAATTCTACAAGATGAAGTCTCTCATCAACCGCAGGGGCCTCATGGCAATCCTCTTTCTCAATATCATAGGAGTTGGATCCCAGCAGATGACCTTTGTACTGGGCGTATTCCGCTACAATAAGACACGGCTTGTGATCGCGACACTCATCGGACAGACCATCAAATTTGTCGGCCTCAGTTTCCTGCTCCCTTTCTTTTGAGAGTTCACACCCGAGATTCTACACAATCCACTCCACATAGAACGCGATATCCACTCAAAAATACAGCACCATCCAGATCAGGAGGAGATCGACCCACTAACATGAGTAAGCCCAAGGTTACCCGCAAAGTTTAAAAACCACGAGCTCATTAAAAAAAACATGATCGAACAGATTGCAAATTCTCCACAAAACCTGGAGCAAGAATTCTCCTTGAAAAGACTGAAGGGTAAGCACGTTCTTTCGCACTCCGGGGAGATAATCGGGAAAGTCAAAGACATCTTTATCAAGGATTACGCAGTGATTGGCATTCTCATAACAAAAAGAGGAAGGCCTGATCTTTTCATCGAAAAGCTTCACTTTGAAAGCTTTCGCGAAGATGCAGTGGTCCTAAAGATTGATCCGGTCCCCCGGATGGTGGGACTCTCAGTACTCGACTGCAATGGGAGAAAGATCGGTAAAGTAAGCCGGGTTGAACGCCCAGACACGAAAAACGCTTTCACAGCCATATGTGTCAAGAAAAACATCTTCACAAAAGAGATCCGCTTCGAATCCTCTGATGTGAAGACCATCAGCCAGAATATTATTCTTAAGATTGAACTAGAATGACAAATGAACTCTCCAACAAGAATCTTATCACCTCAGATGAGATCCTTGGAAAGGATGTAATCGATAATGACGGAAACCATATCGGTATAGTCACTCAACTCCACATTGACAAGAAACATAAGAGCATCACTGGCATCAGCATCGATTCAGGGTTCATGAAACCATTCTCCTTTGTGGGCATCGAGCTGATCCTCAATTTCGGGATTGACGCAATCTACATCTCAAAAACACCAAGCTCCCATTACATCGGACTATCAGTCTTCGACTGCTATGGGATTCTAGTGGGAACAATCGTAAGTGCCAAGCTGGACGAGCATAAGAATCTCTCATCCATCGATGTCAGACTCGGGCTTTTCAGGAAGGTCAACCTACCCGAATACACAATCAAGCACATCGCACGAAACGCCATACTAAACATCGAAAAGGCCTATGTTGAAGAGATATTCAACGCCACGAAACAGAAACCTCATCAGTCCGCTCATACGGACGAATCCGGGAATCAGAAGTCCTGACACCATGTGAATACTCAAGGTAGCCAAGCCAGGCAATCATTGCCGCATTGTCAACCAGAAATTCGTTATCAGGGATATGGCAAGTCACGCCACGAGCATCGCACATACACCGCAGCATCTCCTGCAATCGGGTATTGCATCCAACACCCCCACCAAGAATCAATTCCTTCTTCTCAGTATGTGCAAGGGCCCGCTCACTCACCTCCACAAGCATGGCAAAGGCTGTCTCCTGCACAGAATACGCAAGGTCCTCCTTTGAATATCGATCCAGCTTTTGGGTCACATTAGTCAAAAGCCCGCCGAATGAGACATCCATCCCCTTCACTACATAGGGAAGTTGCACATAGGAACCCGTCGCAAGCTCCGCGATCCGTGGCCCACCTGGAAATCCGATTCCCATCCGACGTGCCACCGAATCCAAAAAATTGCCGATACCGATGTCAAGGGTCTCACCGAAGATACGATACCGCCCCCCCTCATAAGCGATGATTTGGGTATTGGCGCCCGAAGCATACAAAAGCACCGGATCAGAACTTGAAAACAGCATCTGGCCGATCTCAAGATGCGCTATACAATGGTTGACCCCAATCAGCGGAAGCTCCATCCGTGCTGCAAGCGCCCGGGCAACAATAGCCCCCACGCGCAAGCAATGCCCAAGCCCTGGTCCCTGGGAAAAAGCGATCAATCCCACGTCCTTGAGCTCAACCCCTGCCGTTGCAAGAGCCTCCCGGATCACTGAATCAAACACAGTGACATGATGGGTTGCGACTTCATGGGGAAGCATCCCCCCTGCTTCGGTGCTGAAAGCCCGACTGACATTTGAGAGGACTTGCCGTTCTGAATGTATCACTGCTGCGCCAAATGTATGGGCAGTCGATTCAATCCCGAGAGTATACATACCCATGACAGAAGAGGCACCATTTTTTAAAGCTTGCGCAAGACTATCTCACAGTAGTGACTAACCAAACCTTTAAAAAGTTCCACGAAATTCAGGATTGCCCATGGGAGGGCTGGAGGAGAAACTGTCGGTTCCCCGACAGACCCGTAAACTTCGCGGTATCGCGCGAACTGAACAAAAATACGAACGCTATGCGCATTCTCTTAGTCGGGGGTATTTCCCACCCGGCCTGCTATTCGAATTCTCGAAGAAAGCAGGAAAAGGTGCTCTCAAGGCAGCATCCCTCACAGCAATAGGCATCATGGGGCTTATCCTGACAAACTACGCCCCCACGCAGATGCAACACAAGCCATTCAAATATGTTGCCCAACAAGTCCATCAGATTGCCGATATCCCCCTGCTTCCCGACTCTCTGGAGACCTACACCCATTCCGTCAGGATCGTTGACAAGGATAGAAAAACCATCAAAAGCTTCGGAAAGCGAATTATCGATAATGACATCCCGCACAAAGTCAAGCAAGGGCTACTGGCGTGTGAGGATCAGCTCTACATGAAGCATGAGAACAACCCCTGGCATGTGAACACCTTTCTTGTCCATGAAGGGGTCAGCTGGTATAATCTTGCAGGAGCGACCCTGTCCATGATAAACGGGTACACCCGGGGAGGCAGCACCATCGTGATGCAGAACGCAAAAAAACTGCTGCACAATGATGACCGGACCATCCTCAACAAGCTCGAGGAGATCGTCTACTCCTACAATCTCGTCTCAAAGTTCGGCAAAGAGAGAAACCTCAGCTTCTATATCAACACAGTACCGCTTGGAAACAATATCTATGGCTTTCCCGCAGCCACAAGAAACTATTTTGGCCATGACCTGCAAACGACCAACCTCCAGCAGGTTGTCACCCTCGGATCCACAATCCCCAATCACAACCGGATCCGCGCATTCTACCAGATTGTGAATGGCAAGGAACTAGACGAACTCTCACCGTCCTTACGCAGCCATGCCCAAGCAGGCATCAACAAGATCAATCACGCCCTTGCCCATCTCCACTCCCTTGAAGAGATTACCGATGAAGAAATGGACAAGTGGCGCATAAAGAACGAAAGAGACATCAGGGCTATTGGATTCAAAGAGTTCACTGATCCCTTATACGGTGAAGAAGAATGGTCGACCTGGAATATCATCCGCGCGGTCACCCAGAATACATACACAATTGACGGTCGAGAGGTATCAGGAAGGGATCTTCTCTTGAAAGAGGAAGGAGACTTTGTCATAAACACAGACATCGACTTGGAATTGACAGACCAGATAAAGGAGATAACCCAGAAGTTTCTGCACAGTGAAGAATATGAAAAAACCCTTCGGCGCCGGAATAAGCACTCATGGCTAAAGGACAAGAAACGGTACCAGGACCCGCCTTACAAAGATTTCGACGAGTTCATCCAGTACATGAAGGAGCACACGAACATCGGCATCATCGCCATAGACAAAGAAGGAGATATTATCAGCTATATCGGCTCAAACCAGTTCCGTAAGAACGGCATCACGATTGACATGATGAACAAGGAAGCAACAATCCAACCAGGTTCAACCATCAAACCAGTCACAGCCTATTATGCCATGGCCTATGCCGGGATGAGTCCCTCATCAACATTCGAGGACAGACCGCTTGAGTTCAAATTCGTGGAAAGCGAAGGACGCTCCCTTTGGCTACCCCGGAACTGGTATCACTACTCATCCAAGCGACCACTTGGCGAAGAATATACCCTCCGGGAAGCCCAGATCCTCTCTGTAAATACCATATTCGCTCGTCTTTATACTAAGGATATCATACGAAACTCGATGCTCGCAGGGTTTGAGAAGATCGGCCTTGAATACGATCGCAATGACGCCCGGTACTGGCCATTTGGCATCGGAGCCTCCAGTGTACCAGTTCAGGACTGGTTAGGGATCTATACAGCATTTCTCGACGGATATTTCAAAGAACCATCCTTCATCACAAGCATCACTCACAACAACAAAACTATTCACACCAAAGACGATCGACACACACTCCTTTTCCAGGATGAACACGCACGTCAAAACGAACTGGATATCCTGTATGGCGTGTGCAACCACGGCTCTGGAAAAAGCATGCGGTCAGAGTTCAAGCAACACACGAATCTCGTGTCCGGAAAGACCGGCACAGAAAGCAAGCAGCGCACATCCCTTTTTGTCAGTCACTTCAACCCCTATTATGACCGAGCCGCACATCCGGAGGAGACCATGACCATGATGGTCGTCTTTACAACCGACACAGGAGGCTACAAACGGGTAGGCATGAGCACAGAGGGACCGACCAAGATTGCCGGGCAGATCTACAAGGAATTGTTTTTCGACGAACTCCGTCAGGAAAGTCAAAGCATCGTGGAAGAGGCAAAGAAAACAAACCCCGACCTCAAAGAGAACCACCTCTATCTTGCCAATGTCAACGATTTTTTGGACCAGGCACTCAACGATCGCCATGACGGAAGCTACATCAACAAGCATATTTTCGGGGTTGATGGCTACACCACGTTGCTGCGCCAACTACTCCACCCAAAGAATGAGATATACATGGGAAAGACAAAAGAATTTCAGACACTCCTGGACTTCTATTGCCAGGAGAAGAGGCTCATAAAGTAGTTATGGTACAGTAGTTAAAATCAAAAAGTATATAAAACGCCATATATTCAAAACCCGGAGGGATAGGGGTGTACATAAAAGACTTGCTGGCCGCATACTGCGCATATACGTCAACACGCTATAGGCAAAAGCGCATCGCGTCCATACTTTCGGGGAAACCGCTCAGGATCGAAAGCATCGCAGAGAAAAAGAGTGGTGATCTGCGCCACTGGGCCAAAGATCAAGCATCCTTTGAGGAATTCCGTCGAAGGATTGCGCTTTACATGAATGATGAGGACGCAGACACTATCTGTGACAGAGTCTTTGAAGGCCCAAGAAAATTCAGGCATCACATCAAGGAGTACAGCACAAACACAGGCAACATTCACCACCTCAACAATGAGCTGGGAACCCTCTTGGAAAACCACGTCACAAGCGAAAATAAGGCCAAGGCGCGTGACCTTCAATACCTTGCGACAGACCGATGCAGTACTCCAACCCTCTTGTACCGCAAAGCATGCGAGGTACTCAGGCGACATGACAATGTCACCGGCTACAGGGTCACTGAACCCTACCCCCTCAACCGGCTCATGACAGACCTTTTCCAAGACCACGAGGTTGTCAATATCAAACGATGGCATAACAAGCTCATAAAAAGTGCACACGACAGGAAGTGCGATTGGCTGACCTACCGACAACTGAGATCCTCCCACGAAGTAAGCCTGACAAAAAACGATGAAGCCATTCCCGGCAGATGGTATGTCTATCCTGGCACACATATCCTCTCAACTGAGCATGTGGAGAGACTCAACCTCAGGTTAGACTGTGATATTCAAACAAAGACATTCCATATAAGATACAGGTGATAGCATGCGATTATTCAAAAAAAGGCAAGAAGTACCACAAGGTTTCGAAACAGATGAAGAGCAAGAGCACTATTTTGCATCCCTTTCCAACGTGGATGACAAAGAACCAATCCCCTTGGAAAGCGATGAAACACCTTATGAATCATCCTATGGACCATCCCACGAACCATCACAAGAGATAGCGCTTCAAGAGACGCCCCAAACCAATCCACACAAACAAGACTACAAAGCACGGCTTCTCCAGACCTTTACTGAGGAGAGTCTCTTCATCCAGCAGTACGGTGAACAGGTTGAAGCAGCCATGCGTTCACTGTTTTTCCAGAGACCATTTGATGAGGAAGAGCGGGACCGGGTGACCCGTATTGAGACCGGCCACTATAGCTATGATACCCTGGATCAACGGACCAACAAACTTGCCAATGAAAGCCTCAGGAACTCCCAGGAGATTGGAGACATCATCGAGATATTAAAGAAAAATCGTCACACCCGCCAGGATTCCGGAGACATCAACCCCACACCTCATAGAGGATGGCAGGATATCCTGCAGGCTGACACCACCGTATCTCACGTAGATGAGAAGGAATCACTCACCAGCATCCTGGGTCACGCCGGATCCTTCATCAAGATCATCCCGGTCTATCAGGAGAAGCCCGGTAGCATGGAGATACTTCCAATAGACTACGGTAACGAATCAGGACTGATTCCCTTCCAATCATCAGATGACAGCTTCAGCCCCGGTATCGTGCATACTCCCACAAGAAAGACACGTGAAGCAAATGAGGAGATCGCCAAACAATATGTCCACAATCAAAACGCGATCATCAACAAGGTCGAAAGCATGCAAAACGCCCGCCTTGCCATGCTCCTGCTTTCCCTCAAAGCAAAGACTGATGAGGAACAGGAGATCCATCAAATCATGGAAGAGAAAGGTGGTAAAGCCCATGGCATGGAATATACCACCACAGTGGATGACATCATGCGCGCAAAAGAGTATATACACTCGCTCAAAGAAGGGAACCATGAGAGTCTCCAGTATGTGCATCCAACGACCATAAAGCTTATTGAGAGTTACAACCCACCGACGGACCACAACGAGATAAGTGAATTGGATCAGACAATCATGTCCCGTAAAGGAATCTCCAACCGCAGGTATGTTACAGAATACAAGCAGACCCCCCAACAGACCCTTGACCAGCTGGCAGAGATCCGGGAGAGACATACATCAAACCTATTGATCGGTGATCCCTTCGTGCAGCTGCTTGATTCCCTGGTACGTCTTACGCCGGATATTCTCGCCGATGAGATCAGTGACTATATCGTAGATGTCGAGACTTCGACCAACTTCAAGGAAAAGCTTGACCTGCTTCCACAAAGCCACCCCCAAAAACTCTATTGGGAAGAAAAGAAACAAGGTGCAGAATTGTTTGAACTCCTGGGTATCCGGTTTGTCTATGACCATCAAAGCACTGTCAATAAGACCCAGGATGTCCTCATAGACCCTGCCATAAACGAGATCGAAGACCCCACCAACAAGACCTATGCAGCCCTTATCAAGCAACGATATCCAGAGGGACTTGACTTTTTCGGGAATGAAGACATGGAAAACCCTGACCAAAAAACCCTCTATGATAAGTTTGAGGATGAGATGAACACACGCAATAAGGCACCACGGTTCTACATTGGGGCAAATCTTTCCCCCTTTCATGTTGCAGAGTCCTTATGGCGGGATAGCAAGTCACGGGGAAGGCAAAAATCCCAGGCAGGAATCTACCTTGACCCACAACTGGATATGAATAAGGAACTAGCAAACATACAAGAACACTACCCTACCTATACAAGTGAACCAAATGAGTCTTGAAGAGCGCATCCAGCGCATCCATGCGGCGCATGAATCAGGCCAAGCACTCTCAGGGAAGAAACGTACACTGACCATAGTATATGACTGCAACAGGCAGTCCCAGGGAAACCTCCAGGACCTGGTCAATCACATGAGTCGCAAGCGTGGTACAGACATCTCAAAGATAGGTGAGTATCTGCATCCACTCAAGCTCTTTCCCCGGGACAGCAAGGATAATGCCTACCGCCTGGAAGGAACAAAAGCCATCGTCAAGGACCAGGAGAGAGAACTGCGCAGACACGGAAACAAGATTCCACGAACGCTCTGGGATCGTGACACAGCGCTCACCTTGTATACAGTTCAGAAATTCTTATACCTCTGCGCACAGGACCCTAACATAAAGGTTGAGATCAGAGAACAGGCAGGCATCAAGAATACATTTCAGCGAGGAGAAAGCACAAGCAGTCTTAACCATCTGAAAAGACTTTACAAACAGACAGCAACCCTTGAAGGCTTCATACAGAATTACACTGAACTCATGAACGGACTCCAGAGCACCGGGTCCAACCAGGAGATGCAACAACTTAAAAGAGATGCAAAAGAACGCATCATCCAATGGGACAATTATCGCAGGCATCTGTATGATACGCTCGCCCAGAAGACGAGCGAAGAGATCGTGGTAAACTTTCGCCAGGAGATGGCTACTGGCTTTGGCCACACACTTCGTGAACTGGGACTGCTCAACTATATCTACAAGGAGGAAGATGAGCACAGCACACTCCTCTCTGCCCTGGAACACGACTACGAAAAGCTTGCGACCATAGAAGACAGCTTCAGGAAGCTCAAAAGCCTGATAAGGACAGACATGCCAGAAAAATACCTGAGAATCCAAGACGTGATAACCGAGATGGACCATCCACTCTCCAAAGAGTTGCAACCCATACAGGAAGTGATACAGACCGAATTGACGTACCTGAGATCATACATGTCAGACGTGCTCAACCAATACGTGGCAAACCTTGAGACCTCTGCTGGCTGCATCCATGAGAAACGTCATCCTGATACGACCCATCAGATCCTGGAACTGCTAAGCGAAAAGACTCATGGGACACATAAAGAGTTGGTTGAAGAAAAATACAGACAGATCAAGGAACAGACCGAAGGAAACATCACCGAGTCCCTTCAATTGCTACAAAAAGGTACAAAGGTATATTTAGGCGCCATAAAGAAAGAACAGCACCTCAGTCCCCGCATGAAAGAGCTCCTGCAACCGTATCAAAGAGAGGATCACTTCAGATCAAACTACAAGAACGCAAAAAAGCATCTCAAACAAGCCAACCTGCACATAAGAACCATGCAGTATGACCAGGCCCTTCATGCACTTGACGTGGTAGAGGCGATCTATCATAACCTATCCTCGGAGGCATCCACAAACAGAAGACTCAGCCAGACAAAAGCAATCGAACAAAAGAAAGAAGAAGCCAAAACATCCTTAGAGAGTGATATCCAGGCGATTGAACAGCAATTGCCCACACTGGTCAAAAGAAGTGATTTCGAGACAAGACTCAGAAAGTACCAGACTATTCCGGAGACTGAAAAAACCAAAACAATAATCCACTACATCAACGATGCCGACTACTTCAGGGAACTCAGATCAGCACTCATAGAATACAAACAATCCTCTCAGAACCTATTATCCGCCAACAAAGGGAAAGACCTCAGCGTGGCCTATAAGGAATTCCAGACGATAGAGGCAAAAACAATGGAGCTCCTAGAGTCCAGGCCCCAGTACAGAGAATCATTCAACAGTCACCTTTACACTGACCTTGCAAAATGGAACGATGAACTCACTTCAATCGTCCAAGCAGGTCTTGGGGAAACTTCCTGAGCATCTCACGTACTTGTTCAGGTGAGAGCCCCTTCGCATATAATGAGTCTATGTATTCATGCAAATACTTTGTGTTCCGTTCCAGGACATTCGAACCTGTCCGTTCCACAAGTGCATGATCCCACCCTTGTTGACGGGCCTGCTCTTTTAGGACCGTCATCTCATATCCCTTAAGATGATTCTCCTGCAAGTAATTCTCAAGTTCTCTATTGACAGTGTTGCCTCCAAAAACAACTGCGAAGACCACTACCCCTATAAGGAAGAGCACGAACAAAGACACATACGGAGTATACGAGAATGAGGTCTCTGCCTGCCCCTTTGGTCTCGACTTGCCAGCGGCAAGCTCAGAATCACCATCCGTCTTGCCAAGCGTATCAACCCCTTGGGCGTCCACCCCGCCAATGCAACTGAAGGAACCGCTGCTGGTTGCCACCTCATATCCTTGCGCAGAACCGCCAAGATGCAACTGGGTTGAAGAGCACTCAGTCACATTGAAGACCAGTTCCACAAGGACGCCAGAATATGATTCATTCAGGTGAACACGTCCCTGATAAAGCCCGGGTTCATGAGAATAGACATGTGGAAGATTACGCGTCACATTGATCAATTCCAGCATAGGATCATAGGATAAGTTGACAGTAATCTGTGAGACAGGAACCCGCGCATCAATGACCAACGGGACTGACACGATACCGCTGCCCTCCTGATCAAAGACCTTTGCAGTAACGCACGGGAAGCACGGCCCGCCACAATCAACACCCTCCTCACCCTGGTTTTGGATACCATCTGAACAGGTTGCCTCACACGGTGCACATGGCCCGCCACAATCAACACCTTCTTCACCCTGGTTTTGGATACCATCAGAACAGTTCCCACATGGTGAACAAGAGCCTCCACAGTCAATATCTCGCTCATCCTGATTTTTGATGCCATCAAAACAATGATGAGCCAAGTCTTTGTAAGCCGCTGTATAGTAATCATCATTATCATCATAGCCTGTAACATAAAAATAACCGCCATTACACGTGATGCCAAGAGGATATCGTCCTAACTCGTTTGTGATATTCCACGCTATCTCCCCCTCATCATCATATTTTACAATGAGATAACCCTCTTCGGAATAAGGTACACCTCCGACATAGACCCCATCACAGACAGCCAAAGTAGAAGCTGAACCAGCAATCTCCGCATTCACCCATTGAAGGTCTCCCGACGGTGAATACTTAGAGACATAGAAGGATCCACCTGTAACATAGAGACCATCAGAATAATCCATGTCACGGATGATGCCATACTGCTCATCTTCAATCTCCCAGAGTTTCTCCCCGAGAGCATCGTATTTGATCAGGTACATATCGTAAGACTGAGTCCGTCCACCAACATAAACCTCAGCGCCGTTTGCAGCCACCCGTGCCCCAGCCTGACCATTGCTTTCCTTCTTGCTCCATCGCAGCGAACCATTGGCATGATATGAAGCAATGTAGAACTGACCACTACCATCATACCCTGAAACATAAATCGTCCCATTAGAGACTGCGAGACCAGTTCCCTCTCCATCCCCAAGCTCTCTTGACCAAATCTGGTCACCAGTATTTGATTCAGCCTTCAGTGTATAAAATTTCTCGTCCTCATTCATCCCCGTGAGGTACACACCGTCTGAGACAGCAAGGTCTCCAACCCAATTACCTGGATACGTGGAATTCCATACAACCCTGCCGTTCATGCGATCATAGACAACAGTATGAAAATCATGCTGTCCGCTAACATACACATGTTCCTGCGTGGAATCAATGGCATAGGCCATGTCACCTGCCTCCCATGTATCCTCCCACATCATGACGGGTCCAGAAACATTTACACAAGCGCCATCAACACACCCATCCTGGCACTTCGTCTTCACAGTCTTGATGGTGGAATCCCCATTTGGAGAACAGATGCGTTCTGCAAGCACTGTTCCATTATAGCACCGATCCTCTTGCTCATCCGGTTTACCCTCATAGAGTCCCTCAACATACCCTGCGGTATAGAAATCCATTCCGCCATCAGAGTCAAAGCACTTCATAAGACAGGCTCCATCAGCACAAGGGCACTCATGCTCCACTGTCCCTTTGACAGAATCTGAGACACAGAACTGTTCGCGCAAGGTTCCATTATCAATGCACGAGTCATAGTACTCATTCATCTCAAAGGTAAGCCTGCCTCTGGTATAGTAGTTTTCACCATCCGAATCAACACACGCTTCGGTAAGGTTGACAGTCTGCGTATCCCCATACAAAATCGGCCCATAACTGGAGTTATCAGTATCATCTATCAATACATCCTCCACATTCGAAGTACCAAAATAATTACCCGGTGCAAGTAATGGGATCGGTGCACGGTTCATGATAGCGATCTGAGTCTTGAACGTATTATTTTGGATGATCTTTGAGACAGATGCAGTCGATGACACATGATGGACATCGATACCGGTTTCTGCGCTGATCTGATTATCCCTCACAACGAACCGCTCTGTTCCAAAGAATTGCAAAGCAACCTCCAGATCATTTATTGGTATTGCCGCCATAGTAGTTCCACTAAATATGAACCCACTACTGAAATCATTTGAGATATACCGGTTGGCATACCCATCAATATCACGAACACCAGATTCTGCAAACGTGTTGTCATAAAAGGTATTGGAATAGGAGTCATTAAGTAACACTCCAGCAAATTCGTTCACACGAAAGGAATTATTGAAGCAATCACGTAGTCGGGAAGTCCCGAAAGTATTCCCCTTCAATTCAGAATGCATAAGATAACTTGCATTGAAGACAGGCAATACATTTGACATGAGACGCAGGTTCTCAGAATCCCGAACCACAACAGAAGCATTGCAGCGCTTAAGCGTGATACCCTTCCGCTCATCAATCACAATACGACCATGTATGCTAGATCCATGACAATCAAGCGAGATATCATCCGCAGCAAACATGATATCAGAGGAGGGGTAATAATCTCCTTCACACAAAGAGAAATCTTCGGTCAGGTTGAGGGTGAGATTCTCTGAACACACTACACTCATATTGACATAGCCCAGGGTCTCATCATCATGATGATCGTAGACATGCTTCTGGACCTCTTCGACTCCCCACTCGGTATCCTTGAAAAATACAGACTCCGGTTGATTATTATACACAGTATAATTGGTGTTCTTGAAAACAAAACGGTCAAAAATATTATGCTCACTGCCACCTTCGATATACACCCCATACGTCGTATTGAAGATCATATTATCAGTGAAATTGTTATCGGCAGCTGAGAAAAGATAGACACTCATTTGTGAATTGGTGAAAGTATTATTGACGATAGTTCCCTTGTTTGAGTACAGGAGGTGCAAGGCCGTATTTCCACCACTAATATGATTATCTGTGATCTCAGGAAAATAGGAAGACTTGCTGGTTATGATCGCATCACAATCCCGGCAGTCGAATACATTACCATCCACTTGCAGTAATCCACCAGAATTATAGATTGCAGAATTGAAGAATGTTGAATCACTGAGTGAGATATTTGAATTCAGCGAATATGAGGCATGATCACAGTTCTTGAAAGTAGAATCAGACACAGAGAGTGAGCTGACATTTATTCCACCAAAATCCACCGCAAGAGCATCAGTACAGTTGCGAAAGATCATATCAGAAAGAGTGATTGCCTCTCTTGACAGCAAAAGATATCTGCTTGCATACACCCCAAATGAAGAATCCACAACCGTGCAACCTGTAATTGAGGCTCCGGAACCAACATAAAACCCGGTTCCATCCAGTATTGTTTCGTCACAGGTCACTGATGCACCATCTTGGACCGAAATGACAGATCCCACATCATAGGTCCCATTGCAAAAGAAGACATCAGAATCAACCTCAAGACCAGGATATGGCGCAACCCATGAGCTGTCAGTATCATCACAATCGACAGATGCAGGTGAACCATCATTATCAGCATCAACATACTCATCCATTGTAACCGTATAGGTACCCTCCCCATAATAGCTTGACACCGCGAGATAATAAGGCCCAGAAGAGTTTACATCAAAGACTATTCGCACAAGATTTTTCGTATACCGCGTATCTCCATACAACCTATTAGATTCAGCATCGTACAGTTCATATGTGATATAATGGAGATTTGTATGCTTGAGATCAATGAAGTATGAACCAGGCTCAACAGGCAGTTCCATGACATCAATATCAGATGAGGGGAATATAGTACGTTTCTGCAGACCTGACAGGACCTTAGAGGTATTGATGGTATCATCAGGCTCATACGCATCAGCACCAAGATACTTGAGACGGACACGTTCAGATTGGTTGCCACCCCGCAATTCAATCTCATAGATACCAAAGGTATCAAGGACAGAGGTATTGAGTATTGCAAGGGTTGCCTCAGAGACCGGCCCCTGGCCGCCATCCTTCAGTCTGAGGCCTTCATTGGTCCATGAACCCCCTTCCTTCCTGTACCATACGCTAAAAGAGGATATGTTCCCGTTCACTGAGCCCTTGATAACAAGAAAATCCTCAGCAGGTATGGTACTGTTCGCTTCAGGTGAACTGATATGCAGATTATCCACTTCCACAAAGAAATAATCTGTGGCTCCATTGCTTTGGAGTTTTACATAATACTTCCCATCATCCATAGCCACAGTATTCCAGGAACCCAAAACACCTGAAGCATTACCGTCTTGAGAGAATACACTATGCATTGGCATGTAAGACCCATCCGTGATACCATATTCAAGGGAATAAGGACCTGACACATGGCCGGTTATCTCAGATGTTCCAGACACATGAGCTTCAGGGGTAACACTAACACATCCAGCAATCAACAGTGCTAATAGTATGATTAAAGCTTTCATTTGTATTCAATATTAGTTAAACGGTCGATGTAGGCATGAGGTGGGACAGTAAGACTCAAGGCTTCAGAGACATTAATCAATCCCATTCCCTGGGAAGCAGGGCTAACCCCAAGATCAATTGCTGTTACCCGAAGTGCTGATTTGACATCTACGGGTTCCCAGGATGGTCGTGCCTCGAGCAAGAGTGCTGCTGCACCCGCAACCATAGGGGCTGCCAAAGAGGTACCAGACCCTTCTGCATATCCCTCACCACACGAATCCTCCTCATCTGTGATCGAAGCAGCACAGATCGCGACACCTGGCGCTACAACATCAGGTTTCAAAGACCCATAACTTGGCCCTTTCGAACTGAACCCCGCGATTTGTGAATAACAATTCGTCTCGTGACCCAACTGGTCATCCCGGCAACTGGCACCCACAGTAATTGACCCCTTAGCACAGCCAGGGCTTGCGATCGTGCGCCATTCACCAGAATTTCCGGCTGCAACAACTACCGTAACACCTGCTTCAACAGCCTTATCCACTGCCTGTGAAACAGGATCATCAGGTTTGCCTTCAGTTCCCAGACTCATACTGATGACATCATAATGGTCGCTGAGATCGAAATCAAGATTGGGATCAACAGCGCGCTCTATCGCTGCAATCACATCCGACATGCTCCCGGAACCCATTGAATCCAGAGCCTTGAACGGGATGATGGTGGCACCAGGTGCAATCCCTTCCAAACCAGCCGCGATGCTTGCACAACCCGTGCCGTGGCCATGATCATCCATCGGGTCCGCATCAAGATTCACATAGTCATACCCGGGTCCAAACTTATCACACTGCTCTTTGAAAAAATCCTCTTGAGTGCAGTTCCCGAATGCGTCATGGCTATAATTGACGCCGGTATCGATGACAGCGATGGTGATACCACTGCCATTATACATTCCAGGCATCTGTTGTGGCAACGCCCCAATCGACTTTTTTGAGTCCCATACCAGAGCATCTACTCTCTTATCAGTATGGACCTTCTTCACATAGGGGAATGAATTGACCTGTGAATACTCTTCATCAGAGAGTTGTACTCGCATGCCATTGAACACACGTCTGAAGGACTGCGTTCTGCTTGGAGATGAAACGCTTGCTGATGAGAAGGTGGTTCCACGCAGATTCTGCAGATCTTCTCTGAAGGTGGTATGGAGTGAATCCACTGACATGACCCCCACTTTTCTTTGCTGGAACTCCACCAGGTAGGAACGCCGATCGCCTACGTAGCCCAGCGCATCCTTGATATCTTCCACCACGGCAGGGTCCAAATCCTCAACAAGGTGCTTTAGGATGCGAAGGTCATGCGTATTCAGATTGTCTCGCAATTCAAGCTGGGCAATCACCTGTTCATGCTCAGAAGAGAGATTGTGTTCTTGCAACACCGAAAAGGCAACCTCATAGTCACCCGCATGTAAAGTGACAGTGGGATCATACGTGGCCATACCAGTGAGAGGATACTGAGGGACGACAATGAATGTAGCCAAAAGAATCAATACGGTAGTCAAGCCCACACTCACAAATAACCGTTCCATCGCCACATAGATACCTTGACTTATTTGGTTTATAAATGTTTTCACGCACAACACCTCAAAGACAAGTATAAACCTTACAATCAGGATATCACAAAGCCAGGCCCAATGGATCATTTTCCTCTGCTGAGGTCTTTACTACGGAAAGATTGCATGGCTCCACCACAACTAGCGTGCTCGGGTCACCCAAATCGCTTCGTGATGAGAATATTTTCAAAAAAATTTCTAGTGGAATTAAAAATCAAATATTGTCGACGGGGTTGCAATGGAACTAAAGGTTGGCTCCATCAGAAATATACCTACAAAAAGAAATGTCCATCACGGAAAAAGTTTCATGACCCGCGTGCTCG
>JBNJGT010000034.1:0-17354 GCA_051819765.1 Nanobdellota archaeon
GATTGTAAAATTACGAGGATACAAGAAGTCTGAATAATTAAGAAACTGTCAAATGCATACTATTAAAATAGGTAAAAATTCCTATGTGTCAAACTTGGGATACATACTTCCTCCTTCCAGTAGCGTTGTTGCAAGGACCAGGCCAGCCATACCGGCTATAGCATTTTTTAGAATCTCTTTTGTGGAAACCATTGTATGGAAACCAACTCAAGAGCTTTTATTGTGGTTGCCCTACATTTTCCGTGGGTTTTCCGGGCATGGGTGTAATCTGTCCAGAGAGGGGATAGGTGTTCTCATGAAGAAAGTCGGGCGTCAAGCTTGTTGCAGAAAAAGATGATGTCTTTTTGTTCTTCTACGATCTCGCGGATGGAGAAGGTCTCCTTGATATGATGCTCGATTGTCTGGCGTTTGGAGGAGTGTTTGAGGAATGTTATCACTACCTGGTCCTTGGCGACGCGGTGCATCTCAGAGAGGGCTTTTGGGATGTCAGAGAAGTTCTGGATTGCGGTTACTGAGATGACGATATCAAACTCATTGTCAGGGAAGGGGAGGTCTTCTGCGGACGCCCAGATTGCGTTCTTGGCCTGTTTTATGAGCTGGAGGCTCGGGTCGATGCCGAGGGTATGGCAGGGAAAGTCTGAAGAGATGCCGGTGCCGCATCCCACGTCGAGGAGCTTGTGGGTAGGGGATACCTGAAGCTTCTGTCTGATGACCTGCAGTTTCTGGCGTTGCTCATCACCATAGAGTTCGTTGTATCCCTGTGCAATGCTGTCATAGTATTCCATTCTCCAAGGAAATACCGCTAGCTTTAAATATTTGTAACATAGGCTAGTGGGCATGGAAGAAAAACAAGGTCCACAAAAAGAGATGTTCAGCAATGAATTGCATATTGAGTTACCAGCGATGGTTGAATCCCTTGGGGACCTTCAGGGAAAGAAGATTCTGGATCTTGGCTGCGGAAATGGAAATCATCTCTGGTACTACCTGAAAGCAGGCGCAGAGGTCCATGGCCTGGATAAGTCACAACCACGGATCGATCTGGCCCGAAAGCGGGTGGTTGGTGCGATATTCACGGTCGCGGACATGAATGAGGCACTTCCGTTTGAAGATGGTTCCTTTGATTTTGTTGTCTCATCCCAGAGCGTGCATTTTGTCGAGAACCTGAATGGATTGTTGGGGGAGGTGAATCGCATACTGCGGTCCCAGGGCAAGTTTGCATTTTCGATCCCCAACCCTGTGCTCTCAAGTGGTCTGCGGCAATATAAGGGGGAAGATTTCACACTCTTGGTAGGGATTGCTGGTCGTGATGGCGACGTACGATATTATGGGGATTATTTTGATGAGGGACAACGTGATTATCAGATCAGTTCTCAGATTTCAGTGAAGGTGTATCATCGCACCTATCAAACCTATCTTAAAACCCTTTTGAACAGCGGACTTTCGCTTGTGGATTATGTGGATTGCAAGCCCATAGCAGAAGCAAAGCGGATAGACGGGAATGAGTATGCCAAATGGAATCGGTTTCCATCCTTTTCGCTGTTTGTCCTCAAAAAGGACTAACTTTTTATACTATTCCTTAATCTTGAGGTGCATGATTCCCTCATTTGATATCATCAGTACCTATGGGACGGATCGATGGAACAGCTTTTCTCCCCGATTGACACTGCCAGCGTGGCTTGAGATGTTGGATGGAGAGAATGATCCGTATTATGTGAAGGAATCCCTTCTAGCCATTACGCAGTTGTATTTTGACGGACTAGTAGAATTCCAGTACCGGGATTTTTTTGACATGACTAAACTGTTCAGGAAACATGATCCCCGGGAACTTACGGTGCTGGATGAGTTGATGGATGCCACAAGCCGAGGACTTCTCTCCTATTATTCTGGGGAGGGAATCGATGCTAGTGTCTGTGAAGCGGTGCTTGGGCTTGGGGACCGGATTATGGCATCGGGGGCCCGGGGCTATTCAAAGATGCGGCATCTCCGGGGGTCTGATGATGCGGTGCATATGTTTGGATATGAACTCCAATGCGAGCCATCACCACACTGTATCGTGCCGGTTGCGTGCGGGGCGTTTGAGCCGGCACTGTTGCTTGCTGGGCTTCATGAGGTACCCCATGTGGTGCCATTGCGGTATTCGCACGTGCAACGTCAGGATCAGAGGGTGCGACTCCCACGCTACGCGGAGCCTTCGTATCTTACAGGTATTGACGGAAATGTGTTGATTGTGGAGGATTGGATACAGAATGGCACCAGCCTGAAGGGTGTGACTGAGTTTGTTTTGGGTTTTGAGCCTGAATCCGTTGCAGTGGGCTCGGTGCTGGTGGATTGCAGTGGCACCTATCTCTACCATGAGCTTGATCCAGTGGACATGTACCTGTAAGCTTTTAATAGGGAACTTGATTTCTGCAGGACATGTGGGTCAAGCATGTCTATATCCCCATGAAACGAAACTATCGTGTCGTACGCGGGCTTTCTGAGCGACAAATCAGGAAAAATCTGGAGCGCACAGGCTGGACAGTCTTTCGGGGCGGGTACCTGCACTGTCTTCGGGGTGAGATGTATCCTGCAGTGTATGAGAAATATCGCCAGCTGGAATGGCTGCTTCCGGAGTCCCTTCCAGAGCTGCAATACCTGTGCGAGGTGCATCATGGCATGCCTGATTTCCTGTGCTATCGTGATGGGTTCAAGTTTGTCGAATGCAAACTGGGACATGAGCAGTTGAGTGAGCGACAGAAAAGTTGTGTCAGTCGGTTGCTGGGCATGGGGTTTGAGGTGGAGATCCATAAACTCGTGTATGCCTGCACCAAGAACCGGATTGCCTATGTGAATCTTTTGGATGGGGCCAAGGTCATCAAGGAGCGTCAATTGCGCCTAAGGATTTAAAAATGAGTGGTTACTCTTATTGTGCATGAAAGAACTACGGCGATTGCTCAATGCCTATGTGGTCTTGACACATCGGGGGAATGCTGCGATCAGGGAGGCCCTTGGTATTGTCCAGGACGCGACGGATCGGCACAAGATCCTGATCCCTGACCAGGGTGGATGGCTTACCTATAGACAGTTCCCGCCAAAGTTTGGATTTGAGGTGGTTGAGGTAAAGACTGATGACGCTGTCTTTGACCTGTCTGATCTGAGGGAAAAGGCGGCAACAGCTGCGGCGCTCTTGTATGAGCAACCTGCGGGATATTTTGCTCACCAGGATATGCATGAGATCTATGATATCTGTCGTGATCAGGGATGCCTGGTGATTGCCGATATCTCGGGTTCCATCGGTGATTCTGAGATCTGCGATCCGAGGGCAGCGGATCTTCTTGTGTGCTCTTTTGGGGAGGGAAAAGCACTTGATGTGGGGTATGGTGGATTGATTGCTGCGCATGAGCCGCTTGATATAGTCCCTACGTTCGATCAGGCGTATCTTCGCGCCCTAGAGGGCCGATTGCATGAGCTTCCGCGACGGTTGCGGGCGTTGTATGGGATCTGTGATGATATCAAGCAGGATTTTGACTGTCTGCATGCGGACCGTAAGGGAATCGTGGTGGTGGTGCCCTTTGAGGATGCGGCTGGTCGGGACAAAATCATCGACTATTGTAAATCTGAGGGATTTGAGTATACGGTTTGTCCTCGGTACATCCGTGTGCTGCGGCCGGCAATCTCGATTGAAGTTAAAAGGAAAATATTTTAAATGACATATCACATATAGCCCATATGGGGCAGCCTGAGGTCTATGATTTTTTATATAGTAATTCTGCTGGATGGTTCACGGTCAAGGAGATTGCGGAACAGACAGACATGTCTACGCAGTCTGTCTCTGTTGCCCTGAAAAAACTGCGTAAGTCTGATCAGGTTGAATACTGTGTCATAAAGACTGAAGGATACAAGGGTGCGAAACGGGGGACGTATGCTTATCGGTATAAGAGAGAGTTCCAGTTGAGCTTACTCGGCTTCCTTGAATAGGCGGATGGTGGAATAGCTTTCTTCAATCTTGATTTCTGCTTTGTAGCCAGTGATGTCTGCCAGTGCATGAGTCTTCTCCTTGGTCCAGTCATCCAGTTCAATCCGTTTGTCATGCCAGATGTAGACCTCTGATTCAATGGATACAAGACCTTCGTACATGTCAAGGATTGATTTTAGTGTTGCTGGGATGGTCTCCTGCTCTGAATGGTTGACAGGGCCGCAGGGTACATCTTCCTGGAAGAGGGCTGCAAGCGTAGCGTAGTCCTTGGCTGTGTAGCTCTGGTCATTGATGCGGGGAACTATCCGTTCCAGGGTTTGGGTGATGTGTTCCAGGCCGGGTTGTTTGGGCAATTCCGTTTGGACCGGTGTCTTTGTGTCCATGGCTGAAAGAAGGTGTCGGCCTTGGTCTTTGAGTGACTCATAGGCTGCCTGATGCTGTTCCTGTAGTTCTTTTTTCTGGTTGTCTGCTTCAATCAGGGCATCATAGATAGGGTTTGCATTGATCCCGAATTCTTCGTAGATGTCGCGGAGTGTCTCAATCTGGGACTTGTTTTGGAGAGGTTCTGTGCACATGCTGTGGACCTCACGGGAGAGTTGGAAGCAGTCTTCCATGTGAGTGTCGTCAAGCATGAGACCTGGTTCATCCCTTATTTCCCTGAGCCTTTCCTTGAGCTGGTGCGCTTTCATCGTCTGAGGATCTCTGCCTGTTCGTAGAAGTCGCGGTCGGTGTTTGTGATTATGAGATTTTGCTCTTGTATCTCGGGTATCATGGTTGTCCTGAGGAATGAACGACGTTTCTGATAGGTCGCTTCCTCGTATGCGATAAGCATCATGGAATCGCCTGGTTCCAGGAGATATTGGCGGCCGTTCTCACTGGTATAGATGGGACCCAGGGTGAGACGCTGCACCTTGTTTGCTGGCATGAGGGGGTTATTAAGGTCCCTGAAATGGGCATGCTCCCATTGGTGTGGTTGTTCAGAGTCTATGGTATAGTGGACCCAACGTCCGGTAAACTCATAGAATCGGTTTGGGGACTCATACTCTTTCATCTTGGCAACGCTGTCCCTGTTTTGCTGGATGGTGGCATTAAGGTAATCGGTGCGGGCGCTATGGAAGGCTTTTTGGTCATCCTGCAGAATGGCCTGAACACAGGCATTGAAGTCAGGGGTGATCTCATCTGCCATGTGCAGTGCATCATAGGTTGACCCTTGGTCTGGAAAGCCTTCTCTGTTGATACACGTCCAGGGATAGATGGACAGGAGTTGCTGAAGGCTGGTGACCTTCTGGAGGAACTCCTGTCGATCCTTTAATACCTGGCTGAGCCCGTTCTCCTGTGACAATGCTTCAAGGTTCCTGCATACCTCTTGCATGTGTTCATAGGAAGTCATTGTATTCATCCTGGAAGCTTGGCTTGCTTGCGTTCACTATCTCCTGCAACTGGTTGAGCCGTCCGATGTCTGATCGCTCCTTGAGGTCGTTTTGCTTTTTTTGTTCATTGTAGTCCGAGAGCAATGACATGTATTTCTCGGTATGGCGTTCCTTGAGGTTTGAATTGATCTGCATGAACCGGTTAAGCCCTTTGTACATGTCGCGGACCATGGCGCTTCCCAGTGTGAGGTTCTCCTGGGCAGGCTCAACGTATTTGGAGTAGTCCATGATCTTTTTTATCTCACCTGCTGTCTCCTTGAGGTCGGCCAGCTGGATGTCAGTCAACTGTGCAGTGAGCTGGAGTTCAAGCGCGTGGTTCCTGTATGTCTTGATATGCTTGGCAAGGATCTTGCTCTCATGGACATAATTGCTGAGCCGTCTCTGTTCCTTTATGAGAAGCTCTGCAGACCGGTGATACTCTTTGAGCTTTTCCATGTCTTCAGGTATGCCCCCGTCAGAGTATTCATTTACCTTTTGCTTTATCTCCTTGAATATGGGGAGGGCTTCTTCAATATACTGGGTGCGTTCATGGAGCTTCATGGTATAGTTCTCAATCTGCTCGTTTATGCTCTTGTAACTGCTGCTGATACCTGCAGATGCCCGCTCATTCTCGTTGATAAGCACTCCGATGAGCTGGGATCCTTCATGGAACTTGTTATGGATCTCTGATACTACCTGCTCTTCAGTCATACCCTCCTTTCTCTTAAGCAATCGGTAGGGAAACTTTTTTCTGCTGACCATGCTGTTATATGTCTGACAAAGCTTTTCCAGTTCTCCTGTGAAGCTGTGCACGGATTTTTGCTTGTCCATGACAACTGGGGTCTTTCGGGTGTCATTGTAGAGAGCATCGCAGGCTTCGTTCAGGATATCGTTCCTGGCTCGTTTTTGTGGTAGATGGCTTTCAGATCTGGTGGGGCTTCTACCTCCATTATAGGGCTCACTTTCTGGTTTGTAATGCTCCCGGGCTTCATCAAGTGACTGCATACCGGGTATCTCACTTAGTTTTTGTTCCAAATCATCAATAGAATCCATTGTTTCACCTCATATATTCATTTATTTCGCCTAACTTTTGTTTTATATTATTATATACGCTTTCAGAGACCTCTTTGAAATAGCTTTTCTGGTTGCGTGTCATAATCTCCTGCCTTATATCTGTGTCAAGTTGTTCGAACTGTTTTAGTGCCGCTTCCATCCCTCCCTCTGTGGTATAAGCATTGTTGATTTGAAGGATTTGATCCTCGTAATCTGTTGGATCATCTTTCATGACGTCCACTGCTACAGCTACCAACCTGGGGTGATATTTTTGTGTGTCAGGGGTGGTCAATTCTTCTATGGTCTCAAGACTTCTCTCATAGGTATAGTGGACTGGCGCCTTGCCCTGCACGAATGCCATGAATGGGTCAGTAAGGTCCTTGTGGTCGGCATAGGTGACCAGCGCCCCGAGTGCAGCAGTCGCAACAAATCCCTTCATCGTTCCTTTGATAAAACCCATTGAATCACCTATATCGTTGAATGCTTCGCCTTTAATATGGGTTTGTGGCTGATTTCCGAAATAATTACAGGAACAACTGGAGAATTTGCAGTATCATTTTGTCAAGGCATTTTAAGGAGTAAATGGTTGGTGTAAGTATGGGATTCAAGCACATAGAAGAACTGGCTCAAGTCGGTACGTCTCGGACAAGCATGCGGGATTTTTTTCTGAAAGAGCTTTTGTCTTCAAGGGCTTCGGTTGGACTGCTCTTGTTCTCCTGTTACTTTGGTGCACAGAACCATGAATTCATCAACCGTGTTGAGGATTATGTATTGCATCACAATATTTCTGTCGAACAGAATTATTTTCGTGATCCCCGGGGGCTTGAGATAGATCTTTATACCAATGAGCATGGTGAGCGTGAGGTCTATCTTTTGCATACTGAAAGCGGAAAGCGTCTTGCTATAATGGAGGACATGGCTCCCAGCACAGATGCTATGCTTGAATCCTTGGAGGCACGTATGGATACTATGAGCTACTCAGAACGTGGCAAACTTCAAGAACGGTTGTATTCACTGGGTGATTGAGCATCCATATCAATCAGTCACGGGCTGTGTTCTTTGTATAGCTTTGACTTGATGTATTCTTGGAGATCCTTGACCTCTTCACAGGTTTGCCTGATATAGGTCTGACGTGATCGTATGTCTTGAGCTATCTTATCCATCTGTTGGTACAGGGATGAGATATTGGATGTTATCTGGCTAAGCCTATTGACTTTCTCTTCGAGATTTTGCAGGAGACCTTGGCTATAGAGCCTGCGATTCCGGAGGAATCCATTCATCTGTGGGATGATATCTGCTGGCTGTTCGTATTCGGTGTCAGTATACGTCTCATGCGGTGCTATCAGGATGGCTCCTGTTGATGTATCCTCTTCTTTTTGTTCACGGTCTGAACTGCTTTCGTATGGGGGGAGATTTTTGTCGGTGTAGGTTGATTCTGGAACAGGGGTTTTGCATTCTTCGCTATCGCTTGTATCAACCTGGGTGATGTCTTGGGTCCTATGTTCACAGAGGGGTATCGCTGCATCGTATTCGGGTTCATATGGTTTTGCCTGGGACTCCTGGATCTTTTGCCTGAGTGTGTTTGTATATTCACGGTCGTCCAGGCATCTTATAATGTCAGATAGTCGTAGCTTGAACATTTTTGTGTCTTCCATGAAACTGATCCTTTTTACGTCCTGCTCTAGGTCAGAATCTCCATACTTCTTCACTGCCTTTTCCAGGGTGGATACGATGGCAGGGATATGGGTGCGCAGGTCGCCTTCATCGGGTATCTTTTGGATGGAGTTATAGATGTTTTGGTATTGTTGGTAATGCAGCTTTGGAGGTTCGGGTCGTGTTATGTTCCAATTGCGTGTTTCCTTGACATTTTGTTCAATCCCTGTATTCTCTTCATACTCTTTGATGGCTTCCTCTGGGGTGATACTTCTGTCTTTCTGGTCTTGTGTGCTTTTTGGTTTGATACTTCTGTCCTGATATTCTTGTATACTGTCTTCTCTTCTATCTTGTTTGTCTTCTGGTCTGATTCTTGTGTCTTGATATTCTTGTATACTGTCTTCTCTTCTCTCTTCCTGATCTTGTGTGCCTTTTGGTCTTAGTGCACTCTCTTCCTTACTGTCTTGGATCTTATCGTATTGTTTTGGGACGACATGTCGTTTTGGGATGGTCTCTGATAGATGTCTGCCATCCACTATGGTGCTATCAAGGATAGTGTTTACCATCTCATCCTCATCAATGCGGCAGTCCACATCCATGTCAACCAACCTGATTGTCCTGAAGCGATTCTTGAAGGGGAGTAGGGTGCCCCGATTGACGATGTCCTCGAGTGCTACGCACATGTGATAGTCCTTTTCTGATACAGGGTCTGTTTCCTTGAAGGAGTTCTTGTTGATGACCAGGCTGTAGTAGAAGCCGATCCCTTCGCTGAAGTCTGTCTTGTAATGGATTTGGCCCTCCGGAAGCTGCAGACCGGGAATCGTGATGCGGGTATTATGGTGGTCGTTTAATGTGAGTATGCGCTGACCCTCTTCCTCAATCACCCAGGCATTGGTGTTCCTTGTTTGCTCGTAGAGTTCAAACATGTTCGGCTTTCCAAAAGTACTTGCACGAGTTCCGTAGTCCTGTAGTGTATCATAGTCTATGGTGGATGGCTCTGTAAAGAAATTCGGATGACTGTGCCACATGCCAATGCTTTTGAAATGCCTGTCATTGAGCAATACCTGAGGATTATAGCAGAAAACATCTCCTCTCGTATGCTCTGATTTCTGGATTGTGCTGTATTCTACTTCTGTGGCGATGCCATCGCATCTTGGTATGGGAGCAAGCAAACTGCCTGAGCATTCAAGGTTTCGCTGGGTTATCTCGCATAGCAGGTTTGCGTAAAGTCCTGCCTTTTTCCAGACGAGGGTGGGCATTGTGATGGTATCAAACATGCTATCAATGTCCACATTAGTGTACAGTTTTCTTTTCATTTGGGTCTCAAATCCTACTCGCATCAGAACACCTTCTTCTTTTTACTCAATTGCGGAATGGTGGACTCACAGCTTGTGTGGTTCTCAATATGACAGGTATAGTCAAGAATGGGTTCATGGAATAGTTTGTAGGTGTCACCACAATAAAATTTTGTTTCAGTGTTGAATGGGATGTCCTGATTACTGAAGAATTTTAGTGCTTCGTCAACCATAAAGGCACCAACGAATGCATTCGTGACAACCACGTTTGATTCTTGCATTGTGGCACAACTTAGATTCTCCAAATAGCGCTCATACTCTTCAATCTGTAGCTTATAGTAGCCGTTCTGGCAATTGAGGCAGGCTGTCTTTTCTGGAATGTACCTATTGATGTATCCTGCAAAAGGAGTGATAGCTCCGTTGATTATGGGAACGTTCCCTGTGACAGCAATGTGGCTTAGGTCACGTCTTGTGGCCGGATTGTCTGGGCCTGAAAGGATGAGATCGTAATCTTGGTCCAGGATCCACCGGTCTTGTGAAGTTATCTTTTTTGGTATTGCACGGTATGTGGGATCAGGATTTATTGATTGAAGTCGTTGACAAAGAGTCTGAGCCTTGTTCCTGTGCTCAAAGGCATCGTCTTCCCTGTAGAGGATCTGACGATTCAGGTTAGAGATGCTTACTGTGTCATGATCCGCGATATGGATCTCCTGCATTCCCAACAGGGCAAGATTTAGAGCAATATAGGTTCCGATGCCGCCAGCTCCCACCACCAGGACTTTCTTTGGATATGACTTATCTTCGCCTGGTGTATGGACTGTAAAGTGATGCTGTTTACCAGCCTCATTGGTTTCCCCTCTTAAAGGCATGATTGCTGATCTGATCTTGTCTGTGACCAACGCTGAGATTGCAGCACTGCTGATTGTGCCCTGTGCTTGGTTGGCATATTCGTTCAGATGATAATCCATTGAACCTATCATATCGCTGCGACGTTTCCTGGCATACGATTGACGCTGTATCTCCCGTTCAAGCGGGGAGGTTGGAATACCGAAATTTTCCATGACTATGGAAGCTTTTGTTTTTTTTGATGAGGCTGAGATGTAGGTTGAGGCATTCTCTTTTGCGGTTTTGAAGGTCCTTTCCTTGAAATACGGGTTGTTTGATGTATCAACAATGACCTGGCACTGTTGAAGCAACCAGTCATCTTCTAAGGGTGGTCTGGTAGTGTGTTCAATCTCGATTGTTGGATTGATCGCTTTTACAATTTTGCTGAGGCTTTCTCCGTCATATGCAAGTTTGAGATCTCCTTTTCCACAAAGGAGCTTAATTTGTTTGGTCCCAAGCCCTGCAAGGTATGAAAGGGTGAATCCAGTGATCGCTTCTGAGCCAACTATACCGATGGTGCTTGTTTCAAGCGCTTCGGGATTCCAACCTTCAATTGCATCCTGCCGAGTTGTTCGTTCTGTACTCATCTTTTGTTTGTGATATTTGTGGGTGAATCAGTTTTCAGATCATGAAATACTGGTTCTGTGAGTTTCTTCCATGCTGACCCAATATCCTTACTCACGTATCCTTGTAAGACCTGGGTGTAGCCATTTTGGAGGGTTTCAGCAATCTTTATTGGTGTCAATTCCGGATTTTTTCTTGCCTGCTGTCTATATAGGGTATATTTTTCGCGGTCAGAACCAGGGCATAGCTCTTGCATCTGAAGGCCTATGTATTCAAGGCCGGGGTGGGTATAACTGTTCATGATTATTGGATCATCCCAGGTGATTGCTTTGCCTGACTGTATCCTGACTGCGACTTGGGCATTGGGAAACTGGAAGTATTCATCTGTGGTTGGTTCATAGAGGCAATATGTGCCTGTGTTGGCAAAGACAAAATAATCTTTGCCCCGCTTGACAAAACCATATCCGTCAGCCTCATATTCTCCTTTGCGGGCAGCTTGCAGGACCTCATCATCTTTTGAGTTCATGTGTTCTTTGATCCTGTTTCTCTCTGTTTCAAAGTATTTGTTAATCTGTTCACTAAACTCTGTCCGGTATCTGTTTTTCAGACTTTCAGCACTGAGATTGCTTCCGTGTATCCGATAATTTGTGCCTGCAAGGTGGATATACTCGTTTTCTTTGGCTCCAGGGCTGAGATCCAGAAGGAACCCATTGAATGCGAACATCGGGCCTTGAACTATATGGTTTGCGACATCCAGATTTTCTATGGTGAAGTCTTCACGCGTACAATGCTCGTATCTGCGTTTGTTTTCGAATATGGGCTTTACCTGTCTGATGAACATCTCTGCCATATCTGCATCAGACAGATCTATGTTAGCGACTTTCTTGTTCTCTTCATTTGTGATGGTTTCAAGCTTCCTTCTAACATAGTCTTGATTCATCAGGAGGCTTTCTTTGTCAAACTCGGCTACCGGTCCTGCATCTTCGATCGCAAATTGTCTTCCGTAGAAATAAAGAAAATTTTCTTTCCCTTCGTAAGGAAACACTATGTACCTATTGCTATTTGCCACTATGAAATGTTCCTTCTCGATCCATGTATCAAGACTGGTTTTCATATTGGGTACTTTTTATCTGAATCCGATATTTGAACTTGTGTGACAAACTATATCCGCAATATCATATGGCTTGCCGGATATCTCCTTTTGATATGTGATATCATTGACCTTGTCTGACAGCCTGAACTGATAGGTATTTGTTCCAGGATTGAATATTTGCTCATCCTCATTCTTGTAGGCAAAAATTTTGATTACACCCTCTTGCATTGCATCTTTTACTGTGCGGGCAGTCTCCCTCTTATGATCATTGTTGCCCTCATAATTGTAGTTGATTGTCTCTTTTGTCACTGCCTCTATCAGATCATGTAGCGTACCGTTTATATATTGCTCTCTTTGTGCTGGTTCGTAGATCTTGACAATCGGGTCACTGTCATCGATTGAATTCGTCAAGGTAACACCTAGTTTTGGTTCCATTTTATCCCTCCAGTTTTTTCCGTTAGAAGGCACTTCGGATTTATATTGCTTATTAGCAGGTATTTGAAATTCTTGCGGTATTTTTGGAAGAGTTTCCGTGTTATCGGGTTGTTTAGTTTTTGCATGGGGGTATGTTGGATCCCATGACCTTCTGAATTTTGATAGAAATAGTAACCTCTCTAAAGCCATTCTATTGACACTTTATCTTTTCACGTCCGATTATCTTCGGGGAATTTTTCGAAAAACCTTATGAGCCACTCTGGTTGCTTCTTGCTCGTGCTTTACTGTGTATTGTAACAAGGCTGCATACTCAGTGGAAGGTATTTTTGTGGCTTGTGGGGTCTTGATCTCCTCGGGAACAACCTGTCTCTTGGGGATGATCTCTGACAGATACCTGCCTTTTATCATAGTGCTATGAAGGATTGTGTTTGCCATCTTATCCTCATCAGTGACCCTAGGGGGTATCTTGCATTCTCAGAGGTAAGGTGGTGGTTCTGGATAGGCTGGGGGTGCACCTGTTGTCCCCGCCAGAGTTGGCTTCTGGCAAGCTGGGAGACTGCTATCTCGGAGTTGACCTTCGAATTCGGATAATAGACTGGCTCTGCCTTGCCGCATGAGCCGGTCGTATAGCTGTAGTCATCCAAGAGGGTGATGTTTGCCAGTGCCTGGTTGATGCCACCTGTCACCTGGAGTTGGATACCGCCTGATCAGGGTATCAGCTCTATTCTTGGGCCATTCTATGTGACATCCGGGGCATCTCCTGACTGCAGGCTGACTACAAGTCCACTAGTGGCATGTCCGTGAAATCCCCCATCCTGTCCAGGTAGTCTCTGGTCCGGTCGTCGTAGTACTGGGTGAATTCTTGCTGCATCCCGCCGTAATCCAGGCGCATGAATCTGAGGTACTCACGGTTTTTCAGCTGGCGGAAGAAGCCGCCGATGGCGAGTTGCTTTTGGGGTTCCTGGATCGTGATGCCCGCGATCTCCTCCAGGTAGTGCTGGTAGGTCGCCATGTAGTCTTGTATCTCCTCTTCTGATGGGCGGAGGAAGGGGTTGTCCACGGCAAGAAGGAAGTCCTCGAGGATGAAGGAGCGCTTCTGCATGGAAGCGAAATCCATCTGGACGAGTGTCTCCTGGAGCCCTGTTCTCTCTATGGTCTCAGTAAATCTGCATATATAGTCTGCGGATTCCCGGAAATCGTGGTTGGCGGCGACTCTTTTCAGATGAGGCATTTCCTGTCGGATCTTTTTGGGTTTATTTTTATGCACCTCCGGAAGGTGCAGGACTGCGTTGAAGAGGGACGCATCGCGATAGTTAAGTCGCTGGCACTGGTTGAGGTATATGCCACAGTGTCGTAGGGATTCGTTGCCTGGCACAAGCTGTGAGAGGATTGTCGCATAATCAACCTCGTGCTGGGAGATGGGTGCACCGTGCTCATCAGTGAGCGATAACTGCTGGAAATAGACTGTCTCTAGCAAATGCCTCTGGATGAGCTGTCTTGTGATGGCTCTCTCGGGTATTCCATAAGCGGCCTCGTGAAGGCCGATGCCCGCGTATTCCCTAAGTTTCAGGCAGTGCCTGTCGTTGCCTTTGAAGAAGTGGAGAATGAAGGGGACAGTTATGCCCGGTGCTGCGGTAGCCTTCATCAGCGTGGATCGTTCGGTGAGAAACTGGTCTTGCTGTTGATATATCTTTATGTAGTCGCGTGGGAAGCACTCTGACTGGTCAAGGTCGATCGGGTCATGAACCCCGAAACGGTGGAAATGGATCTTTTGGGTCAGGAGGTTGTCCCAGCCCTGGGCCTGGAAGAGCGGTCTATTGCTGTCGAATAGCTCCTGTTCTTCCTTTGCCAATTCCACCGGTGTCAGCCATTTGCCGTCCTGAAGTATCTGGAGTTCGTAGAGGGCGATCTCTTGGCTGACCTTGCGGTTGTAGAGATGCTTGAGCCGCGCTCCCCATTTGCCTGAATGCACCTCAAAGCTACTGTCTTTGTCGTGCTTGCAGCTGTCGATGGGATTGAACGAGAAGTCCTTGTTTATCCTTCCCGCAATATGCGCCGGGTCCTCTCCGATGAGGAACCGGTAGTGGGCGTTCTTCATGGCGAAATGGATCACCTCCTCCTTTGGTATGCCCTTGTGGGTATATTCGAACTCCAGGAGTCTCATCCCGTAATCGCTGTGGCTTATTATCTCCTTGGAATTGTCGATGGCGTTTATGTACTGGACCTCGAGCAGTCTATCGTTTCCGGAGGAGTTCTGGTAGACTTCAAATATCTCAGTGCCAACCCGATCGAATTCCTCATAAAGGGGAAAGTTCTTGACTGCTTTGCTCAGAAATTCAAAGAAACCGTACCTGAGTATGGGGGTCTGGATATGATCAAAGGCCTTAATGACACGGACGTGATTGCCCTGGAGGGAAGAGATTGTTGCCAGGTGGCGGTTCGCATTGGCGTTTGTGTCGGCAGGCAGTGCCTGGATGAACCCGTTGTCAGGGTTTAGGCGGTTCTCCAGGACCATGGCCGCGGCATCCAGCTTCCCCTGCTGGTGGAGGGTCACTGCGAGTTGTTCCAGCTGCAGGCCCAGGCGGTTCTGCTTCCTGGCGGTGAACCTGGTGTTGCGATAGCTGTCTGTGACGAATTCTTTGAGCATCTCAAGCGGGTCATCCATGGAGGGAAGGTAATGCTTCATCCCTTCAATTATGTCGTCGTATCGGTTGTTGATGAACATGTATTTTTGCCAATGCAGGTCAAGTTCGTTATCATGGGGGTCAAGCTCTTTCATGAGGGGGTAGAGAGCCTCCATGTCAATCTCGTTGAAGACTTGCCAGTTCTGGTCTGAAATCCCATGGAGGTGTGAACCCTGGTTATAGTCCTTCAGTTTGGGTCTGAGGAACCACCTGAACATGAATGACACGTTCCCTCCGATCATCTGCTCAGTGCGGTACCGCTCCAGTAGCTGGTGTGTGTCCTTTCGTTGGATGGTGCGGGCCATGAAGGCAAGGAGGTAGATCTCCTTGTTCTTGTACTGGTCGAGCACCTCATCTGCCCGGAGTTGCATGGTCTCATGGTCTCCGGTGTGGTAGGCGTATGCGACTGAGTTTATCAGGGGACCGACCCTGTGCTGGTGCACTCGGTCAAACTCTGCAGCATAGGCTGGCAGGCCGAGGTCTTCAAGGCGTTCTTTGAAGTACGTGAGCTTCCCCGGGTCGTGCCTGTAATGGTTCCAGGCGATGCGGTTGAAGAGGATGCTGTCCTTAAGGTTTGTATGCTCTTTTTGGATGATCTCTTCTGCGGCTGTGGTCTCTCCCAGGGAAAGGTAGAGTTGGATCATGTCGACTACGTCTTGTTCAGTGCGTGATCTCTCAGTGCGGCCAGTTGTTTCGTTGGGGAGGTCTTCCCCCTTTTCAGGGGTTGATCTGGTGGCCATACCCTGAGAGAATGAAGCGTAGGATATAAAGGTTTAGTCAAGTGTAGGTGCGGATGACGCGTCCGGTGGTATCTGCCATCCTAGGATGAAGCGACTGGAGGCTATAACAAAAATAAGAAAAGTGTTGATATCAGAACTTGATCTCCACATCCTGGCGGTCAGCTGCTGAGACCTTGAACATATCCTGTTCAGTGAGGGCCATGAGCCGTGCGATGAGCACATGGGGAAACTGGGCGATCCTGATGTTGAATGTGTTGACCGCGTCGTTGTAGTACTCTCGCCTGTCAGCGATTTCGTTCTCAAGACCGCTGATCCTGTCCTGTAGGTGCATGAAGTTCTGGTTTGCCTTGAGGTCCGGATAGTTCTCAGCCACAGCAAAGAGGCTCTTCAAGGCGTTTGTAAGGCCATCACTTGCTGCTGCCTTTTCTTTTACGCCCTGGGCGTTCATGACCGCAGTCCGTTGCCTGGTGACTTCCGTGAGGACGCCTTTCTCATGCTTCATGTAGCCCTTGACTGTGGAAAGAAGCTTTGGAAGCTCGTCTGTCCGTTGTTTGAGCAGGACATCAATGTTTGCCCATGCCTTTTTCATGTCGTTCTTCAGTCGCACAAAGCCGTTGTAGATACCGATGAAGTATCCGAAGAAGATTGCTACAACAAGAAGCACTGCGACTCCAATCACAATTGTCATACCTATTCCCATTTTTACCTCCTATAGTATCCCAAGATACGCGAAAGCGCCTGCAAGTCCACCAAGGATAAGGGCTGAGCCGCCAAAGAGCCCTCCCCGGACCTTCCAGATGAACTTCTTGAGTATCTCTTTCTCACTCCTGTCGCTGATGTAGTACCAGGCACTCTTTCCTTTCTGTATCATGAGGTCGCCTGTGTTGGTTGTACTGGTCCCGTCCTGAACGTTGGGGTTGTCCCCGCAGGTGCCAAGGATATAGACCTTATCCTCGGGTGAGAGAAAGTATTCGCGTAATCGCAATGTGCGGTTGAAAAGCAGACCTCTGCGCCTGATCTTTTGGGATTCGAGAAATTGTTGGGCGGCTTGCGGAATCCCGCTTCCGAATTGGTTACCGTACTGGTAAGTGTAGGGGATGTCTATCTCTGCCCCATCCGGGTTGACTAGCACCTGGCCTGTGTCATCTTTGACATAGAATTCTCTGGAGACCGTACCGCGTTTGATGGTTCGCCAGTGGCCGCTGTTCTTGGTCCGTACATACTCTTCGACTGTCCAGCGGCAATAGACGCAGTCCTGATTGGAGAAGGGGCTCTTGACCATCTGGATGGGGATTACGTCACCGTATATCTCTACCCGACCCATGGCAAGTGAACGGATCTTGGATGTGGGGGTGTTCCTGATTATCTGGACTTCGCGCTTCCAGTGCCACCCTTTGAAAAAGAAATATACTCCAAGGGCTGCAGCACCTCCTGAGTAGATGAGGAGTTCCATGGACGGTATCTGAGGGTTTTTGTTTATAAAGGTTTGGTTGGTTTATGAACTTAATGTGTGAGCCTATGCGGACGCACATAGCATCTTTGATGGAGGCTTGAGTAGAGGGTGTCAGGTATGCCTTGTTCCTCCTTT
>JBNJGT010000035.1:0-16882 GCA_051819765.1 Nanobdellota archaeon
GTTCAACACCCCCTGTGAAGGGCTTGTAATTATTAGTGAAGATCGAGACCCGCATATAGGAACAGATATATTCCAAAAATAAAAATGTTGCGCCTGATCCGCAATAGCATTGATCTTTTACACTGGAGTATGGCAATCAAATTCTTATTGAAGACAGACCTCAAGATAAACAGGGAGAATCAAAATGCATTCCTTGCGAACATATTGATCTAAATAGAGATAAGAGAAATTATATTGAATCTGCATTCTTAAGAGAATCTCAAGAAGAATTTGAATCTGGAAATTTCAAACCAACAAAATATGAATTTTTGACAATTATTGCTTTTGAAGAACCAAATAAATATGGCGGGATTGATAAATTGAGATTGCATTATTTTGTTGTTACAGAATGGACTGGTGAAGATCCAGAATAAACCCCTGAACATGATAAAAAACATTATGGTTTGATTCCCCATTTCTAAATATAAAAAGTTACCTCAATCTTGTGATAGACAAGTATTGAAAGAACTATTAAGGCGACTTTAGTAATTGCGTATAATTCCTGTTAAACTCTTAAAAGAATGGAATTTTAGTGCAACGTTCCGTAACGAAGCGGATGAAAAATTCAAAGTAAAAAAATCGGCGTATCAGGTGCGAAGCACCATTAGCTAAAAGAATTACTGGTTTGAGGCATATTAGTACAACACTATACAGAGATAAAAAGTAAAAGACTTTATATATTATTACTTATTTATTATATTTATATGCATACTGATGCATTAAAAAAACTATTGGCAGAAGTAGATTCCTCTTCCCTCTTTGATGCATGGAGCAGGTTTAAGAGTCAGTGAAGTTGTCAAGTTGAAACTTGCTGATATTGAACCTAACAAAGGAACCGGACGGGTCAGAAAAAGCAATAAGGACAGGCAGTTTATTATCCCAAAATGCCCTGAAAAAGAGACCCAATCAATAGATG
This sequence comes from Nanobdellota archaeon, assembly GCA_051819765.1. GTDB lineage: Archaea > Nanobdellota > Nanobdellia > Woesearchaeales > JACJVW01 > JBNJGT01. The sequence continues at coordinate 956 of JBNJGT010000035.1, forward strand.
TGACTGTAGTCCAATCTTTATGAGGGCATAATGAACCAATGATTACGATGGAATACTTGCATACAATAAAGCCACAACTTATCCCTGTAAGAAACCCATCAGATTGATTATTCAAACCCAAAAGTCCTTCGATACTCCTCCTCTAAGGCATACTGGAATGTCGCCCGGACTAAAAAGCGTTCCACAACCCAGTGAGAACTAGAGCGATATCTCCATCAGGTCCTCAGCCATGCTGGTTGCTTCAAAGACCTCCTTTGTTTGCGCCAATCTGACTTCCCTCGAAAGAGGGTACAGATGAGTGATGATTAATTTCCCGACCTGTGCATTCTTCGCGAGGGTCCCGCATTCACTTGGGGTGAGATGAATATCCAGCGGCCAGCTATTATCATATGAGCATTCCAGGATCAGGATATCAGCCTCTTTTGAGAAATCGATAAAAGTTTCATCATACCCCATATCCCCACCGATAACAAGAGTCTTCTCCTTCTCTAAGAACTTGAACGCGATGCTTTCAGGTGTGTGATGCGTACTCAGGGCTTCAACTCTGAAATCATCAAAATCCAGTTCGCTCCCGATTTCCACAATCTCTAGAGTGAAAAGCTCAAATGGCTTTGAGAAAACAATAGGCTCGATGTACCTACGATAGAAAGCTTCGAACCCCGCAGGACCGATAATCCGCAAGTCCTTTCCCCTCCCGAGATGAGGGTATTTCATCCCCAAAAGCAGAGCAGATAAATCACAGATATGATCCACATGGAAATGCGAAATGAAAATTATATCAATGTCCTTGAAACCGATCCCTGCCTCACTCATACGGACAAGAGTGCCAGACCCGCAATCCACCAGCATCTGTTTCTCACCGATTCTCAGATAATACGAAGTGGACACCCGTTCCTGTGATACCTGGCTTGTCCCTGATCCCAAGATCTGCACATACATATCAAGCACACAACACATGCAGTATATAAATTTTTGTTAGAGCTTTCCGAAGCCAGAAACCACTAACTCCTTTCAGCGCTTTCAGCAACAGGGATGGTGTTCTTGGTGAAGAACTTGATAGCCTCTGCCAGTTCCTTGTTGGTCTTTGCATGCTCTTTGATCTCAATCCCTTTCTTATAGGCCTCACACGCCTGGACAAGCGCCTGTGCCCCTGCATGGGTGCCCTTGGGATGGGCATGGACACCAGCACCCATAGTGGTGATGAAATCCACCTCCCCCATGATCTCGATGAATGGCTTTAGTTTTGTGGGATTCAGCCCGCCCGAAATGATCGGAGCGCATTTCTTCATGCCCCGCCATGAATCATCCTCCAGGATGACATGATGAGCATGGTCTTCTTTTACAAGCTCAGCAATCTCCCCATGCTCAGGGACCTGTGCCCAGCTCTGGTCAAAGAAGAATCCCTGTGCCGCAAGATGCAGGATATTCTTCGCAGGGATGATATCATCATGGGGAGACCCTTTCATCTTTCCCACACCCGCTGTGCCAGTATGGATTCCCGAGGCCCCTGCCAATCGTGCGAATTTTGAAAGCACCAAAACCGAGAAACCCAAGGGGTTTTCCGGCCGGGTAAACCCGCCGTGACCTGCCCGGTGGAAGTGGATGAACACCTCAGGATAGCGCCGCCGCACCGTCTGTACCGCCATCCAGCCAGCAGTGATCCCATCCACTAAAAAGGCATAGCTTCCCGGTTCAAACCCCTGATTTCGTATCAGCTCGCAGCGCCTGATCATCTCATCAAAATCCGGCGCAGACACATTGAATGAATGCACCTTTTTGTGGCCTGTAACTTTTACTGCCTTGTCCATTGATTTCTTAACAAACTTGACCATCTTGGCATACTCACAGAAGTCCTGGTTTGCCTGAGGCTCATCATTCTTCACAAAGTCCCCACCTCCCGACCAGAAATCATAGCAGACCTCTGCGTATTCAGCGGCAGTCAGCCCGATCTTTGGCTTGATGATTGTCCCGAGAATCGGCCGGTCATAGACATTGAGGTAGTTCCGCATATCATCCAGGGTAAACGACGGCCCATCATAGTGTTCAAGCATCGCAGAGGGAAACCAGACATCAAGCATCTTCAATGCCGAGACCTCCTTCATCCCCAAAACGTTACCCACGATGAAAGTAAGGATATTCTGGACGTTGCCGCCCCGATCGAATATTCGCCAGGGATAGGCGATCCACACAAGATTGTGTTCCAGATCCACCTTATAGACCAATGCATTCAATTCACGTGAAAAGGGTGTCTCTGTCTTTACCCGAAAGTTGGTTCCGGTTGAGGATTCCGCCGCAACCTCTGCTGCAGCCTGCAGGATATTCATGTCCTTCCCTGGGACCAGATGGGAGACTGTCAAGAGATACTCCCCGTTCTTCGGCTCCTTTAGGTTAAGCTTCACATAGGCTTTCTGTTTTGCATTGAGAGTCTTAACTAGTTCAGAAGGATTCACCTTCATACGCGCACCTCTTTTCACGGTTTTTTGTACCATCCTCCAAACGCCACCACAGAAATTTATAAAGGTTATGGAAGACTAGAAGACTACTAACGCGGAAAACCTCCAAGCACAAACAATACCGCAAAACCCCCCAGAATCGAAAAAAACACGAGAATTGAGCGCTCTCCTTCACCTATGGACACCAACCCCACCAGAAACTACACCACGGCGCTGCCTACGGCAATCAGCCAGGGAAAGGTGAGGCGCAGGTTATCAAAAAACCCTATCCCACGCTGACCTCCCAAGACAAGAAGGGCAAACCGATAAAAGAAAGCCACCAAAAAGGCAGCCCATTTCCCATGATACGTGGAACAAGTGCATGGATGTAGACCTCAAGCTAAATCTCAGGGATACCCAAACAATTATCAATACAGCATCCCCTACCCCTGGATGGGATAATACACCAAAAGCCATTATTATCAGCGGTAGATAACCACACAAGCCACTCAAAGCAAATGAATAAAGCAATCCAAAAGAATTAACAGCCAGTCCCCCTGGGAAACTACCAAGGGCCCCAGGATAAGCCAAGCTTTCATCACCCATACATACCAAAGTAGCCCCCTAGAGCACAACACAGAATCACATATCCACTTGACATCTACCCAAATCCAATGATACTTTGAGAACCTCACATTGCCATCGAAACACAAACCAGTAAAATTCTCCTTCAACTGCCCAGCAATCTTAAAGTAGGACATCAAAGCCCAAGAAGATGACACGCGTAGCCTGAAAGGATCCTCTCTTTCTCCTCCTCTGGTATCCGGCACTCTTCAAGCTTAACCAAAGGCACCCGCTGGGAATCATAGGGCGCATCGCTAGCGAACAGAAATTTGACCCCCGCTGCGACCCCTCGCTCCATGCGAAGCGTCCGTGCATTGATGGAGATATCCACGTACAGGTTGGGAACAAGACCAACATCATCAGTCAGTTCCATGGCGTTCCCAAAGAAATGCGCCATGACGATATTGAGGTGCGGCATGGACCGGGCAAGCCGCATGATGCGTTTCGGGTGAGCAAAGTCAACAGCCTCACTGGCGTGCAAAAGCACAGGCACACCTGCCCTGGCAATAACCTCAAACAAAGACTTGAAGCGCGGATCATCAGGTGCGAACGCCTGGGCCCGCGGATGCAGTTTCACCCCAAAGAAGCCCGGCAACAGATCAGACAAGGCATCAGCACTCACAGTGTTGGGATTGAACCGCAGGAACGGAAAGACATCCTCTGCGTCCTGCAGCAGTTCCAGGGACTGGTCGATAAGTTTCATATCCGGGTTATCGAAGGGAAAGACAACAGTCTTATCGATGCCATTCCGTCTCATGGACTCTCGCAGTTCCCCCAACGAATACGTCGCTCCGCCTGTGTCCGTGCCGATATGGCAATGGAAGTCAATGATCATTTTAGCCGGTCAATAAGAAAATCCCGGGTCCTGGTCGTGCCTTCAAACAGATCAGCTTCATAGACGACGCCAGGTGATGCCACATTAATCTCTCCCAGGTACTGCCCCAGGATATCAATGCCTGCCCAGACAATCTTATTCTCTTGGAGAAATGGCAACACCTGCCCAATTATATATTCATCGGTTTTGGTTATTTCCGCAAGCTCACCCCGCCCTCCAGAAGACAGATTGCATAAGAAACTATCTTCTGCAGGGAAACGATGAACTGCGCTTACAGGCTCATAAAAGAGGATATTGACACGTTTATCACCAAGATCGGCGATATCCGAAATAAATTCCTGGGCAACAAGCTCCGTGGTCCCGTCATGGGTCTTCTCTTTGCATACAGACATCAACTCGTCAAGGCTTGCCCCATGGTAGACCTCGATACCCTTCCCCTTGTTCAGGTTGATCGGCTTTAGTATGACTGAATCAAGGTCTGCCGCAAAGCGCGCCATCTGCTCATAGTCTGAGCCGACATAGGTAGGCGGGAGGATATCCGTTCCGGAGAATTCCTTGAGATATGCTTTCGTGTGGTATTGTAACTTGGCGCTGGGAGGATTCACAAATCGTTTTGAATCTTCCAGCGACACAAGGGTTTGGAGAAAATCATACTTGACAGGGATATCGAATCGGCACAGGATCGTGTCATAATCAGAAGCAAGCTGCGCGTCAGGTTCATAACTCACACGATGAGGTATTCTTTGCTCACTCAACCCTTCAACAAGATAGCGTGTACTATCATCAATGTCATTCATATTTTTTTTATCCATGTAACAAAGTATGCTCATTTCATCACCTCAAGGTCTTGTTGATATACGTCACTGATATAGCGGCGAACAGCACATGCTGCATTCTCATCAATCACATGATTATGTTCCCATGGTTTTGCAAAATTGATGATCATATCAGACATGGTTCTCTTTTCGACGAGAGTACGCTCAAGCGGTTCCAGATATGAAGGATACTTAGAATGTCGTTTGGCAAGACCAATCATAGATCCCAGATAGTCTTGCAAAACAGCATCATGGACACCACCTTGGATACCAGCACCTTCAGCACGCTTCAGAAAGTCATAGGAAGGGATGACCAGTTGCGACCCTTCTTTGAAAAATTCATCAGTGCCGATGACTACCTCTGGCTTCTCTGTAGCCAAATAATTGCACACGCCCTGATACAAAGCTGCAAGCCCCATGACCTGAGAAAAGACATTTGCATCTGCACAACGGGACTCGATGGTTTTTTTCATCATACGGATGGGTCCCCAGCAAGTGTCATGGGATTCGAAACCCTCATGGCTACCTTCACCAACCCAGCTGCGAAGTGCATCCCATTGCTGCTCGATGATACCCTCATAGGAGATAGGATAAGGAAGCAACTGACCCTGCAACGGAAAATCCTGAAATACTTGATTTCGGTACACGTCCACGCGATAATCCTTCTTGGTATTCTGACCAAGGAAAAAAGGAGTTGAGGAAAGCAAGGCAAAGGCAGGATCCATAGCTTGCATCACTCGAAACTGATCATACACCTGCTCAGGAATCCCAAGTTTATCGACATGAATATGCGTCCCGCAGATGTGATGCTCCAGGTCACGTAATTCATCACCAAGAATCATACGTTTTTTCATGCCCCTGACCCGCTCAGGATCATTTGAGATAGGTTTGCTCCCTGGGCCGATGCTTGATGAGGGTATAGTCAATAGCCCATAATCATCACAGATATCCTTAAGAGTTTCCAACCCCCTGAGAAAGTTAGCATGGGCTTCAAAGAGGTTCGCAGATGGCGGAGCAATGACCTCTACCATAGATTTTGCTGACTCACGAACAATATAGTCCTGAGCCCGCGGATCCGCAAGAACACGGTCTGCCTCGTTCGCCAAGCTTCCATCTTCATACACAAGATGAAATTCCAACTCCAGCCCTACCATGAGATTCATGGGACAACAGAATACGACACCTTACTTAAATACAGAGAGTCCCATTTTTGTATAGAGCCACAATAAAACATAGAACCAATACATTAATATCAAATGAGTGGCCTAAAAAATTGAAAGGAGATTGAAAAACAAACAAAATCCGTCTCAAAGCCTTAGCCACAAGTAGCTATAAAAACCAAAGGTCCCAAATAAGTTCTAAACAGAATTTGCCAACCATCAACTACAGCACATCATAAGATCTGTTCACATGGACAAGGAATAAACCAAGCAACAAATCAACTTAGGACCTGACCACAAAATTTGATAAATGTACAAGATATTAAAAGAGAATACAATAAAAACAAAAGATACTTTAAGGAATCCTTAAAAAGTTAGATTAATTCTCCTTCTATATACTATGAGCTCTGACGATGACGAATCTCACCATACTGCAAGTGGCCCCTCCATATTTACCATTAGGTCCCCAGATGACCTACGGAGGGACGGAACGAAATATAAGTTATCTGGATAGTTTATACACCAAACTAGGTCATAATTCTTTGGTCGCAGCCCCCGGAGACAGCGTTGTTGATGGAACCCTGATTGAAACCATTTCCGAAAGTATTTGGAAGGAAAAAAACGGTGTCAAGGAATTCCTGATAGACAATACTGTTGCTGTGGAAGAACACTATAAAAACATTGTCGACTTCATAGCAGACAACAAAGACCTCGATGTCATCCATGACCACCCAGGAGAGAGTATCCTGAGCCAAGATTATTTCTGGGAGAACAAGCACCGGATCAAGGTCCCAATACTGACAACACTGCATGCCTATCCATTCCCAGAAGAGCTCCGAAAGTTTGACAAGCTTAAACAAGCAGAGAACTATGGAATCTTCTTCAACTGCATCAGCAAATCACAAAAAAGATTGTTTGAGGCAAATGACCTGGATGTACGAAACGTCATTTACCATGGTATTCCAATCGACGGATTTCCCTTTGCTCAAGAACACCAAGGATATCTGTTCAACCTGGGTCGGATCTGCTATGACAAGGGACAGGATGTTGCAATCAAGACCGCCCTCGCACTCGACATGCCATTGATACTGGCAGGCGAGGTCAGGGAAAAGGACTATTTTGACCAAGAGATAGCCCCCTACATAGACGGCAAGCAAATCAAATTCATTGGAGGCCTCAATGACCAGGAGAAAGTTGAATGGTACCAGAACGCAGCAGCATTCCTCATGCCAATCCGGTGGGAAGAACCATTCGGTTTGGTCATGCCCGAAGCCATGGCCTGCGGAACCCCGGTTGTAGCCTACTCACGGGGAAGTGTCCCGGAGGTTATAACGGACGGGAAGACAGGTTATGTCGTTGATGAGAACCTTGAATCATTCATCAACGCAACAGAGAAAGCCCTCCAACTCAACCGGCATGACTGCAGGAAACGGGTAGAGGACTACTTCACCATCACCCACGAGGCGAGAAACTATCTTGATGTGTACCGGCAGCTAAAGCAGTGAAATACTCTTTTGCGGCAATCGTCCACAATTGCGGATCATTACCGCCTTTCACTGGCACACCTTTCTTGAATTCAATTATTTCAGGATCTGTGTCAAGCAATCCGGCAACCTTCTCAGCCACTATGGCTATATCACTCATACCAAATCTACGTGCCCCGCATGAGATGATGGCTTGCTCAAAAGGCCATATTGTCTGCGTATGGTATGATTCTTCAATCTCCCCGCTGTAATGACGGCTCAGCGTAAGAAAACCATAATCGGTTTCCAACTCTTTGATACTACTCCTGATAAGCTCAAGTGCATGTTGTGACAAGTCGCCAGGTTCAAGATAATAGAGAGCATGGAGACAGTCTGAGGAAACAACACTGATAGCACCCTTCCCATCAAGAGCTACATAGAAATTGCCAAGACCCCAATCAAACAGTGCTGAAAGACCCCCCACCATTTGGTCGATGGGCAATGAAACCCCGGGAAAATATGCCTGTATTGACCGAAGTGCACACAGATTCTGCACATGGGCCAGAGGGTAGACCACAGGATAATCAGGCTCAGCGTCACCCCTCTCAACCAGCACTGAATCCTTCCAATAAGTTACACGCAACGCGTAGCCATCCGCATCTGCAAAGGATGGATCCTCAATGAATAGACCCCGCACATCCACATGCCGTACAATATAATCAACCGCCTGCTGAATGTGCCCAAAATGAGCTTCAAAGAGAGATGTGTCACCCGTCCACTGCACATATCTACTATGACCTATCAAAAAAAGTGCAGTAGTATCACACCCATTGAAAGTTGTATATCGACCCCGCATGAAATAACCAGGAAACTCATGGAATATCTTCCCTGGCTCCTCACCCGTAAGCGCGTCCTGTTTCCTGCCCTGCTTCCGGGCGCAAAAGATAAGCTGGTCCCTCAGCATTTCAGGGCATTCGCAGAGCAGTGCCGAGATTATACCATCTCTTGTAAAGTTGCGTGGAAACCCAGGCAACCCCGCCTTGTACAAAGTCAAATCTCCTTCCTTGAAAGCCAAGCGTTCCATGGAGTGCGACAAAAATTCCACATATAAAATGGTTCCGCCAAAATCTTTATAACCCCTGCCAGGTTCTTCCCGCCATGGCACTCAAAGTCAAACCAGGCTCCACAGTGTATGTCATGGAACACCAAGTCATCAAGGAATGCTTCAACTACGAACAAATCATTGACCAGTACTGGACAGTCGCAGTGGATCGGAAGAATCGAGTACGACACAAGAACTTCGACAGCCTTGACACTCTGTTGGAGGCCCTCAAAGGAGTCAAAAAGGCACCCATCATCGCCGCCCGCCATCCACGTTTTCAAGCAGAACAGCAGGATAAGGGATACAAGAGACGCTGCATCGAGATCGACTACGAACCGCTCACCCAGTATGGCATCAATTTTCAACGCGAAACATTTAACTAATGAAACACATCTCACACGAGTATGCAGACAATTCTTGATTGCTACACCGATGAGCCCGCAGGATTAGGCGTACCTCCGTACCTGGGAACCTACCCCCGCTACATCGCAGGACAGCTTGAGAATCCATACTACCTCACCATCGATGACCTGCGGGCGCACATCAAATATAGCACATACCCACCTGAACCAAAGCCCCATGAGAAGACAGACATCACAACCTACAATCTTACAAGGAACTTCCCAAAAATCCGGGAAATCCTTCACAAAACCACAGAACTCATAATCATCGTAGGCGTCCACACACCCGGCAAGTATCTCTCAGCAATGCCCGGCACAATAAACGAACTCCGCAGGCTCCTCAAGGATATAAAATGCAAGAAAATCCTCACGGGGCCAGCAGTCCACGGCACCCAGCTCCACGGCGGGAAACGGGCAGAAAAGATGGACGACACACTATTCCACGAGGTTCGCGCATTTGACGAGAGCTATGACACCATCAAGGATGCCGCAATCAAAGGCGCCCAGATTCTCGAGCAGATCACATATCCGCGCATCATGGAAATCGAGACAAGCAGAGGCTGCTCCCGAAACCCAGGTTGCTCCTTCTGCCTTGAACCCATCAAGAACACCCTCACCTTCAGACGAGAAGCAGATATCCTCGCAGAAGTGAAAGCTTTGCATGACCGTGGCGCACGCCATTTCAGGTTGGGCAAGCAAAGCTGCGTCTACCTCTACCCAACCATAGTCTCACTTTTGCAAAAGATCCATGAGCTTGGCGTGCAGACCCTCCACATCGATAACGCCAATCCCATCAACGTGGTCAATGACACTGACCACCAGATCACCAAAGCAATCGTCAGCTACTGCACCGAGGGCAATGTCGCAGCATTCGGCGCCGAAAGCTTTGATCCAGCAGTCGTCGAAAAAAACAACCTCAATTCTGACCCGCACACCACGATGGAGGCCATCCGCATCCTCAACCGTTACGGCGCAGACCGCGGACCAAAAGGCCTTCCCCGATACCTTCCCGGAATCAACATCCTCTTCGGACTTGACGCCGAGACAAAAGAGACATTCCAGCACAATCATCAGGCCCTCAAGGCGATTCTCGATGAAGGCCTCCTCCTGCGCCGCATAAACATCCGCCAGGTGGTCCCCTTCGAAGGCACTCCCCTGCACCAACAAGCAGGCAACAAATACCTGAGAAAGAACAGGAGACACTACTATTCCTGGCGAAAAAAGATCAGAGAAGATATTGATTACCCCATGCTCCAGCACCTGGCACCCAAAGACTCACTTTTCCACGAAATCATCCCCGAAATCTACGACGGCAAGACCACGTTCTGCAGGCATATGGGAACCTACCCCCTCATCGTCGGAGTCAAAGAACGCCTCCCCCTCAGACAACCACGCACAGTGCAGATCACAGGCTACATGCTCAGAAGCCTCATCGGACGCGTTGTCCCATAAGCACGCGCGCTCCTGCCAGAAAAGATTCAAGCCAGCTTCTTCGTATCAGGCCCTGAATCGCTAAGAATAAGCCATAAATTAATCTCCAGCTGTAATGCCCTCACACCGGCAGCGGCACTCCGCCTGATCTCTTCACCCCCGAGAAATCCCCATAGCACAAAAATCATGATACCCACCAACCAGGCCTCAGCAGCCCAGAACCCCGAAATTGAAGACCTCAGGAGCCATACACCAAAAATCACCACTCGCATTCTAGTGCCCACAGCATAGGAGCATCCAATCCACCGCCTGAACCCTCACTTTTCCCCATTTTGGCATGAGAAACATTTTTATACCCTGATTTGAAAGAAACACTTGGTGATACAATGGACCTTAAACTGACAAAAGAGATTTCCAATGCAACAGTAATCAGTGGTTTCCCCGGCTTCGGGCTGGTGGCCACAATAGCGACAGAATTCCTTCTTGAGCACCTGGGAGGCGAGATAATAGGCAAATACTGGTTCGAAGACCTGCCAGCATCCATCGCCATCCATGACGGAAAGGTCATAAACCCAATCACAATCTTCTACAATGAGAAGTACAACCTGGTGATCGTCCACTCCATCAGCGGGACACAGGGGGTCGAATGGAAAGCGGCAGAACTGGTGGATGATGTGACAAAAAAGGTCAAAGCAAAGGAACTGATCAGCCTCGAGGGCGTCGGAGTAGGCAAAGGCGAGGACCAGCAAGAGTCCGAAGAGACCAAGGTCTTCCACTACACCACCAACGAGGACACGAAAAAAGCTCTCGAAGAGAAGGGCATTCAAAGCCTCAAAGAAGGCATCATCATGGGTGTCACAGCCTCTCTCCTCCTCAAATCCGACATTGAGAAGACCGGATTCTTTGTCGAGACCCACTCTGAACTGCCAGACAGCAAGGCCGCAGCAAAGCTCATTGAGGTCCTTGACAAACACATAGGCATGGAGATCGACTACCAGCCCCTCCTCGATACAGCCGTCAAATTCGAGGAAAAGCTCAAAGGCATTCTCGAGAACTCCCAGAAGGCAAAGGACACCAAATCACAAAAAGACCTGAGCTACCTCGGGTAACTTCTTTTTTATCCTCACTTTTCCCGAAATAATACTGCCAGGTTAATTTATTTTCTATATAGAAATAATAAAAGAGGCCCACAACTAGGGGCATAGTAGAACATATAGTTTAGAACAATATAGTAACAAGATATATACTATTAATCCTCAATAAGTTATTTTATTCTATCATATATTATTAGCCGCGAGATTTAACACAGATTAGGCGTAACTCAAAACCCCCATTATATCTCAGAACCAGACACCACAAACAAAAAGAGGCAAAATAACCAAGTTACCATCATAAAGATGCAAATATTCATCAACAAGCCCAAAACATCTTAAAGACATGGCTACCGTAGAAGAAAGGGCAAAGCTCTGCGACGGTTCACTCATCAAACCCCAGGATCGCGAATGATTCACCGAAACAGCCACCTACCTGCGAAGCCAGAGCCCGAAATCAGGGGCGCATCCCTCAAAAAAGCCCAGAACAGCGAGATTCAGCAGTATAATGACATCGACCTCCTCATCCCAAAAGACCAGAATCCAAGGAATGACAGAAGATACGAACAGAGGGGAGACCTCATCAAGGCCCGTTACAGAACCAGTCTTACGGAAGTGTCAAGGATACACCGTTCCCAACGGCAACCGCCACTACCTGCGAGAGGACAAGCCCACTACGTGGGAACAGAGGTCGACACAGACCCAGGATCCAGTAAAAGGCCGGCAGCCACACAACCCAGAATGACCGTTCCTTCGAAAGCCGAAGGCCAGCGTATGAACCGAAAGAGCCCATTTCAAGGGATTTAGAGGCACAATAACCAAATTTTCTTGATTTTCCCTTCAGAAGCTCCATAGAACCCGAAATCTACCACCTCAGGCCCCTACTCGACCCCCCAAAAAGGTACATCTAATGATTATTAGATGTACTTTCGCCCAAAACCCAAGATTCTGGCCGCAAAATTGCCCAAATTTGAACGATCTCACCATAGTAAGAACAATTCCTCCCCAGAATAAGAACGTCCAAAATTAGCCAAAAATCAAAGCTCCACGGCTTCAGCCTCATAGTCCAAGTCAGATGAGTCATGCGAAGAAAAAATCTCCGCACAAAGCTCATCCACATACGCATAGAACTTCTCAAGTTCCTGCGGTGTTATGTCCCCCACACCCATGCAGACTATTGCACAAGGAGATTATTTAAAAGTATCCCCCACAGGACATCCGCAAAGAATATTTATATACCAAAAGTGCGTCTAATGTTGCATCGACCCACTCAAGAAACTAGAGGTTGAGCTTCGCCTCAGAGGATTCTCGAAAAGAACCATTGATAGCTATACAACCCATACACGACAATTTCTCGAGTTTCAGCCCGATCCAGCCGCCGCGACCAAGGATGATGTCAAAGCATTCATCGTGGACCTCATGGGTGAGAAGAACTACAGCTCAGCAAGCATCAATCTTGTCGTAGCGGCACTCAAGTTTTTCTTCGAGTCAGTCATGGAAAAGGATATCGCAAACATCAAGCCCCCAAAGCTTGAGAAAAAGCTCCCACACGTCCTCACGAAGGAAGAGATCAAAGCCCTCATCGCCGCACCGAGAAACTTCAAGCACCGCCTGCTGATCGAGTTCATGTACTCATCAGGCCTGCGAGTCAGCGAATGCGTCGCAATCAAGGTCGAGGACCTTAACCTCGAAGACAGAGTAGGCAAAGTCACCAAGGGAAAAGGCAACAAAGGACGCCACATCATCCTCTCCAAAACCTTGATCGAACATATAAGAAGATACATATCCACGAGAAAGAACCCAAGCTCCTACCTCTTTGAGACCAAAAAAAGCCACATCAGCATCCGGCAGGCCCAAAAGATAGTCTCAGAAGCCAAGAAGAAAGCAGGCATACAAAAACGCGTTTTCTGCCACGCCCTCAGGAGCAGCTTTGCAACACACCTTCTGGAGGCTGGAACCGACATCCGGGTCATCCAGGAGCTTCTCGGCCATACGAATCTTGCAACCACCCAGCGCTACACGCAGGTGAGCACAGAATTCATGAAAACTGTGGAAAGCCCACTGGATCGGCTCTGAGCATGACCTAAAGGACAAGACGACCTATATTTTTTATGTAAAAATAAGCTAACAAAGAGTTATTTTCTATATTGACAAATAATATAATAATATATTTTAAAATAAATCATAATATCACTGTTAAACTATAGCTGAAAACATATTTCAAATCAATTTCAAAGGAAAGAACAGCATAATAAATAGAGAATGTTAAATAGAGAATATAGAATTATAAAACAATCCAAGGACAGCAAAAAATACCCGAAAAGTGAGAGTTTCCCGAGAGGGAAAGAACAATATTTTTATAGGAAATCAATATTTTCCAACCACATGCAGCGAGACAAGCAAATTCGTCAGGCGTTTGACAAAATCAAGCAGGAATTCGCCGACCATCTCGATGCGATCAACGCTAACACTAACGAGATACAAATCAACCATGAGCAGTTATGCCGCCTGGAGGGGAAGGTAGACAAGCTTTCTGAGAGGATGGAAGAGATCACCATGATGCTCAGCCAACTCTTCAATGAAGACGTGCCCGCAAAGGATGAGGAATACGAGATCGGCCGCCTCACCAAGAAGGAACAAGAAGTGTTTCTCCTCATATACGATTGCGACGAGACATCCTATGAGGAGATCGCCAGAAGAGGAGGCTACACCAAATCGCTCATAATCGCCTACGCAGCCAATCTGATTGCCAAGGGCGTCCCTATCCTGAAGCGCTACGAGAACAACAAAGTAAAGCTCTACATCGACAAAAGATTCAAAGAGATACAGACTAAGCACAATATTCTCAACATCAGCGGCTGCATCTCCCAAAAAGTGAGAGGATATGAGTAAAACCCAGCTAGCCGTATTGCTCTCACGATGTGAGAACTTTGAAAAGCCAAAAAACCGGCTTGAGCAATACCCCACTGATTCTGAGGTTGCAGCAGACCTCCTCTGGAACGCGTATATGCTGGGCGACATCGAAAACAAGCGTCTTGTGGACCTTGGTGCAGGGACAGGCATTTTAAGCCTCGGCGCACTCCTCTTGGGCGCAAAAGAAGTGACCCTCATCGAAAAGGACCCGGATGCCCTGAAAATTGCTCAAAAAAACCTCAAAAGTGAGAGTTCATGGCACCTGATTGAGCAGGATATCCAGAAGGCAACAGGTGAATTCGATACAGTCATCCAAAATCCACCCTTTGGCTGCCAGAACAAGCATGCAGACAGACCATTCCTGTCCAAAGCCTGTGAATTGGCAACCGTCGTCTACAGCCTTCACAGCGCCGAAAGCCAGACCTTCCTGCAAAGATTCGTGAAGGAATTAGGGTTTGAGATAACCCACATCTGGAACTACCAGTTTCCCATAAAGAAAAGCAGGCATTTCCACAAACGCCAGATCCAACGGATTCCAGTCATAGGAGTACGCCTACGGAAAACTTTTTAAAGAAATAACTATTTCTTAAAGGGATGGAAATCATCGAAAATGCCAAGAACAAGGTTGTTCTCAAAGCCGAAGGCTCTGATGCTGGCATCTGCAACCTGCTACGGGAAGAACTATGGGCAGATGAGAAGGTCAAGATTGCAGGATTCAACATCGAACATCCATTGATAAGTGAGCCGCAGATCATTATCGAGACCACAGGAACCAGAAAACCCCTGGATGCTGCAAAAGAAGCCCTTGATCGCCTTACAAAGAAAACAACCAAGCTCTCAAACGAATTTGCCAAGGCAAAATGAGTCCTGAAGAGGGCAAACAACTTCTTATTCTCGCACGTCAATTTATCGTAGCCGCAGTTACAGAGCAAAAATACCCAAAAAGTGAGGATTATACGGAAAAGAGGGGCGTATTTGTGACCCTGACCAGAGATGGGGAACTTCGCGGCTGCATAGGATTTCCCGAACCAATCTTCCCCTTGGGAAAGGCCCTGGGTGAAGCTGCGGTCTCAGCCGCAAAACACGACCCACGGTTCCCACCAGTGCAGCCCGAAGAGTTGGACAAGATCAGGGTTGAGATCTCAATCCTGACCCAGCCCCAGGAAATCCACGCGACACCAGAAGAATTGCCCGAAAAAGTGAGGGTTGGAACAGACGGACTCATCGTCGAGAACCCCCATGGCCGTGGACTCCTCCTACCCCAGGTGCCAGGAGAGTTCGGATGGGACGCCCACGAGTTCCTCTGCCATACCTGCATCAAGGCAGGCCTTGAAAAAGACGCCTGGAAAGACCCTGAGACCAGGATATTATGCTTTCAGGCTGAAATCTTCTCAGAAGGCGAAAAGTAGAAATTCTTTGCCCTCAGCAACCTGACGCCGCAAATTTTATATAGCATTCTAGTGCCCAACTCAGGATGAGTTTCATCCGCATCAAACGTCGCGCCTTGAAGGATAAGGAAGTCTGGTATGCATACCTCGTAAAGAACGTCTGGGACAGGAAAAAGAACTCCTCCAGACAGAATGTCAGCAAGTACCTGGGCAAGGTTCTCGAGGGAGAGCCAACCACCCCCATCACATTCCAGGAATTCATCAAAAGTGAG
>JBNJGT010000036.1:0-16353 GCA_051819765.1 Nanobdellota archaeon
TAGTTACTCTTTATCAATTCCGTTCTTAGTTTGGTTTGTTTCATTGCAGAACTTATCAAACTAAGAACATTTTTCTATTTAACTGTCAAAGTTGGGTTCCATGGAAATGATATATCTCAAGCCTCTCAATTTTGGTATCGCTTGCTTTTGGCTCTTGCGTTGTTGAGTCTTCCGTGCTCGAAATCTCTGGGTTTGTCTCTGATGGCAAATTGCCTGTAGCACCCTCATTGCTTGAGCATCCCATGATACTGGCTATCAGCATCAGGATAATAAGTCCACTGTATTGCACCTTCATTTGGTATATCCTCCCTTTGATTAACTCTTCAGCAACTTCTGCATTGATTCTCTTCAGCGCAGATTCTGCCATAATCCAATCTCGCTTTGCTTTCTATAATCTGATTACATTTGACAATGAGCGAATTAAATTCCAAAGGGTCTTGAATCTGAGCATTCTTTATAGCCTTAGCAAGCTCTTCTGCCTTTTCTATGACCTGATGTTTAACCACAGCAACCACCTCCTTTTGGGAATGCGAATGGTGAATCAATCTTTTCACTTATTATGGTGTTAGTTTCTCTTAGAAGTCTTATGAGTTCATTCTGGGTCCTGAGTAATTCTTGTATAATTTTGTCGTTCTTTATCTTTTCCTGAAGCTCCTTAATTTCGCCCATTACATCAGAGCTGGCATTGTACCGTGTCTCTTGCTGTTTTTGATCCAGTTCATCTATCAGTTTCATTGAGTCCGAACGATTCTTCAGGGCCTTATCTGCCTGCAGGAACTCTTTATATTCCTTGCATCTGATTATCTCTTCGGCAAACTCTTCTGCCTTCTTTATAGCTTCTTTATCCATTTTCTCGCCTCTTCCCTGTATCATCCCATTATCCCCCCAAAAATCAAACCTGCAATCGATGAATATACTATCACGAGCCCGACATATACGGCAGTCTTTTTGTTTCCCAGTACTCCTCGTACAACCAGCATGTTCGGAAGACTAAGCGAAGGCCCGGCCAAGAGCAATGCCAAAGCAGGCCCAGAATGCATGCCCTTCTCAATCAGTGCCTGCAGTATGGGAATCTCGGTCAACGTTGAAAAATACATGAATGCCCCGAAGATAGACGCAACAACATTCCCCCAGATTGTGTTTTTTCCAACAATATGTGTGATAAGGGACTCCGGCAACAAAGGCATGACAAATCCTGCAACGAACACACCGATAAACAACAGCGGAAGTATCAGTTTTGAAAATTTCCAGGTCTCCTCAAGCCACTGGTTGCGCACGTCTCTCGTAAACTTGAGCACGACCAGGAAAACCACTGCCAGAGCCATTACGCCCATTATTGCATATTTTATTGATGTGGCCACCTGAAGACCGTTCACGACCAATATGCCAACCATCAAGACAAAGAATACCCCTAACGTGATATTTGAAACTCCTTTTTCTGAGCTCCCCTGCATTAGCAGCCCGCCGTTCTCGGTCTTTTCCCTGAAGATAAGCGACATGCTGAGCCCGACCAGGATCGCCAAAGGAACGGCAAAGAGGATTCGTGCGAGTCCTATCTGTGGTCCAAGCACGCTTATTGTCAAAAAGATGGCAGCTATGTTTATCGCTGGCCCGGAAAAAAGAAATGCGATAGCTGGTCCTAATCCGGCCCCCCTCTTTCGTATTCCTGCAAAAAGCGGCAGGATCGTGCATGAGCAGACCGCCAAGATCGCGCCTGAAACAGAAGCGATACCATATGAGACATATTTTTTCGCATCTCCTCCCAGATATCTGAGCACCTTATCCTTGCCTATCAAAACACCGATAGCACCTGCGATGAACAAGGCTGGCACAAGGCAGGTCAGAACATGCTCTTTTGCATACTCACTAAGAAGGTTAGCTCCGGACACAATGGAGTCTGTAAACCATTCGCTTCCCTGTGGCACGAAATAGAATACCGCAAAGATAAACACTATGCCAAGCAGCCAGTGCCAATCCTTTCTCTCCATCATAACCATTGCTTTATCTCTTCAACCTCAGCTACTTTGCCATAGCTTTTGACTTCTCCATCAACAACAATTGCAGGCGTTGACATGACTCCGTAATTGACAATCTCGTTGACATCTGTCACTTTTACAAGCTCAGCTTCTTTATCTGTCTCTTCCAGAGCCTTCTTCGCATTTTCTTCCAACATTTTGCAGTTTGGACAACCGCTTCCAAGTATCTCGATTTTCATATGTATCACCTTGTAGCTATTAGTTTAAGACTTGAGACAGGCAGGCCACCATATTGCCTCTCACTTATCCCTGTGTCCTCAGAGACTATCTCTACAGAGAAACCTGCCTCTTTGACCATCCTGATGTATTCGTCTTTTAGCACTGCCCCTCCGATACATCCAGCAATGAGTTCCGGGTCATCTTTTTGCTCCTTTGATAGTTCCTCGAGGAGAACCATGTCAGATATGAACATCTTGCCGCCATCCTTTAATACCCTGTACGCATCCGTGAAGACCTGTTGCTTGTCTGGAGAAAGATTGATGACACAATTACTGATGATAATATCAACCGATTGATCCTCTACAGGCAGGTTTTCGATCTCTCCAAGCCTGAATTCCACATTCTCATACCCATGCTTTGCTGCATTCTCCCTGGCTTTTTTCACCATTTCAGGCGTCATGTCAATCCCGATAACCTTTCCATTACCAACTTTTTTCGCAGCAAGGAAACAGTCAAAGCCTGCCCCAGACCCCAGGTCCAGTACAGTCATCCCTTCTTTGATTTTACCAAGTGCAATGGGATTTCCACAGCCAAGACCAAGATTCGCATCAGGAACGTTTTTGATCTCTTCCTCAGAATACCCGAATGATTGTGCTAGTTCATCATTGCTGTACTGATTACAATTACATGAGCATCCGCAACCACTAGCCGCGTTCGAATAATTCTCTTTGACAATTTTTTTCACTTCATCATTTTCCATCTGTATCACCCTTGCAACAACTTTTCTTCAGGATATGCCCTTTCTTGTTGCCTACTGCCTTGAAGAGGTCGCATATGGTATGGTCTTTCAGTTTGTAGTAGATCTTTTTTCCATCACGTCGTGATTCAAGGATATCCCAGTCTTCAAGCTTTCCGAGTTGAAGGGAAACTGTTGATTGTGTACGATCCACTTCAGGATATATCTCGCAGACACATTTTTCCCCGTCTAATAGCAACTCAAGAATCCTATAGCGTGTCTCGTCTGAAAGAGCCTTGAATAGTAAGATCGCACGATTCATATTGAAACATTGGCATATGTCAATATTATATAAAGCTTTTGCCAAAAAATATAAACCATTTCAATGACTCTGTCATCTGACGGCGATAAAATACGTCATAGACGATATAGCCTTTATGATGTGACTGCTGGGTGCTTTTATCGACATGAGCACAATTTTGCTAATAAACCATGTCCTCTATGGGCATGCGATGAAATCTCTAGAAAGTATTGTCTCTGGCAGAATCCAATGTAAAATTTTACCTATAGAAGTCGCTTAATACTTTCTTTGCAGTTTCTATAAGGATTGCTTCTTCATATGCTCCCTCAAAAGTAAAGGAACAGTGGATGCCATCTTTTCGATGAACTGTACCCCCTAATCTTGCGCCAGTTCCACTACTTTTATGGTAATCCCTTATACCTATCTCCAGGTTTCTATTCCGTAAGGTATATCCAACAACCGCTACTGGATCTTCAAATGAGGCTTTAAGTGGAACAGTCGAGTTCCTCTCATTCTGCAGAACCCTATATTGAATATCTTGTTCTGAATCATGCGGGTCAATTTCAATGCCATTGTCATTCAATTTATCTATCAAATCCATTATATTATGGTCTCTGATCGATCGTGAAGGGACCGCGGCTCCTGCAGGAACCATATTCCTCTCAATCAAGTAAAGTTCATCTTCAATCCTCATAAGCAATACTTTCAGGAAAAGAACTATATAAAACTTACGAGAGCCTAATATTCTCAAAAGCCAAATTCCTTTCATCATGACTATACAACACAGGGATCCTGAACCTCTCAATCTTATTCAGGTTATTGTCAACAGGTATCACAAGCGCCATATCATCAGTATAATCCTTCCAGTTGAGCAATACCATCTCTGATTCATCTATCGCTGCATCAACTGAATCATGATACACTACATCGGTCTTTTCAGGAAGATATTCTCTGACCTCCTCCTCACTTGCAGCCGTATGGACTGTACCCGTAAGTTCATTCATGCGTATGAAGCGCTTCTCATTCCCGACCAAAGTCAGGCCGCCCCGTAATCTCTTTTCACATGCATCAAGCTCATACGACTTTGCAAGCCTGCCCACAAGTATCACATCAACACCGGAATTGAGCCCAGCGATCGCAGCGCTTGTTGAGGCAAAGGGTTTTAGGGATACGTGACTGTTCTCTTCAGCAATATCGCTTGCAATAGCTGACATTGTCGGGCAATACCCCAATACAATATTCTCCACATTGGTTGCATTCTCAAAACTCTCCCCTTTCTCGACAGGCGTACATCCTGCCAAAATAAGAAGAATTAATGGTATTGCGATTCTCATTTTCTCAAAGCCTCTGCAAGGTCTTTTGGACCAAACCCAATGACCTTGACATCATTCTCTTGTATGAAATCTGTCAAAACCCGTTCGACATCCTCGACCCTGATCCCTGCCAGCAACCCTTCGATATCTTCCAGTGCAGATTCAGGATGGATAAAAAAATCTCCCGTGATCCGTATAGACTGGATAGTCTCCCCAATCTCTGCATCGATCCGCAATAATTTACCGTTTGGCACCTTGTAGTCAATCATCGCATATAACACCATTCATGGCTCTCGTATTTGGCTCGTAACCGTTCAGCAAGTCTTAGTTCATGATCCGTAAGCTCTTGTGCCTCAAACCGCACATTGAATGTCTCCTCGAATCCCGTGGTCATCGCAGCCTCCACATCACCGATAGATACTCCTCCTATCTGCTCAGAAAGTGACGTGACCCGTTCTTCAGCTGACCTTATCATCTTGTCCGTTATCTTCTCATCAGGTATCCTCAGAAGTGAAAACATCGTTTTGAAATCGACATTCAGCAATATCGTCCCATGCTGCAATACAATCCCTTCCTTTCGGGTCTGTGCATTGCCGGATATCTTCTTGCCATTGACAATGATATCATTTATCTCCTTGAATTCAGCCTTAATCCCCAGTCTTTCAAGTCCTTTGACCAGCGCAGTGCATATCATCCGATAGGATGCAACTATATCCTTAGGGACTTCCCTCTCGCTGATTGCAAACGAGTAGGTCAGTTCCTTATCATGCAGTATTGCCCCGCCACCAGTATATCTCCTGACAATATCCACGTCCTTCACCTTTTCCAGGTCAATCTCCTGTTCAAGGCTCTGGAAATAGCCTATTGTGAGACACGGCGGATTCCAGGTGTAGAAGCGCAACGTGTTTGGAACGAGGCCTTTCCTGCGTGCAGTTAGTATTGCTTCATCCAGTGCCATCTGCATGGCGCCGTTTGTCTCAATATGTTTCACAAGTCTCCACATGCTAGCTGATCAACTCGATAGTGATATTTTTTGATGTGACTGTTCCATGAAGCAGCTCTAGGGTAAGCTGATAAGGCCCGGGATAAACCCCGCCGCAACCAGATGTGCAGTGAGGCGTCGTTGCTGTAAAATGTATCTCATTCTCACCTTCACTTAAATTAATAATTTTTGATTCATCAATGTATGGATTGGTATGTGGTTTGATCCCGGATAACCTCGCCGTGATAGTTTGATCGGCTGAACTCCTCACAATAGCGTTCGCATTCACTTTCTCGTACGATCCATATGTCTTGTTATCGGTTGAAAAACTCATTATCTCAATATCACTGGCTTGATTCCCCTCCTCACTGGCTTGATTCCTCTCCTCACTGGCTTGATTCCTCTCCTCGCTTACAATATTTGGCTCTTCATTCACACAACCTGTGAAAACTAACATTAGTAATACTACAAATATATGAGTTTTTTCATGTATCATTCAGTTCACCTTGGATTAAATCCCTGGCCTTGTAAGAGCTTCTGACCATCGGTCCCGCAACAACCTTCATACCCAGACCTTCACCGAATGTCTTGAATCTCTCGAACGCTTCTTTTGTATAATATTTCTTGACTTCAAAGCACCCTTGGTTAGGTTTCAGATACTGTCCGATTGTCACAATATCACACCCTGCTTCATTGAGGTCTTTGATTGTTTCATGGATCTCATGTTCATCTTCTCCAAAACCAAGCATGAACCCGGATTTTGTAACCAGGCCAGATCCCTTTGCTTTTCTCAGTAACGCAAGAGAGCGTTCATAATCTCCCTGGGGCCTCAACTGTGAGAATAGATCCTTGACAACCTCGATATTATGGTTCAACACATCGGGGCTTGCATCAATTATTTTTTTGATTGCATCTCCCGGCAGGTCAGAGATGAGCAGTTCAGTCTTACAGTCCGGCTTAAGCCTTTTGATCTCCCTGACAGTCTCAACAAAGTGTCCTGCACCGCCATCCGCCAGGTCATCCCTGGTGACACACGTGATGACCGCATAATCCAGGTCGAGCTTTTTTATTGCCTGTGCGATGCGATGCGGTTCATCAGGATCTATCCTTTCCGGCGTTCCTTTCTTTATGCTACAGTATCGGCAGTTCCTTGTGCAGACCTCGCCCAGAATCATGAAGGTTGCGGTCTTGTTTGAGAAACACTCGTACCTGTTCGGGCAATTGGCCTCGACACAAACCGTATTCAGATTATCTATGATCTCTTTTGTTCTCAGGTACTCTTCCCTGTCATAAGGGGCTGTTGTTATCCACGAGGGTATCATCGTAATTTTCTCAGGCATATCTGCGCAGTGATTGAAACAGGGTCAAATATCGGAGCAGAGGCTGGATTATAGCAGGTCTCAAGCGCTGCCAGTTCCTGTACATGCATCCCCTTTTGTATGGCAAGAGCTATGAGGTTAAGTCGTCCGACAACCTCTGCTCCCACAAACTGCCCTCCGATGACTTTCCCTGATGTGTCACTGACAATCCTGATTGCGATCCGCTCATCTGATGGATAGTACTCAGCCCGTACAGGGCCACAATACTCCGCAGAGACGCTCTGTATCCCATAGTCCCGGGCTCTCCTCGAGGTAAGCCCAACAGATCCCACATAATCTCCCAGTTTTGTGACAGAATTATTCACTACAGGGGGAAATGTCTCTTTCACTCCCAGAATGTTCGTGGCAATGACCTGTGCCTGCCGTACTGCTGTTGTCCCAAGGCCGCTTACAATCTTATTTCCTGTATTGGATTCAACCACCTGTGTGCAGTCCCCGCACGCATAGATCTCTTCATCAGATGTCTGCAGATACTCGTTGACAACAATCCCTTTCTCTGTCTCAAGTCCGCACTCCTGGGCCAATTGCATATTCGGTCTGATACCAGTGCACAAGAACAGATTATCAAAGGGGAATCTCTCCCCTGCGAACACTTTATTGCCTGCGATCCGATCAATAGTTACACCCTCGTAGATGGTAAACTGGAGTGAGTCATGTAAACGCTTAGCCATCCCTTTATCAAGGATACCGGGAAGGATATGCTCATCTGCCTCAAGCAAGGTAACATCGTCTCCCCGCTGCGCCAAAGAGTGCGCAAGTTCAACACCGATCATGCCTGCGCCGATGACAACTGAATCGCCTGTCGGAGTATCTGATATCTCTCTTGCATCCTCTAGTGTCTTGAGGACCTTATACCTGGTACTCTCCATCCCCTCGATCCGAGGCACGAATGCGTGGCTTCCCATCGCAAGCACTAGTTTGTCATAGCTGAGCTCTTTAGTCTCACCCTGCCTTGTATACACGATTGTCTTCTTTTCCCTGTCGATTCTGTCAACAGAGGAGTTCAAACTAAGGTGAATATCATTTGCAGAATAATCAGCTTGTTTGAATAAGAAGATATCCTGGATATCAATCTCGCCAGAGATGACATACGGCAGTGCGCAGGGAGAATACTCAGGGTGGTCTCCTTTCTCAAGGATAGTTATCTCTGCGTCTTTATCCCGCTTACGCACCTCGAAAGCGCACGTGGTCCCTGCACTCCCTCCTCCGATTATGACAACCTTCATCTTTTAATTGAGTTTATCTCCCGGGCTAATACAGTCAGTGTCCCTGCACTCCTGTATGATTTGTTCCATTTCAGCGCCCATCTTCTCAGAGAAACCCACCCAGTATTCATCACCGATGAATGTTGTGGGAACGCCTCGTGCCTGAAACCCGTATGCCTGTGCCATCTCCTGGAATAATTGAGCGTTCTCAGGATTTTTCCAGGTCTCAAAACGTTTCACTTCAACCGGGTATTCCCCTTGAAGCTCGTCGAGAAAAGGTTTCTGGTCAGCACAGTGATGGCAGCCATCCCCGTAGAAGAAATAGATGGTCACTTTGTCAGGGTCATCAGCACCAAGATTGTCAACAGCATCACCTGTGATCTTATTCTCAGCAGTGCTTGAGCACCCCGTCAAAACCAATATAAGCAGTATCCCTATTATCCAGATCTTATCCATTCTCATTCCCCGTATTCTTTTTTTGCCTGATCGCTATCCATCAGCTCTTCAACTTCGTTTGGGTCAGCAAGCGTTACCTTCATGATCCATTGCCCGTACGGGTCTTCATTGATCTTTGAAGGCTCATCAAACAATTGCTCATTCACCTCGGTGACTGTGCCTGTTACCGGGCTTGCCAGATGTCCAGACCATTTTATTCCCTCCAGAGACACATAGGTGTCGCCTTTCGTGATCTTCCCCTTCTCAGGCAGTTGTATGAACACGAATTCGACCTTTTTTGTTGCAGGCTCTGCAACCCCGACAGTTGCGGTCTCACCGTCAAATTTCACCCATGAATTGTCCTTGTTGTATTTTAGATTCTCAGGCAGATTCATTTTATCACCTTCGTTATTCTTCTCTTAGGTTGCAAGAGCATTATCAGGACCGATAATCCGATTGCTGTTCCGAATATGTAGACAGTGCCCATGATCGAGTTCATGAGGTCTGGCTTGAATACTAATGCATATGCAAGCGCAAGCATTATCATCCCACCCACAAGCTTTAGCATCCTGCCGTGTTTCTCGTCAAACCGTGTAGCCTTCAGTGAAAACATTGCTGAAAAAAATATGACCAATTCGATTATCAGGTAAATGAGCAAGTACAATCCTAAGAGCAATGCGAATGCTACTCCACTAACCTCATGCTGTGAAAGTATGTTTGTCCAGATCATGGGAAATCCCGCGGTGCATGGCAATTCAACAAGCACAATACCAAGCGCCATCAAGGCTGTTGCAACGAGCATTCCTGGAGTGGATCTGGTAGGATTCATGACATCTCGCATCTGTTTGAATATTTTTGGCTTGAACGCGTCAGGTATGGTAAAAGAGATGCCTTTCTTGTACCAGAAGTAGTCCTTTATATTGACAACCCCGAACAGGGTGGCGATTGCTGCAACGCCGATCTTTATCCAGAACGTGTACTCTACATAAGAGAATACATTGAGGAGCCCGACCATGAAGAATCCATAGGCTGCCGCAGTGATCAAAAGGAATGTAATCCCCACGAGAAAGATCTTCTTTCGTGATCCGGTATAGATAACAATCCCCAAAAGGAAAGTGAGCACCCATAAAGAGCACGGGTTGAATCCGTCTATGAACGCCATAAGGCCTGTCATCACAACAAGCGGCATGTCCCTCGCATCAACCTGACCTACCAATGGAAGGTCAAGCTCTTCTGTCATTTCAGATTTGAAATCACCCTTTGGCATTGAAGGAGTAATACCCTTTATATCCTTAGCAGGACACGGGCAATCCCCTGTTTTGCACTTGGCGAGTTCATCCTCAAAGTGCTTCTTTATGGAATCAACCCCTATCAGATATGTATCACCAATGAAGACAGTCGGGTATCCTGCCTTTGTAAGTCCGTAGGTCTCCTTGAAGCGCTCATATAATTCTTTCTCATTGTTCGCATTGTGATAGACGATATCCTGTTCGTATCTCTCAAGGAATTCCTTGGCCTTTTCGCATTCACCACAGCTGTAGTCAAGGAAGGCATGGACGCATAACTCCTTTGATTCCGATGTTTTATTAGTTTCATTCGTGGTATCTTCTGGTACCTGTGATTCTGGATTGATTATATTCTCGGCAGGGCTCACGCATCCCTCATCGGCACACGCTGCTACCTTTGCCTCAATCTTTGGTTTAAGACTCTCAGAAAAACCCACCCAGTGTTCCTCTCCTATGAATGTTACAGGGACACTTCTCGCGGTTGTGCCATACTCTTTGGAGATCTCTTTGAGTAAGTTGATATTTTCAGGAGTATTCACTTCATAACTCTTCACTTCTACTGAGTACTTCTCTTCAAGCTCCTCAAGAAATGGTTTCTCAGCAGCACAGTGAGGACATCCCTCCTTCCAGAAAAAATACACTGTGGCATCGTTTTGGGCTAAAACCAGGTTGAGACTTCCGATTGTTATAAGCAATATGGCCAGTAACCCTACATATCTCTGGATCATAGTTATACCTCGTATCAGTTTCGAATGAGAAATCCCTTTTAAATGTTTGTTTCATATTCTGAAATTGCCCAAAACAGCACTTTCATTTAATGAAAATACTCTTGAGATCCTTATCCAGAATGATTGTGTTTGTCATACCGGTCTTCTTCTTCTGCAGCACACCCCGTGACTCAAGGCTTGACAGCCGCCGGTGCAGCTTGACCGGATCCATCTTGGTTATCTTTCCTAAGGTGTTTTGGGCAATATCACCTTTTTTTATGAGTGCAGAGATGATCTCTCGCTCTTGTTGTTCCAGGAATGTGAGGGTCTTGTCAACATTGCCGAATAATTCATTCTTTTTCTTTGAGAAGGACTTTGAAAGGAAATAGTACGTGAGGATACCCACAAATACACCCAGTGATGTCAATACAGAGATGAATATCGGCAAGGACAATTGGCAGCTGCAGGACAGTCCGTAATGCTCTTTTATCATATAGATCGATGCTGACACCACGAAAATGAACCCGATGATTATCCCCACCGCAAGCAAGACATTGCGCAGATCCTGGTCTTCCATCCTACTCAGTGAGTGGAATTCCTTTATTAAGGTTTGGGCAGGAAACCCATTGCAGCTTTTTTAAAAGTTGAGGAATAGATACTCTCTTTTGTATGGGAAGGGTTCAGGCAGGCGCAAGACCCACATTAAATATCAGGTTCAGGTGCACTCCAAAGAATACCTTCGCATACAACCAGAACAATCCGAACAGGATCAGCGCATGGACAATCGCAATATCTTGTTGTTGTTCAGCCGCGCGATCCAGATGATTGCACCTTCCTTCTCGATGAATTGCAGCGCAAGATAGAAAAGGATGGAGATCATCAGTAATATGATATTAAGGTATATGCCATAATCTATCTGCATGATAAGGCTTTCAAAGAATTCATCAACCACGCCCACAAGCAGGATAGTCTCGAAAATGAAGAACATCTTGTTATAGCGGTTTATGTTCAAAGCCCGCTTCACATGCGGGTCCGGTCAAGTCTTTCCGAAGATACCTTCTTGAGTTTCTTCATCCGTTGTTTCATTGAAGGGCGTGGTTTCTCAGCCGGTTTCATAGGGGAAGGTTGCACAATATTTAACCTTTTCTGAAGATTTGCAGTAAACTGTTTGCAAGCCGCCATATCCTCTGGAAAAGAGGACGTTCAATAGAGGATATGCATGCTTCTCTGGAACAGTGAGAAAGTCCCTCTGAATCCCTCTTTACCAAAATGTTGGATATTTCTCCCATTTTTAGGGCTGCAATCTTTTATCCTTCAAAAAATGCCAGACTCTGACTTAGAGGTGTTCCTTATTGTTAGAGGGATAAAATGCTCTGCCTATGGGACCGTTATGAGTGTTACCGCTTGTCCATCTTTGCAGTCCTGATAAAAAGATTCTCTATAGCTCTCTTTTTACCTCCTCTGTAAAGAAGGGTCACATCCAAAGGCTTTCACCCACGAGGATATCCTCTGCTGACTTGAAAGTTATTCTTCTTTCTCTGGTTCGGACAGTCCGTCATAAGGGACTGTTTTATCCTTTTCTCCATGGAATGATGGATAAGGATATATCACTTGGTTCCACTTTGCTTGGCAATGGACATAGGGACAATAGCGGCGATTTTGTCAGATCCATCCATAGCCGGTGGGACAGATACCCTCCTGCTGATTTTCCTGTTGCATAGATCCTTTGCTCATCGATTGCATAGTTCTCTTTCATGCTATCAAAAAAGAAGTGAAATCAACATGACCCCTGTCAAGAACCGGAAATATCCACGTAGCCCCTGCGCTTTCTGGATAGACCCCGATCACGTGCTCTCCACAACGTCTTCAAACAGTGAATGAAGTGGCTTGTGATTCCAGAGCCATGGAACGCGAACAGTAGGGGATAGGAATGGGTTTTTGGGTCATAATCAGACGGAAGGTCCACCATAAAATCTCTTCCCCGTTATACCCTACACTCAAGAGTCCCTCCATAAAATCATTGTCTTGGTTGGTCTCTTGGGGCTCATCCTCTGTAATGAAAACAAAAGAAATCCTATAACCATTATTCCCGCCAAAATCAATAGATAAGCATAACGTGTATTTACCCTCATATGTCAAGCCTCCGGTGTCCACAAGCGTTCAGATTTAACGTCTGTCAGGGAACTGCTTCCAGCAATAGAGGCCGGCACCCAGGGCAAGCAAGAAGAATATATACTTCACCCATGAAGCGACAAGCAGGATCTGGATGTCCAACGGCTTTTGCTCTTTCACAAGATAGTTCGTGAGAGTAAGCGTCTTTCCCATCCTCGGCACCTCAAGGGGCACTGGCATGACTCCTGTCCGTGTCGGAACACTCATCTCTGCTTCTCCTGAACCCACCCGGGCGACACCATCCATCGCAGGTGCCTGTTCAGCATACTGTACACTCTTGGAATTTGCCATGTCATAAGCCCCGGTATTTGCAGAGCCGAACAGGGAACCCATAAACATGAACAGAGCGGCGATTATAAGCACACCCACCGTTATCCCCCCTCCGATGATAAGCGGCCATTTCCATTTCATCTTCATGTGTTTCTTGAGCAGGATGACGATGCTTGCCGCAGCGATCAGCATGAAAACCCTGATATCAAAGAAGAACATCCCCCCAGTAAAGAATACATAGAGGAATGCAAGCTTGTTCCTGAAAAGGAAGTAGCCGATGATTCCCATGATGAGTGCAAACAGCAGGACTGATTTGAACCCGGGAAGCTCACTGTCACCTTCAGCCCCGAATATCCCCATCACATACTGGTCATTCGGGAGATATATGCTTGTGCGTGCCTCAGAGATGGGAAGTTTCATATTGACCACCGGCACATCGATGAATGAGATGATCCCCAACGGATCCACACTGTCATAGTATACCAGGTCAAGCCTTCCACTGCTCGTCTTCGGGAAGGCAAGCAAAAACTCATCATCCTTGGTAAGCTTAACAGGGCCGCTCCTGGTTGCCGCATACAGAGGGGTTCCCGGGATGTCAGCAGAGATATAATCAACACCCGTATTCGCGTAATCATATGATGCTTCACCAAGAACGCCTCCCTCAGGCGTGATAGCGATCCGCGTATGCAGATCTTCCACAGCTGCCGCGGCAGACGGCATGAGATCAAGTGGCTTCACATTCACATTGATCGGGTCATGATATGAGGCAAGGAACACCCGTGAGTTCGAGTACTGTGATGGCAGGGGAGCCTCGCTCACATCAAGCTCCTGTGCAGCGGTTGAGATGGTAAGCTTCTTCTCCGGGTCTGATTCGATCAATACATGATGTTTTTCTTCTTTTAGAGGTGTCCTTATGGTTGCGGTATCAAAATAGCCCTGGATGACAACCGTTGCCCTGCTCTCGTCAAGCTCCATTACCAATCTGTTTCCTATCTGTTCCCATGAAAGAGATCCTGTAACCTGTGATACTTTTTCACCATTGGGAAGGTCCATCTCATAGCGCCCAAGGCTTGAGCCAAACGATCTCAGATCAAGGCGGTAATAGAAACTGTTGCGTTCAGCATAGCTGTAACGAAATGCCCCGTCCACAGTCATTGCCACCTTCTCAGAGCGCTGTATCACGATAGTGTCATCATACAGCCCGTACCTGTCACCATCAACCGCGTACCCATGGGAGATGTTCACATTCAGTTCATTGACTGGTCCTGGCACGTCAAGCTTCAATTGCCCAAGGCTTCGTATCATCATATCACCAGAGAAGCTGAATCGCCCCTCATCCGCGATAAAGAAGTATCCTCTCTTGTCAAACGAGACCGTTGTCTTATCCCCGTTCACGAACAGGTCCTTGATGAGTATATCCTTGCTCGGCCCAAAGAGATATACTTTAGTATTCTTCCCCTCTATGACCTCGCCTGTTCCATCCAGGCGTAATTGGTCCTCCCGAAGATCTCCCGTAAGTCGTATGGTATCAACTGCGTAGAATTCTTTTTCAGTCTCGTTTATGATGACAATCTCTCCGAATGCCACTGGAAGCAATATGATAAGTAATAATGGCAACAGCCTCATGATCACACCTCATACCCTTCTCCCCTCACATCTTTTTAAATCTTGCTGTTCCTGCCCCAGGCGGAAGCCCCGCGGCTACGCCAGCCATCTGCTCAAACGTTGAGTTCAGGACACCTAAAGCCTCCTTTGCTTCCTTGATATACCAACTTCAAGAATATTCAGTTTAGGAGGGCTCAATCTGGAAAAGGACTCAAAGACAATCAATAATCTCAATATTAGGTTTAGGACACAAAAACATTGTCCTTGATAACCATTTCCCTGACCTATTTCAAAAATACAATATTAGGTTTAGGACGAAAAGAAAAGCGAGAACGCACCTGACTTCAAGAAATTTCAAAAATACAATATTAGGTGTAGGGCCCGGATCCATTAGACTGACCAATGGCAACGAACTAATGAAAAATGAAAGAACTTTATTGTACTTCTATCCTGATCTTTCCCTCGCTGGAGACTTCTGCCCCTGCAGCATTGACATGAGTCATTGTGACCGTCTCATCACATCATCAAATTCTCCCTTGCAGGTATATGTAGCCTTAGTATTAACAGCCAGTTCATCAGGTCCTTCACACGTCTCCCACCTTGAGTACAAAATCTTTAATGTCATCACCTTGGCCATTCATGACTACTAGACTCATCTGACGAAGCAGCGAAATCCAAACACCCAAAGCCTGCTCCTAGCGTGCATTGCTCCGGAACGAAATCAGAGCTCATGCATCCCACTAACAGCAGACAGAATCATCATAATTTTCATAAAAGCACCTCAATGTGTTTTCACCATGATACTATTTAAGACCATCGATTCTAGCCTTGACGAACTAATTGATTGCCAAACTTTAAAATCCTGGTTCAAGGTTGGCCATTGTGATTGTCTTTTTTGGTGGGTTCATTCTATTGCTTTTTTTATTAATCAGGAAGAGCAAAAAGAAGGATTTGGAATACAAGCAGAGATGTTTCACTATCATAAATGAATACGCAGGACAACGAGACTATTCCTGTAAGATTGAAGACAATGCATTATCAGATCGCATAGATATTCTACGAAAGAGAAAGTATGGCCCATCCTGGAAATGGCATAGCATCTGGAATGTTATCTATTTGGACAGAGGTCTCTATGAATTCTCAGCAAGAGATATTTATCCAACAGATGGTGGACCTCAATATGAAACCAATGTCTGCCTTTATGAGAGGGATGCAAAATTCAGGAACAAGCTTTATGTGGCAACAAATGTGATGCCGAAAGTATTTGATCAGACAACCAATAAGATTCTTGGTCAGATTGAAAAGATACCGACTCTAAAAGGGGTAGGCCTGCAACGATTTAAAGGCAATGACCCATATTTTCAGAATCACTATGTGTATACAGATGATCCGAATAAAGCAAGCCTGTATTTTGATGATCGCACTATCAAGCTCATCCTGGAAATGGAACAAAGATTTGGCGGCATCTCTATCCAGATAGAAGAGAATATGATCGCGGTCTATACTAATTACATCAACATGCTCTATTTCGGTTCCAAATATAATATCAACAATAATAAGATGATTGGTTTACCTGGGGATTACAAATTGGAATTCAATGAACTTGAGAAGATAAAAGAGAATCTTGATTATTTTATTGGAGCTTCAAAGAACCTTATCAATCACTTCAGCAATTATTGATATCCACTAGTTAACCCCACCTGAAAAAAAAGGACCTATAGACCAATAAATTTTTTCAAAATCGCAAAAATTGTGCACAGCAGAGAC
>JBNJGT010000037.1:0-16248 GCA_051819765.1 Nanobdellota archaeon
CTTGCGGAGGCTGAACACCTTGTTGTGCAGAGGCCTGACCAGCGGGTTGAGGGGAAGCATCAGGCGCAGGCTGAGTGTCTGCCCCACTGTTTGGAGTATCAGGTTTACCCTGCTCACGTTCAGCCTTAAGTTTCCTGAAAAGGCTTTGTGCATATGAAGAACTATCATCCTTCTTTTCCTCCTGCTCCTCTTCACTATCATCCGTGAAGATATCAGCCGCTGATTGTGGTTGTGCTGGTTGAGCAGGCGCTTGCTGAGCAGGTGCTTGCTGTGCAGGTGCTGGTTGAGCAGGTGCTTGCTGTGGAGGCTCAGTTGAAGATTGAGCCGCAGGCACAGCGGCCTGCTGTGCAGGTTGAGTGGCCTGCTGCTGAGCAGCCTGTCCGGACTCAGGTTCTACAAATGGATTAAACTTATTCGTGACAAGTTCGTAAAGTCCCAAGAATTTACTCATATTTTTCTCAAGCTCTTTGATTTTTGAATGCAGTTTCTCATTTTCCTTTTGGACCTTCTCCCGTTCCTGGATCTCATTTGAAAGGCTCTTTTCCACATCACCAATCTTTTGATTGAGGTTATTATCGATCTCAATCAGTTCCTTGACCTGTTCAATGACCAGGTTCAGAAGTCGTGCATCCTCATAGTGATTTTTCACATCCTCAAGATATTTGGCAATATTCTTCTTTTGTTCATCCTTTTTAGGTTTCTCTTCGGCTTGTTCTTCCTCCCCAAGGATGACTTGTTCGATCTCAGAATCAGAAGTATCCTGTTCAACAACAGTAACCGGTTGATCAGGTTGGGGCGCATCAGGTGTTGTATCCGGAGCACTTTGCTGGGACTGCTGTGCAGCAGCTTGAGCCTCTTGACTTGGTTGAGTTGATTGCTGGACAGGACCATCCTGGCTCGGCTGCTCAGATTGCTGGACCGGACCAGACGGTTGGGATTGTTGATTTTGTCCGACTGAAGAGAACTTTTGTTTTAAAGAATCGATATCATCCCCTTTGTTTTTCGAAAATAGATTCTTTAAAACCATCATACCCCCCTTTTCTGTAAAAATCAGCCAAGTGGCCAGATTCGCGTACTCTTATAGACGATCACTTCAGGTGTACGGGCCCTGGCCTCGGTAAGCCGCCCCTTCTCCGATGCAAAGATAAACATGATGTCCTCTCCCACTGTAAGAGCATTCTCCTGCCGGGTCTTGAAAAGGATTTTGATCTTTTCCCGGGAATCCAATACATAATCATCATTCCCTACAACAGATGTGAAACAGAAATGCTCTTCTGGCGGCAGGAACTCAAATGCGCATTCTGAACCAACCTTGCGAAAGATCACAGAACCTGCAGGCACTGTCGCATCAGCAGATGCAACGCCAGCAACTTCAACAGTGCCATATATCTCTTCTCCGATTGTGATTGCTGATTCTTCCATCTCCACCGTGTCTCCACTTGTGATATCCTGTTCGAACGAGATATTATCACTGACACCCGCGTCTGAAAGGTTTACCACCAGATAATCAATTGTGCTGTCGATTATCCTGACCTGTTCATTCGTCCCGTCCCCATCAAGGTCAAAGGGCACCGGCTGCCAGGATGTATCGACCGCAACCGAATTATTGGCTGCATTACCTTCTTCTGGATAATGCAGGCTCGCAGCGGTATGAAGCTTGCTGGAAAGCATCTCCACATCAAAATTTCGCATCTG
Organism: Nanobdellota archaeon; assembly: GCA_051819765.1. Classification (GTDB taxonomy): domain Archaea; phylum Nanobdellota; class Nanobdellia; order Woesearchaeales; family JACJVW01; genus JBNJGT01. Next base: position 1,696 of record JBNJGT010000037.1, read on the forward strand.
CAGAGGATCAGAACCAGGACTCAACCGCATAAGAACCTCATAGTTGTTGAAGGTTTCAGTAGAATAGTTTGAAGCAGCCATGATAGAGAACACATCAAGCCCGTCAGTAATGGATTTTCGAGCTTCCTGTCCCACCAATAATGACCGTTGCTGCAAGACATTTGAGGTCGAGATCAAGACCGCTGCAGCGACTGCTGCAACTAGGATGGTTGCAATGAAGATAATAAGGGTTCCAATACCCATTATCCCTCTTTTCGATTTACGGCGCATCATGCTTGTGCATCTCTCCTGCCAATGTTAAAAAACTGGCTTAGTTACTATATAAATCTTTCGTTTAAAAAAGCACCCCTGGTTTACTATCCCCGAGGAGTACTTAAGAGCATTTGAGTCGTACAACTGATTCATCCCCCTCTGCATGTAACACAACAACATCAAGACTATCAAGGACAGGAAGGCTCCCACTGATGGGCTCCACAGTGAAATATCCTGTTCCTGAAAGCTCAGGCCGGATCGATCCGTTGTAATACCCAATGATTTTATCATCAACCACCATGGGACCAGGAGTGAAATGGTAAGTCTTATGACTCTTTGTAAGATAGATCACCAATTCATCTTCTTTCCATGCGTAGTCAAAAATCCCATCTCCATCCAGATCATCAACCAACTGCCCCTGCGGATGAATAAGCAGTTTTTCCTCATTCAGCCCAAGAACATACGGGATGGGCCCGGTCATACCGTGTGCTGACATACTAAGCCGCTGATCCATCGACAGCTCATGATCAACATTCAATCGCTGTGAAGGTATTGACAGATCAGCAACAGTGCCATCCTCATTTTGCAGCGGGACATACGAGATACTCCCGTCATACCTGACAGCCAGAAAACTTCCATCATATGGACGCGGACAGTTATTTTCGCTGCAGACATGCACAAAACCCCCTTCAAAAGCATGAGGCGAAGTTGAGACTGGTTGACTCAGGTTGACAACAATCGGATCAACTTTTTTCAGAGTGACCACATCACGAGTAAAATATCCCTGTTCCCCATACTCAGCTGGCCCTGGTGAATATGCCAACACAGCATCCCCTAATTCCAACACACAGTCGCGCAGATCCATCGATCCATGACTTCGCATCAGAATCTCCACAGAACCGTTCGAACCAGTGATGTCGATTATTTCATAGGGACTCCTATAGAATGCTGCAACTAAGATTGCAATCACTAAGACAGCAATACTAGCTTTCAGGACCACCCAATGTAAGGCCCCCTTTACTGAGCGCTTCTTCAATTTCATTATCGGTAAAGTATTTCTTCAATGCTTCTCGGATATCAGCATCATTCTTATCCTGGAACCGAAGTATCTTGACCATATTCACAACCGAATTTATTTTCTCCTCGCTTTTCAGATTATCGAGATTCTGCAGGTTTTCAGTGATCTCCTGTTTAAGTTTGAAACGATCCATCTTATTGAGATACTTCATAAGCTGCTCACGATATCGGTATATGACATACCCCGCTCCACCACCGACTAGCACGATAAAAGTGAGAGTTATGATAAGTGGAAGTATTGACGAATCATCCGGCACATACTCAATATCCACGACCACAGGCAAGGACTCACTGACACCAAGACTTGAGACAGTGATATCGAATGCGGCAGTATAATTCATGTTACGCGGCACCAGATTGGCTATACTGACTGATTCCCTCTCTCCCGGATTGAGGGTGACCATACCACTTGCCTGAAAATATTCATCAGGGACCAGGATCTCAGGACTGATCTGCACATCAAGATTATTCTGTATGGATATATTAAACGAATCCTTGGATTTGTTCACATATACCTGCATAGGATTGAGCGTGATTGGATAAGAAGAATACCTGTTCAGGTAAACCGATATCTTCTGGGAATAGCTATAACCGCGAGCCTCACACTCCATTATGCCTGTATAAAGCGCTTCTTTTGACTCTGCTTTATCAAAAGACACAGCAAGTGACTCCTTTGCGGAACTGATCTTGAAGTTTGCAGAAGAGATCTCCGGCTGCTCCCACTCAACCGAGCAGACGAATTCATGGTGTGATTTCTTTACAGTCAATGGAATCTTCCCATTCCTGCCAAATATCCTGACAGGAGAAGCAGGAGTTACATTGATTGAAGGGAAGTCTGTGACTATGACCGGTATACTGGCAATCATCTCCTCACCATTTGATATGTTCAGGAACCCATACAACTCATCCACACTGGAAGTCTCTTTATACAGATTGATTTTCCTATAGGAATAAGAGGATATGGTAGTCTTCTCGTCAAGTTTTACCGCATCCTGAAGTTTTCCTGTGAGATTATAACGCAAATTCTCAAAATCAAAAGGAGTGGGGTTAAAAAGCTCAAAACTGACTCGATCCTCATCAAGGACAATAACCCCGGGTTCAGATGTAAGCAAAGGACGGGCATTGTTACGCAGCACATAAAAACTCGACCCTAGTGCTACCGTATCATTGCGAGAGATGTTCGATTCATGCTCACTCAACCATTGCTCCGCATCTTCGATCGGTTCGAAGGTCCGGTTCTTTCCGATGGATTGTAATGCCATAACCCCCAAGACAGTAGGCACTGCTTTCTCTGCGATAGTCCCATTGTTCGGGCCCCATGTCCCTTCATTGTTCTGCTGGAATAACAGCCAGTTTAATGTCTCTTCCCGATACCGATCAAAATGCTCAGTCGAACTGTCGATATATGTAAACCGCTTCATGTAAGGTTCATAATCATCAACCCACGCGTCACTTGTGTTTGAGAATGCAGATATCCACAGAGCAGTGGAGCGCATATCATCAAATCGGAATCCGACTGTATCTGCGAACGTCAGTTCCTTGAACATCCATCGTTTTGCCTCACGCAGATTGGGATCATGCAGATCCAAGTTCGCCGCGTATGAAGTGGAGATATAATTGCAAGGCTCACCCTTCCGGTAAAGGCTCCAGCAAGCCCCCGGGAGATCATAAGAGAGGTTATCTCCCTGGAATGAATAGACCACCTCTCCATGTTGATTAAGGATGTCTGCCTCAAAGACATCATAGCTCGCAAGGGATACTGTTGTATTCAATGTCGCATCAAAAGGATAGACAAAGGACTCACCTTCATCCACCGTGAAATTCTCAGAACCACCCCCTGCATTCACCACAAACTGTTGCTTCCCATCGAAAGGAAACACACGCACTTTCCAGGTATCAGCCTGCTCATAATAGTTCTGCCGATACTCCACCCAGTTTCGCGCATCATGAACGACCCTGCGGGCACCGTCAATACCACTATGAGTAAGGATATAAAGGATTTCCATCGTCCGCGGGAGATCACAGGGAGCTTCCGGCCAGCATTTCTGTTCCTCGTTTCGTTCCATCTCAAGATAATCCAGTGCCTGCGTGATCTCATAGGCAAAGAGTTTTGGGAACTGGGCAAGGGCCAGTATCCCGTAAGCGGTATCACGGTTTGTTTTCCACCCGCCATCAGTGAACTGGGTAGAAAGGATCGTATCCAGAAGCTCTGAAAACACGTTGAGCCTTAAATCCTTATAGATCCGGTAATTCTCACCATTCTTGTTATATTCGCTTTGGATCCTGACACGATCACAATCAAACTGGTCAAGATTGAATGATCCAACATAGCAATTTTCAGTACCCCACCGATAAACAGGGACATCTTCAAAATCATTGGAATCAAGACACATGACTGATGATCTGACCGTCAGGTTCTCATCCTCAAGACACGTAAGAAAAGTAAGGTCTTCAACAGAGAGGTACTCAGGCAGTGAATAATCCTCTCCGATATAGCCAGAATCAGGCCTTATCAGATGAATGCCCTGCTCATAGGCACAGACCAGACTCGCCGATAGCAACAATAATACAAAAAAGTTCCTCATGATACCCCTTTTACATCTCATTGTACGTATCAGTTTTATATAGGTTTCGTTCACGGATTTCCATGATCCGATCAGTGAAGCTCAGCTTATAGGAATGGGGCAATGCCTCATAGTCATCTATGACTGAATGATACAGGTAACGCAACTCATTGTAAACATCCGCATCAAAGGTGCCAAGCCTTTGCAGGAATGCATGCTTCTTGTCATAGGCTGCCAGGTTTTCCTCAAGAGAATGCATCCGCAGGTGATAACCAAGTTCCTCCATGACTGGCCTGAGTTGATCCTTTTCATGTGGTTTAAGCTTGTCATACAGATTGAATATGCGGGGATAATAATCGATTGCCGCAGGAACCCCTTTCTTTTGGACCAGATCTCCAGCAACATGCATATCTTTCAGCAGACGGTTGTAGGGTGAAAAGTATGAAAACGCAGGAACAAGGAGAACGACACATACCACGACCGCAATGACCCCCGCCAAAACAGGCATACTGGGGATGAATCTCCCGATCGCAAGCCCTGTGACAAGATTGGCTGGTGTTTTGCCAGCAAACGCCACTGTTTTCGTATCCTTCACATCAAGCGGACCAGCAACATAAGAGTAGTTGTTATTTCGGAGGACGTGATACTCACCTACCTCCTCATGCGACCCGAGGAACCGCACATCCCCTGGGACCTGTTCAAGAATGAACTCATCAGCGTCAAGAGTCGTATTCAGGGTCTTTGTGATGATCTGACGTTCCTCTACGCCACCAGCATAGGAAAGTTCAAGTGTCTGGTATCTGACATCAAGGATATACGGCTGTTTTGATTGATCGAACAATACAGTCCTCTCATCCCGGGAAAAGTTTTCCTGTCGCAGGAAGTCCTCCACAAGTGCCTGCGAACCCTCCTGTGGCAGATACACGATAAGATGCCGGGGTCTATCCACCTGTATAGATTCAGGGACCTGGCTCATGAGACGATCGACATCAGAAGCGATCTTATCCTTGCGGGTAGCCCGCTCATTCGGTTTAAGTTCAGGTGCGTTTGCATTGTACTCCGCGGTATATGACTCAATCTTTTCAGTGACAGAGGTCAATGTCGATATGACATCCTCCAATGCCTGTTGCGCCAAAGGTCTCATGCCACCGATCTTCTTTTTGAGACCTTTGAGTTTTTTCAACTCATCCGAAGAAAGGTCCTCTGTCAGAGAGACTATAAACGACACCTCATCTGAAACTCCGTGCAGACTGCCATGAGTACATCTCACTTTCACATTATAGGCCCCCCCCAGTAGATTGGAGACCGAGAAACCCTGATCAACATGTTGGTCTTCATAGACGGTATTACCGTCCCCTTGTGCGATCGTCCACCCGCTCATACTGGCATGCCGTATGAGAAGCTGGCAGTCACCCGCACCATCATAAGTAATGGTTGCACTGCTCTCAGAGATCGTTGCCCCCTCAGCCGGCGAGGTGATGGATACCTGCAAGTCTGAACTCACTTCCTCTGTCACCTGATCCAGATCAACCGTAATGCTTCGGTTACCCTCGATCTCAAGAGAAAGCGACTTGTCCGCATACCCCTCTTTCTCAAAGACAAACTCATAGCGGCCGTTCTCCAAAAGGAACGAATCTGCAATCCCTGCCCCATTCTCCGGACCTTCATACCGAACACGCACATCATCAAGCGGCTCACCTTCCGAGAACAGATCAAAGCGGACATATGAATCCACACTGGACGATTCATTGGCATCTGATTCATTAGTATCAGACTCGTTAGATCCAGGGTCATCAGTTGAACTAGCCTGCGAGGATGGCACCGTAAAATCAAAAGAAAGCTCATCAGAGAAATCATGATGGGATACATTCGCAGACAGTGAATACTCTCCACTTTCAAGCTTGACGTACCATTCTTTTTGCACGAGTTCCTGGGGATTATAGGTTATCGGAGAATCCCCTCCGTGAATAGCCATATGCACAGCAGAACCGTTTGGCGCAGTGATCAGCAATCGTGCAAAGCCGCTCTCCTCATGCGAAGAAAGATCCACAGCCACATCAAATTCAGGTACTGGCAAGACATCCAGCCTGCGCACTGACGAGCATGAGGCATTTGTGCACACTCGCCAGAACAGTGTAGACACAGGAACCGTTGCAGAATAGAAAGGATCAGACACACTTGTATTGACAACCAGTGAAGAAAAATCTGAGTGATTTGACACCTGGAACAGATAAGACTGCCCCCCTGTCTCCCAGCTGAACAAGACATGGTCAGCATAAGTGACAAGCCCGTCATCAGGAGAGATGAGTCCAACTGCCTGGACAAATGAGATACAGGCAACCAACAACAACAGACGCCTCATTGTAACTGCCCCACCAGAGGATTGAACTGCATGGTCAACTCCTTTTTATGTTTTAGTATGAAATCGAAGAACCGCTCCTGACCGCGCAACACAACATGGCGATGCATCAGCCCGTCAAGCAACACCTGCATGAAATCTGTTTCAGTCACGTAACTGACATGCTCCTGGGATGCTCCGCTTCCAACCACATATATGTGCTCTATACGCTCGCCACCACGGGCGACCACAAAATCAACCTGCTCCATATCAATCTCGAAGTACAAGCCCAACTCCTGCTGGCGTTTCAGGTGAAAATAGCCCAGGATATAGCGGACAAACGGATTCTCAAGATTCAGTGAACACATGGTTGATCGTCCAAGCGCGACAGACCGCAAGTAGCCATCATGTATCAGCTCCATCGAACGCTTATGCACATAAGGATACTTCTTCCCCAGCTTGGATGCGATCTCATTTATGCTGTAAAGATTCATGTAATTATCAAGGTAGAGACCGATGATCCTGATTCCCAGATCCTTTTCCAACAGAGCAACCATTATACTCAAAAATTATAATAGATATTTTTTTAGAGAGATGATATATTTAAAACTTGCCATTCTCATCCTAAAAAGTACAGGAGAGACTTTTCAACACCACCGCACCTAGCAACTACCATCAATAGATATCTTAATTATAACCAGAAGGTATAATACTATACCTTATTTAGAACCAGGTGCATTGAAAAAACGAGAGACCACATTCACATGATCAGCCCGAATCGAGATATTCCAATCTGCCGGAAAACAATCAAAATACTGCGGAAAGGTATACCGCTTGTCAAGGAATGCGATGATTCCCCGATCCTTTTCAGTCCGGATACAACGCCCTGCATTCTGGAGGCTTTTCGTGATGGCAGGCAGGATATACCCATAATCCCAGCCCCGCGAATACTTGGCATTATAGTAATTGATCAATTCCTTTATCAAAAGCGTGGGAGGCTGCAAAGGCAAACCGACAATGATAACCCCTTTGAGCAGATCTCCCGGCAGATCGATACCCTCCCCAAAAGACCCCGCTGCTACCGCAAGCAGGACTGCCCCTGTCTTTTTATACCGTTTGAATGATTCGATCACCTCAGACCGCTCCTGGGAAGTGAAGTCCGAATGCTCCTCCAGCATGGTTTTCTTTGTCACAAGATATGAGGATATCTCCTTTTTCAACTGGTAGCTCGGGAAAAAGACTGCGGTATTCCCAGGGACTGTATCCACAATCTCAGAGATGATGGTAGCGATTGCCTTAAACTCCTCAGGCGTCCGCGAGGAATACTTCGTGGTCACTGTCGGACTGATAAGCACCTTCTTGTTCTTGTCAGGAAAAGGACTATCATATTCATGCTCCGTAGTCCCCGCAGGAAGCCCCAACAAATCCCTGTACATGGCGGTAGGGGTCAGCGTGCCAGACATCAGGATTGCGCTATGGCACCCGTCAAACACCGGCCCGGACAATAAAGAAGGATCAAGATTATGATACGTGAGCGAGAAACCACCCTTTCCAGCAGAGAAGATACGGGCAAATCCAGGATCAGGGCCCTTCCAGGCCTGCAAGAAGAGGGATAAACCACCAAGTGAGCTTTGTTTCTGCTCTTCCCTGATTGCATCCCCTGCGTTCTGGAGCTCATCAATAAGCTCATCATACTTAGGGCCGACCAGATTCATAAACTCATCCTTTTTTACCAGTCGCTCTGCAGAAGAATCCTGCCCCAGCTTCTCATGAAGATGCTGACAGAACCTGGCAAGCTCCCGGTAGCCGTACTTTTGAGCCTCCTTTTGCGCCCGTCGCAACGCATAGGGTGTTATCCGCTGGGTCAGAAGCTCCCGGATCCGGGAGGGCAGATTATGAGCCTCATCCACAATGACAATGACATCTTCAAGGTCACGGTTGATACGGGCAAGAAACGTATCACGGATAGTATCATTGAACAGGTAATAGTAATCCGCGACAATGATACGGGCCTTACCCGCAAGATTCAATGAGAGCTCATAAGGGCAAAGCTCTGCCTTCTCACATTCCTGCACCAGATCCTCAGCCCCCAAGGGCTGTATTGGCCTCAGCACACTGGCTGAGTACTGGGCCTCTTTTGTAAGCTGATTTTTTGGGGTGCGCGTGTTTTGATAATATGAACAGGTTGAATCAGTACGCACAGCCTTGCAATATTCTGAGAACTCCCGGGAGGAGAGGTTGGAGACCCCGCTCACCGGGCACATGCGCTGCCGCCCGATGAAATCGATTGTTGGGATTTCTATGTCAAACCGCTTCTTGATCGCTTTCACAGTATCGATTGCAAGAGCATGCTGGGTCAACCGAGAGGTAAGAAAGAAGATGACCTTATCATGCGCTATTGCATACGTGAGTGCAGGTGCAATGCTTGCAGCCGTCTTTCCAAGGCCAGTCGGAGCATGGGCAAGATGGCATCCGCCCCTTTTGATCGCTGCATCGATATGCTGCACAAGCTTATCCTGCTCAGGACGGTAACCATCAAACGGGAAATACATCTACAGCAGAGAGAAAAAAAAGTTTTATAACCTTTTCCCTCTTACTCTCCCCACATTGAAACAAAATCAGTAAAACATATAAATCTTTAAATAACAATCTGATAGAAACGGACAAGATATATAGTTCATAGAGGGGTGGTTTAATGACGAAAGAAAAGATATTCAATGTGATATTCAGAGAGAAGCCGGCCATGATGCTGGTTGAGCTAAAGAACGCAAAAGGTGAGATTTACGCATCCTCTCTCGCGAAAAAGATTGACTGTACATACTCCCATGTGGTAAAGATCCTTCAGGAGATGCAGGAATCAGGGATTGTCAATTTTGACAAGCAGGGGAGACTCAAGCTCCTGACCCTAACCAAAAAAGGAAATGAGATTGCTGAGCTCATAAATAAAGTGAAAAATCTAATATGAGAGAAGTAACTATTGACGGGACTACAGCTGTCCTCTCCATTAATCCAGCAATATACCCCCTTGATATCATCTATTCTGCTGCGTACGTGCTCCTGGATGAAGCCCACATCTTGCTTGATGGTGACCCCAAAAAGGAAGTATCAGTAAGGATCAAACCAAAGCAGGACCAGGACCCCACAGACCTTGGAAACAAGTTCTATGACCAGTTGATAAACTACGGCGTCTACAAGGAGCAGGTGCGAAAGAACCAGGACCTTCGCAAGATAATGCTGCAAAGAGTGCTGCTCACCAACGGGTACACGGGAGACGAAGAACTAATCCCCTGGGAAGACCATGAAGACGACGATACTGATTGAAGACGGCACGGCACAAATAACCCTTAATCCCCATTTCTACCCACCCTCCGCAATAACAGCAGCCATGCAAGCATTCCGGGATTCAGCACACATCACACAGGAGAATAGCACGATCACAATCAGATCATCTCAGGCAGAGCTCATCGCACGGGAATTTTGCAATTACATCCTGGGGATGATACCATGATACGGACAAGACCGTTCGGGAACAGGATACTCGCCACATCAGAGAATGGCAGATGGCTGCTCCTGACAAGAGAGGAGTTCAGACAGCTTGAGAACCCAGACCCCATCCTCTACAAGAAGCTGGAGACCAACAAACTGATCATGACGCACAACAATCAGCACGCGATTGAGCAAGATATGCGTCAGAAGATGGGCATGCTCTATCAAAGCCCAACCCTGCACATCATTGTACCCACAACCCGCTGCAACCAGAACTGTATCTACTGCCACTCCATGCCCTGTGACCAACAAGACATGAGCAAAGAGACCGCAAAACAGACCCTTGATTTCATCCTCAAGTCCCCTGCACGATCCCTCACCATCGAATTCCAGGGAGGCGAACCCTTGCTCAATTTTGAGGTTGTCAGATACATCATCGAACAGGCACGCAAAAGCCCAAAGAAGATAAGTTTTGACCTTGTGACCAATCTCACCCTGATGGATGAGAGCAAAGCAAGCTACCTCATGGACAACAACGTCAGTATCTGCACTTCCTTGGATGGGCCTGAATCGATCCACAACACCAACCGCCCACCAGACTCCCACAAAGAGACAGTTAAGTGGATCCGTTACTTCCAGGAAAAGCGATACCCAATCAACGCGGGCCTTGTCATTACCCGCAATTCAATCGGCAAGGGCAAAGAGATCGTCAACGAATATCTTGAATTAGGCTTGCGCTGGATAAAGCTCAGACCCGCTGACCCTACCGGCAAAGCACTGCAGAACCCGATCGTCCCCACAGCAGAGGAGTACATAGGATTCTGGACAGAGACCATCGAATATTTGCTTGAGATGAACAAACGCACCTTCCTGCCAGACCGCCATACCTATTACATACTTACCAAGCTTTACAACCGACCCGCCTACTACTCTGAGCTGGCCAGCCCCTGCGGAGCCATCCTGGGCCAGTTGGCCTACAATCCTGATGGAAGCATCTCCTGTTGCGACGAAGCACGGATACACGACCTCTTCACCATCGGCACCACCGACCAGCCATTCAGGGACGTTATCACCTCAGAACAGGCCTGCTCAATCATGGCAGCATCCATGAATGACACCTTGCTCTGCGATGCCTGTGTGTTCAAGCCCTTCTGTGGGGTCTGCCCTGTCTGTACCTACGCCCAATCAGGAAGCCTGGTACCCATCAACTCCCAGGACGATCGCTGCAAAATCCTGCAGGCTCAGTTCACCCACATAATCCACATGCTTCAAAACCAGGAGAAAAGAGAGATCCTTGAGACCTGGTTAGAACGCACAAAGCGATAATTTTATAAAAAAGTAATCCCAGATACTCCCAGATGAAGCTTCCAAAGGTCCCAAAAAAGATTTCAGCCTACCTCATGGGCGAGGATGGAAAGATCTCAAAGCAATCCATCATGGCCCTTGGATCCTTTCTCGGCAGCGCAGCCCTGGGATCGCTCCTCAGCGAGTCCGTTGCCGCAAAACCCAAAGTCTGCACCTGGTGCTACGGGCAACAGACCACAGTTTCGGATGATAACCCTTCAGCCGAGGGACAACAAAACCCAGTGGAATCCAAATACTGCCACGAAAACAACCTTTCTGATTTTGAGTATAATGACGCCACCTACCAGGTCAAAGTGACCCATTCCCACGATGTCCAGCACTGCAGTTACTGATTCTCAAACCAAAAGCTTTATATAATACAAGCCGTCAGAATAGACTAATGTATAATAAGAGACAAAAAAAGGTGAGCTCATGAATCGCTTGATACTTCTTGGAATTACCCTGCTATGCATACTGCCCGCAGCATTTGCATACCCCTCATACATCGATATCACAATGACAGAGACTGTATACCAAAACATCACATTCGCACGGGACTTCTACCCGGTCGAGAACCAGACCTGTGTCATTGTCGGAATCATCAATGTCACAAACCTCAACGATACTGAAGCATTCTCGGATATCCTGATCAACCTAACTAATGTAGATCAGCTTAACAGCAACATCACCTATGTTACAGGCAGGAACGGGACATCATCCCTGAACAAGACAGCAAACCAGGCCTGGATCCACATCCCCGAACTACGGGCGACAAATAACTCTGTCTGGAATTATACCTTGAACTGTGATAACACGCCCCCTCCCCTTAACATCGATTCATCCTACGAGACAAGCGTGGATGGCGTGAATCTGAAGGTACTGGCCGGCAAGAACTTCACAGTGACCTCAGTTGCAGAGAACGAAGCAGGATTCTCTGACATAACAAACCTCAATATAACAATCGAGGCCCAGCAAGTGAGCTGGAACGCAAGCGCGTTCAATTTCTCCCTGGCAAAACTATTCAGCACAGGGGATTACACCAATGTCTCAGGTAATGATTCAAAGGTTCAGTGGGTCTGGAGACCCATGGGGGGCGTACTTCCAATCGGCAACAAGACTAATATTACCTACAATGTGACAGCACCACGGTCAGTGCCCACCTCGAACACCTACCTCGCGATCAAAGAGACAAGCCAATACAGCATCGCTTATATGGCAAGTAACATCTCCATCACATCCATGCGGGTCGTTGGAGACCTGGATTTCAGCCAGGAGAAAGCGATCATCCGTCCAGCAACCAATGTGAACGACACCAATGTGACCTGGCGGATCGAGGCGGACAGTTCAGTACCCCTGAACGCAGCCTATAACATCACCAAAGTCTCAATCTGGGTCACCCATAACATGAGCCCCCTTGCGACCAACACACCCTTCGGCTACCTGAACACCACATACAGCCCCAGCGGGTTGCAGAACAAGACCAATGGATGGCAGACCACATCCTCCGGAGATGATAGCTACTGGCTGTTCAATTACACTGATGGATCTGACCCGGTAACCTCACCACCACCTGTTGTGTGGATCAGGCCATACCACCATCTGTTTGATGGCCAGAGTCAGATCATAAAGACCAACATAACCCAATCAGGAGAGGACATCTACTTGAAATATATCTATGTTGTCAATGGCTATTGGCTTGAGATCGATAAGAATATCACAAGCATCGCAAACGACATGTACCGGATAGATACGATTGTCCGAAACATCGGCAATGGCTGGACCCCAGAAGACCTGAAAGTGACCGCCTACGACTTTGTCCCAGCAGAATTTGCGGCCTGGGATTTCAGCGAGAACTATAACATGGAAAGCACCCTCACAGGTGCAGAGTATAATGGTACCTCCTATCGATGGGATATAGCCCAAAAAGACGGATTCAATGCATCCCTTGGTCCCTGTAACGGACCAGACGCGGTGTCTGAAGCAAACTGCACATGGAACGTGAGCTACAAGGTCAATGGAACCGGCCAATACAAGGTATCAGAACTATACATAGTCGGTTTAGACCCGCAGAAAGTGGAAGGCGCACCCTCCCATGAAGGGATCACTGTCATATCAAGCCTTGCAAACAGCACAAAGGAATCCCTATACGCCCTAGGCGCCATAGTCCTTATCGCGCTGAATGTAGTGAACTTCGTAATGACCCGGCGAATTAACAAAAAATTAAACAATTAATTTTTTTAAAAAAAGGGGGGTCAATCAGGATAGACTGATGGCTGATGGATTCAACAAAGACCTTTATAGTGATTTGTATTCTTCTTTCTACTCCTATTTTCGGCGAGATTGTCGTCTTCCAGGAGTATGATACCACATTCACTCTCGAAGATGACGCGCTCACGGTCGAGAAAAAACTGCGCCTCAAGAATGTAGGCACAAGCCCCATCATACCTGGAGAGATTCATTTCAAGGTCTCACAGCAGGGAAAAGACGGGAATGAACCAGCAACCGTATATGACTATAGTGTTAAAGACCGCAACAGCAAAGAGATAGACACTGAAAAGATTGTCGGTAAGACTGCAACAGATTTGGTATTCACGATCTGGGAGCCAATGCTGCCCAAGTTTTACTATGATTTCTCCATGACCTACAAGATGGACTTTGATACCAAGGGAATCCTGTTCCATGAGATCCAGGTACCTGAAGAACAGACAACCATCCCCATAAAAGAGTCAACCACCCGATTCCAACTCCCGAAAACCCGTCATATCACCTACGCCCCTGAAGGGAAGGTCTCAAAAAATGAGGAATATCGCATCGTTGAATGGAAAGACCAATCAGGACTCAGTTTCGAGTACAGCATCCTCCCCTTGCCACAGACACCGTTCAGGATGATTAACATATTCTGGATAACCGTTATCATAATCAGTATAATCATCCTTGCAATCAGGTTTACAAGGAGTAAGAAATGAGACAGTGGATCATTGTCCTTTTTATCCTGCTGGGAACCATCGTCCACGGAAATGGCATCCATGTACACTCAGAGGAACAGGGCCATGTCATCAGTTTCTACGAGGAATACTTCATCATCAACATCAATGGCACAATCACCCTCGAAAATCCTACCAAGACACACGTATATGCGATGTCCCTTCCCCTTGATATCGTGCCGCTCCAGTTCACGCTCAAGAACAGCTCATCCCGTGTCACATTCACAAAAGAGAACAGGATCAGTATCACTGAACTCCCTCCCAACTCAAGCACCTTCTTTGACTTCAACATAAAAGGCATTACCACCGACAAGCGAGTCATGAACCAGAGCGGTCTGTTCATCAGGCAAATCCAAAAAGAACTCATGGAGATCCACACCCCGACCATCGGAAAGCTCAACAAGGCCCCCCTCGAAGATCCCGCACAAGGCGGCAGTCCAAATACGCGGCTGATATCAGCGACTTACAAAAACCCAAATAACTTCACCTTCAAGATCGAAAAAGCAAC
>JBNJGT010000038.1:0-15230 GCA_051819765.1 Nanobdellota archaeon
CCTCGAAGATCCCGCACAAGGCGGCAGTCCAAATACGCGGCTGATATCAGCGACTTACAAAAACCCAAATAACTTCACCTTCAAGATCGAAAAAGCAACAATCATCAAGACACCTGACCAAAACATCAACAATGAACTTGACAAATGGGAGTTTGAGAAGGAAAGCGGCGAACTCGAACCCTATGAACAATGGAACATCGATTTCCTGGACGAGAATGCCCATGAAGGAGAGGTATATTGGCTCTCCACCGACCTGAACCTCAAAAATGTCTTCTTCCACGAGGACCTCAATATAACCTATCTGGACCAGGATGATTTCTTCAGACCGGTAGAAAACGAGACCAATACTACTGAAAATGTTTCCGCATTAGAGTTTCTCCCTGACAGAGTCTTCGTGAGAAAGAAGATATCCAAAAAACTCATCAACCCAGGCGACATCATTGACGTAACAATCCTCATAAACAATTTCAACCCGGAAAACATTGGCTCCAGGGTTGAAGATACCATCCCAAGCGGGTTCCAGGTGATCGAGTCAAAAGGCACACAAGAAGGCAAAAGGATCACTTGGCACAATGTCAGCCTTAATTCCCAGGAGACACGACGCATCAACTATAAGCTCAAATACGTCGATAATGAATCACTGGGTGTTGACTACTTCAGCACAGCAGAGGTATACTACAAGGACAATATGGCATATTCCCAGGCGATTCCTTTCGTCAGGATGTATGTCCCTAAAAAGAGACTCTTCATACAAAAAGGAATCAAATTTCTTGCAGACAATCAGGTAAGAGTCACGATAACACTCCAGAATATGGGTGAGAGCGACCTCTCATCCCTGGTAATGAACGAGCTTCTCTCTAAGGACAGTGAGTTCAAAGAGATCACCCAACAATTCCACGAGAAAGGCATCTGGAAGATTGACAAGATAGAGCGTGGCAAGACCTGGGAAGTAAGCTATGTCACAGACAAGATAAATGTCCTGAATACCTTCCCCATGATCTATGGTGTACCTGAAAGTTCAACAATGAAGACCGTCATTCTCTCAAATGTGGTCTCCTCTGATTACAGCACAGGAACGCTGCGGGCAATTGAAGTTGGAGGGATAATCGCGCTCATCATCGTGATCGTCCTTTTTGTGATTCCGGTGGAAGTCTTCCAGTTCAAACGTGCCAGGGAACGAAAGGATCTTAAAAGCATGGGCAGTGAAATCGACCAACTCAAGGAGAAGACCGAACCAAGGATTGAGACGCAACCAACCACAAAACAGAGTCCAAAACACACACCGTCCACACCCCAAAACAACCAAAAGCAAGACAACCCAAAACGAGAAGAGATCTCAAAAGGGATAGAAGAGACGAATAAGGAATTAAAGGATATCAAGAGTAAACTTGATATGAAATGACGATAGTCCCATTACTTGTGTTTATTGTCTGGTTATAGCCCGAGAGATCATCCACACTGATATTCTCAAGAATCCGCTGGGTCTTTTCAACCTCCGGTGTGAAGCTTGTATCCATGAGCCCTGGAGAGCAATCACTGATATGCCGCCCCACGACTGCACAGTCCATTGCCGCACTCATCTGATGGGCATACCGGATTGCCTTCTCGCTTGAATCTTCAGCCACAGCCTCAAGCTGCACTCCTACCCCGAGGATGAAGATGCCGATAATTGGGACAAATAGGATTTCCTTCATAGTACCACTTAGGGGTAAGAACAAAGCGAGATTTATAAATATTGCGGCTGTTTACCCCTAGAGGGTTACAACAGACCATCAATGACACGACCCACACATTACAACAACCACAGTCCAAAACCGAATGGAAAGATCCAAACCCGAATCAGCACCATGTCCTAGAAGCAACGAAAAATCCAAAAGTCTTGATCCAAAGCCCAGACCCCTAAAAATACAAACAGATTTATAACACCCCGGATGCCGAATGGATAAAGAGATGATTACATGAAAGCCCAACAGATTGATGAACTATTCGGGTACCTTGGAGAGCAAACACCAGAACAGGCCAAGGCATTTGGCGCATTCATGGGATCGGCTGAAAAGGATGGAATCTCTGCAAAAATCAAAGAAGCGCCTTAGGCATAGCGATAAAAATGCAAAGGCTGTATTGGGGTCCATACAAAAATTAGAACAAGGATTCACTAAAGAAGATGGAGATCGCATGGGTTGTCCTCATGGGTGGCGGACCATCCCTCGTCTACCTGACGTATGTGAAAGAAGCCCTGGAGGATTTCTCAAAGGAGTAGTTGCAGCCCAAAAATCATTTTTTCTTCTTATTAGCCAAAGACCGAAAAGCATTGGTTATGGATAATAGGTTCCTGTCTTTAACATGAAGAAGATAGACTCGCTATGCTATCCCTCAAACGGCACCGACTCATCCCAGAGCTTATCGAAATGATTCTTCACGATATTATAGAGCAGCTTGCTATTGGCCCAAATCGTCTTCTCATGCCGCTTATCTTTGACATCAGGATCAGAGATAGTCACCCGCGTATACTTATGATCCAAGAGGCCGATCTTCGGGAACAGATCAGAGGTATGATAGATCCGGATCTCCACCCCGATATCCCGATACGCCTTCATGACAGATTTGCTCGCATTTTTGGGCGCGATGAACTTGACAACCACCCCCCGCTCCATGGCCTCCCGAAGCGTACGATAGCAGCCATAATACATCTTACGCAGGTGTGAGCACGAAAGGATCTCGTGCTTGATCGACATGTTACTATACTCGATAAGCTTATGCATTTCATCAGCCCCATCGATCACAGAGAACACGCTCGGATTGAGTTTCGCCCGCTTCTTTCGCACCTCTTCAAGGGACGCACGCATACGCTCAAGCTCCTGCTCCTTTTCATCGATACGCTCAGAGATAAGCCCATCATTGACGATAAAATATTTCTTAGGCTTCCCCTCCTCGCATCCCACGATGCCATCCTGTTGCAGCTTCTCCAAGGCTTCATAGATCTTGTTCTTCGGGACCCGGGTCTTTTCATAGATCTCCTTGACTGACAACAGGTCCCCCCCCAACAAAAGATCCATGACCTGGGAACTGTATCTGCCAAACCCGATAAGATTGAAATCCTGCATAGCACCCTATCGGATCCTCCAATTTTATAAATCTATGTACTCCTCTGGTCCTTCCCCTTCTGAACCAGAACTCCCCGCGTCCTCACCCACAATAAAGTAATCCACACACCATATCAAAAACTATGATCCACGGACAAGAAACCGGCACCGCCCTTTGCACCTGCTGGGCTGACACCCAAAAGATCCCTGATCCACGACCCTATTTCCAGCTGACCGGCAACCTCTACAGCCCAACAGGCATCGCACAGATGATCCAGACCCTTGCCGCAACCCCTTCCCTCAAGCAAGTGATCCTCTGGCCACACGACCAACTATCCCAAACACCCATCGGAAAGAAAGGATGGATGAGTCTCAAAAGACTCTGGGAAAAAGGGCTCTGCCACCAAAACACAATCAAGGGGACCGGCATCACCCTCCCAAAAGAGATCACCCCACAACTCATACAGTATCTTCGAAAACATATCCATCTCATGACTGACAACCGCCCCTTTCACCAGATAGCACAAAACCCCAATCACCGCAAAGCGACCCGAAAGGCATTCAACATCAGCCTCACTCCCCCAAAAGATACAACCGCCCCCTCAGAACGATGCGGCTTTCTCATCAGGGCACAGACCATAGAAGAAGCTCACGCACAAGTGGTCCAAAAGATCATGCGCTATGGCATCACCAAACAGACAGAATACGACACTAAAGAAAAGGAGCTCCTTACCCTGACCTGGGTCATAGAAAAACCGACATGCCAGGATTCCACAGACATCAACGCCTACAGACACCAGCTGCTTGACCCACACTGCCCTCCTGAGATCAGCTACACCTATGGACAGCGCCTCCGTGATTATGAAAAAACAGACCAGATTGACAAGATAATACAAAAGCTCAAGGAAAGCCCCATCACCAGACGAGCAGTCGCAACAACCCATAATCCAAAGATCGACAACAGCACCAATTCACCGCCGTGCCTGGGGTACCTGCACTTCATACGTGACGACACCCTGCATCTCACAGCCTTTTTCCGATCCCATGACATGATGAAAGGAGCAAAAGCAAACGCCTACGCCTTGACAGGCCTCATGGAACATGTCGCCAAAGCCATCGGAACACATGTTGGCACCCTCAGCATCATCTCAAATTCAGCCCACATCTACGAGCATGATTTTGAAGAAGCCAAAAAAGAGAAACCCGAAACAAACCCACAGCCTGACCCGCGTGGAACCCTGATAATAGAGACAACTGACACCATCCATCTCACCCTGCAAGGATACGACGGAAAGACAATCACAACACTCCAGGGAGATGCAGACACCCTCATGGATCAATTGACAGGACAGGAACTGCTCTCCCAACACAGCCATTACCTCTACGCCGGAAAAGAACTCCAGAAAGCCCAAACCGCATTAGATTTCGGTATGGACTACATACAAGACAAGCCTCTCACCATTTGCAGATGAACATGCAATGGTCTTTTTCAAACGGGTCCAGTTCCCGGAAATCAACGATTGTCATGCGCTTCTCAAGCTTCGCCCGGATATCCCGATAGACTGCCTTTGGCTTCTTTGAGATATCGATACTTCGTGATTTCACCGCAAGCAGGGCAAAACCCCCTTTCTTCAGGAACAACTCGCAGTTCTTCAGGAATATCTCTGCCTGATCATACTGGGCAATGTCCTGGAACACAACATCCACCTGGCAGAGCCGGCCAAGATAGCTCTCAGGATTACGAGCATCCCCCAAAAGCGGCGTCAGATTCCCCCGCTTCTCAGAAACGAACACCAGATCACGAACCACCCGCGCAGAGAAGTCAAGAGCAAAAACAAATCCTTCAGGCCCTACCATATCAGATACATGGCTTGACGTGGTCCCGCTTGCCGCACCCAGATACAAGACAATGCTTCCCTTGCGGATCCCTACATTACCGGCACCCTTCTTAATCGCTGCCGCAAGCTTGCTGCGCTTTGGATTCCATTCCCGATACTCGATACCATTGCGCGTAAGAATGGATTCCCCATACACAGGTGAACCCGTTATCAGATTCCGGGTATAGAGCCGCTTGCTCTCTTCAAATACCTCGAATATTTTTGCCTGTTTCATTTGAATCGCTTCTCAAGCTTTGCCTTGAGCATATCACCGATATAATCTCCATCGAAATAATCAACTTTCGCAGCGATTGAGATCTTATCAGCAAGCGCACGAGCCGCCTTACCTTTATGTTCTGCGCTCGCCACAAACTGATGCTGCAACAGTACGCCGTATTTTGGGCATTTGCTCCCTTGTCGGATGTGCCGGAACAGCGCCTTTTCTGCCCCCAACAGTTGCACAGTTGAAGCTGGCAACTCAGAAAGGTGCTTTAAAGACCCTGCGAGTTCAAGAAGTTTCGCTCCCACATGGACCCCAGAAAGTGCAAGTACATTCGGGCATAATCGTTTCATCTTGTGCTCCAGGTATGACTCAAGGGTCCCTCGTTCTTCATAGAGCCCCTGGATCCTGCGGGCAAGACTCATCATCACGTCAATATCCTCTTCGGGGAGGTCTGCACCCATGGTTTCTGAAAGCTTGAATCGCCCCAAGAGCTCATCCCTACCATGAGAGAGGATATCCCTGACAAATGTTTCATGATTCTCAACACGCCTGGAGAATTCAGGATTGTACAGCTCATACCATTCGCGGAGCCGACTCACAAGCCCATTTGAGACCTTAGTCAGATCCTCTACAGAACGGATACACTGGATGATAAGCAAATCATCCCCTACAGAGGCCTTCACATCACGCTTGGTCTGGCGCAGATTCGCCTCATACAGATCTCCTGTATATGCACGCAGAAACGCAAGCACCCGGGGATACTGATCCCGTGGCAAATCAGGAGCTGAGGGCTCAGACTCCACAAACCCTATCTCTGAGCCGATTTCAATCCACCCAAGAATACTCCTGAATTTATACATGCCCATGCACTGATATGGATGAATTTAAAAAGGTTTGGATTCCATTCACTATCAAGTAAACAAAAAACTTTTTAAAAAGAAACAACCGTCTTCATATCACATGTACAAGATACGCATTCATGGACGAGGAGGCCAAGGTGCAGTGACCACCGGCCAGATTCTTGCGATGGCAGCTTTCCATGACAAGAAGGAGAGCCAGACATTTCCAATGTTCGGGGTCGAGCGGGCAGGCGCGCCAGTCCAATCCTATGTCCGCATTTCCGATAAGAAGATCAACACCCGCTCCCAGGTCTACCATCCTGATATTGTGTTGGTGCTTGATGCATCCCTTCTCGACGTAGTTGACGTGACCGAGGGCATGCCCCAGGACGGTTTCGTGCTCATCAACTCAAATAAGACCCCGAACCTGAAAATCAAGAACATAAAAACGATTGATGCAACAACCATCGCCCTTGAGATATTCAAGCGACCCATCGTGAACACGCCCATTCTTGGGGCCTTTGCAAAGGCCACCGGCCTCATTACCCTTAATTCACTCAAGAAAGCCATCAACGAGAAATTCACCCAGACAAAGGGTGAGCACATAGCAGAACTCAACAAAAAAGCTGTGGAAAAGGTATACCAGATGACAAAATGAAACGATTCATCCGTTCAGAACCAAAAATCGGCGCAGTCATAACGACTCCTGGCAACACCACAAAAAATCAGACAGGAGGATGGCGTGCGCTAAAACCGATAAAGGACAAGTCCAAATGCACAAAATGTGGTATCTGCTGGCAATTTTGCCCGGATAATGCCATAACCGAGAAATTCGAGATAGATCTCAAGTACTGCAAAGGCTGCGGGATATGCGCAAAAGAGTGTGTATTCAACGCTATAAAGATGGTCAAAGAGGAAAAATGAAGAAAGTAATGGAAACAAGCATGGCAGTGGCTCAAGCAGTGAAACTCTGCAAGCCCGCAACAATCCCCATGTATCCGATCACACCCCAGACCCATATCGTCGAGAATATCGCCCAGTTCATCAATGACGGGGAGCTCCCTTCAGAGATGATCCATGTCGAATCAGAGCATTCCGCAATCAGTGCAGCCCTCGGCTCATCAGCCACAGGAGTGAGAACCTTCACAGCAACAGCCTCCCAAGGGCTCGCCCTCATGCACGAGATCCTTCATATCACCTCAGGCATGCGTCTGCCGGTGGTCATGGCAGTTGCCAACCGTGCCCTCTCATCACCAATCAATATCTGGAACGACCACCAGGACTCAGTTTCTGCCCGTGACACAGGGTGGATTCAACTCTATGTAGAGAGCGCCCAAGAAGCCCTTGACACAGTCATCCAAGCCTTCAAGATTGCAGAGAACAGGAAAGTACTGCTCCCCGCCATGGTATGTATCGACGGCTTCACACTCTCCCATGTCTATGAGCCAGTGGAGATCCCCCAAGTCAGGGAGATTGGTAAGTTTCTTCCAAAATTCTCCCCCCTCTACAGATTGGACCCAAAAAAGCCCTTGACCATGGGTCCGGTCGGATTTCCCGACAGTTTCATGACCTTCAAACGCCAGGAGCAGGACGCCATGAGCGAAAGCCTGTCAGTGATCAGGAATACCAATAAAGAATTCAATCGGCAGTTCAAGCGATCCTATGGCAATGGACTGATTGAAGAATATCACATGAAGGATGCACACCATGCAATCGTGACTATGGGATCACTGTGCGGAACAACACGAGATGCGGTTGATGACATGCGAGCCGAGGGCAAGAAGGTAGGGATGCTTAAATTGAGGACCTACCGCCCGTTTCCAGCTGATGAGATACGAAAGGCAACCAAACATCTAAAGAGCCTGGTTGTAATCGATAAGAATATCTCATTGGGCCATGAAGGCGCAGTATACTCTGACATCCGCAGCACGCTCTACGACAGTGATCTGATCATCAATGGATATATAGCAGGCCTTGGTGGAAAAGACATCACTGCAAAACACATCGCAGACTGCACCTTTGAAAAACAACAACCAGTAAAGTGGATCTGATGGAAACAGTATTCAAGAGCACTGATTTCAAGCAGCAATGCCTCTACTGCGGCAAGCAGCTCCAGGACAAGTCATGGCGCTCAGAGCATGATGCCAACCGCCACTACAAGACTACGGTATGCGATTGCGGAAAACAGCTCTCACTGCGTGTTGACTTTTGGGGCTCAGGTCATGACAATTGGGACCAGAGCTGGAAACAAAGAACCCACATTGACAATGAGAAATGCACAATCAGGACGATCGATAATCTCGTACGCTGTATAAAATGAAAGAAATAAACAAAATCCCGACTGAAGAACTGTTTGCCCAGGGACACCGCGCCTGTGCCGGCTGTGGACCGGCAATCGCCATGCGACATGCCCTCAAGGCTGCAGGCAAGAATACGATTGTTATCCAAGCCACAGGCTGCATGGAAGTGGTCTCAACACCCTATCCCCAAACAGCCTGGAAAGTTCCCTGGATTCACGCAGCCTTCGAAAACGCCGCATCAGTCGCATCTGGTGTCGAACGCGCAGTCAGGCACCAGAAAAAGAAGACAAACATCTTAATCATCGGTGGAGACGGAGGAACCTTCGACATCGGTTTCCAGGCACTCTCTGGTGCAGCAGAAAGAGGTCATGACTTCTGCTACATCTGCTATGATAACGGCGCATACATGAATACCGGAATCCAGCGGTCAGGGGCAACCCCTCATTATGCAGCAACCACAACCACACCCCATGGGCACAAGATTCATGGGAAGCAGGAAAAGAAAAAGAACATGCCGCTTATCATGGCAGCCCATGGCGCCTATGTTGCGACCGCAAACCTCGCCTTTCCTCAGGACTTCGTGAAAAAAGTGAAAAAAGCCCTTGAACACAAAGGCCCTGCGTATGTCCAGATCTATTCACCATGCCCGACTGGCTGGCGCCATCTGAGCGATATGACAATCGAGATTGCAAAAGCAGCATACCAGGCACGTGTCAACCCTCTCTATGAGATAGAAGACGGATACCTGAAATTTACCAAAAAACCAAGCAACGCAAAACACGTTGAAGACTATCTCAAGACCATGGGACGCTTCAAAGGCCTCAAGCCCAAAGAGATCATGCAGATCCAACAGGATATAGACGATGATTTCAAACGGCTTGAAAAGCTGGAACAATGCCAGGTTCAGATTATGTAGGTCCCTTCAACCTTTTTTCCTTCTACTACTTCTTGGAGCTTGTCAAGAGAATCTATGAATAACACTGTAGAACCCTGCTCCTGGGCCTGCCTTGCAGCAACAGGATCGAAAGGAACATTCATGCCCGGTGTCCATGAATCACTGATGAGAGCCCGATACTCAGCCCATGAAAGCCTCTTCAAACCACGAGCGTCAGGGCTTGTGCGTGGATCACCATCATAGACATAATCGATATTTGACAGGTTGATGATTGACCCATCAAAAAGCCCCGCTGCCTGGACCGCTCGCAGATCAGTCGAACAGCCAGGAGTGCTGCCCGCGCCAACAAACACCTTTGATTGATCAAGAGACCCTGTAAAATCAGCTACCACCGAGTGATACGCGTGCTCACCAAACATGCTTCGCACCAACTCTGCATTCAATTGCGTAGCGCGGATACCGACCCAATCAAGATCCTCATCCTGACAACCCAGGTGCCGCCCATATGACTGGTACTCTCTGGCAAGTCTTCCCCCGCCACAAATAAGCACAAAACACTCATCGCAGGAAAGCACAATATCCCTCAGCCGTAAAAGAAACTTTACATCAACCCCATCAGGAACAACCAAAGACCCGCCAACCGATATCACATACATTACAAGAGTATAAAAAAGAACTATTTTTAAAGTTTACTCATTGAGCAGGTGTTCCATCATCGCTGCAAACGCAGGCCGCGTTATGAAAACCCCAAAACTGATTCCCAGCATGGTGGTGATTGCAAACCCTTTCAGGATACCAGCACCAGCAAAGACCAGAGGGATCATCGCCACAAAGGTGGTGAAGAATGCCGCCATGATGATGAAGAAGGCATTCTTGATCTTGGTGCGCCAGTTCAGGTACTTTGTTTTCGCACCACGCAACACCTCATCAGTGATCACGATCTGATCATCCACGCCGGTCCCCACTGCAATGATGATCCCGGCAATTGCCGCAAGGTCGATGTTCCAACCGATGAGTGAAGCCATACCAAGGATAAGCACCACCTCAGACACCATAGTGATTATCATCGGTACAAAGACCACAGCTCGGCGATAACGCAGGTACACGATGAATGAGACAGCAAACATTGCAAGCAAACCCATCAAAAAGGCGCTCCTGATGAATTCCTCCCCCAATTGAGGTGACAGGTTTTCAGTCTTCTCAACATTCAGTTCCACCGGAAGACTACCAGTGATAAGTACAGTCTGCATCTGCTTCATGTCTTCGAGGGCATTGAAGGCAGCCTGTTGCTCGGTATCTCCAACACCTGAACCGGAGATCTGAATATCCGTCACAGCCCGTCCTTTCAGGTCAGCGCCGATATTCAGAGAATCCACATTCCGTCCATCCAAATACAAGTCCAGTGTCTCATTGAGATACTGGTTTTCCCGGGAAAGCAGATTTCCCTCTTCATCAGTTGTGATAGCAGTAAGGTTCCTTGTGATATCAGCCTGACGTTCAGCTGCTTCAGGCCGAAGGGCAATACTGAACCTGTACCGGCACATATACTGGTCCCCTGCCTGCGAGCAACCCTGCTGTGGGTCGATTCCTGAACAATCAGATGATCGGCAGACATAGGTTATATCTCCAGTCCCGCCTTGAAAGACCACTTCCCTCCCGATCTTCGCCTCGAATTTTCCCTGGCTGGAGATAAGGTCCTTGACTTCCTCTTCATTTGCCCCGGCAATCTCTACCACAATGTATTGTTGATCAGAGAATATATCCCCTGCCTTACGGACAACAACATCACTCAGCCCATATATGTTTAACCGACGCTTAAGGTTTGAGATCAAGAGATCAAGAGTCTCCTCGTCCAGCTGCTCCTGCGGACTAAGTACCACACGAGTACCTCCCTCCAAATCAAGCCCCTTACGGATATTCGATGTTGGCGCTTC
Source organism: Nanobdellota archaeon (assembly GCA_051819765.1). GTDB lineage: Archaea > Nanobdellota > Nanobdellia > Woesearchaeales > JACJVW01 > JBNJGT01. Next base: position 11,152 of record JBNJGT010000038.1, read on the forward strand.
ATAGACAGAAAGGCCAAGCGGTTGCATACCAAGAGAACGCCGCTCTGTCTTGTTGACGATGATGGTCTCATTTCTGGTCTTATTCACCAGTGTGCCATTGACTGTCTCCTGGTACGTCTCCTGCACAACCCGGGTTTCTGTTTCATTGAGAGTGATGGTCTCGAATGCCTCCCGGGTTTGTAGGTTGTACACCCCATCACTCGTTTGGATCGTAACTGAAAGATTAGACCTGAGCTGATCGACAGACTCATAGTAATCAGCCAGATCCTCTACAGGTTGGTTATTGATTGCAATGATACGCTCCCGTGACATTGGTGGTGCATTAGGACTAGGACTTTCGATTCCTGCATCAGCAGCTGAACTATTGACTGCAACATTCCGGATTGCAACCCCTTCTGCCCCTGGATTAGGATAGATCGCTACAACCGCAAGCACAAGAAAAACTAGAAGAATCAATACACGGACATTTTTGAAGATTTTTTTGATTTTCATCGTTTCAAAGGTTTTTTCTCAAGGTACCAGCGAAGGATACCAACATTTTGAATCCACGTATTTACCATATCCACAAGGAGCCCAACAAACAGGATCAGCATGATCTGCTGGATCACGCCTGCGCCTGACACAAAATAGGCGATTGTGACCGCGACAAGGGTAGTAAGATTCATGGTGATCCCAGTCTTCAAAGCAGAATAGACCCGATCCATGATGCTTCCCTCCCGCTTCTTGAGCACACGCACAGACAACAGGATATCTGTATCCACAGAATACCCGATCATCATGAGGAAGGCTGCAATGCCGGCAGTCCCGACCTTGACGTCAAACACATTGATGATTGCAAGAGTCACGACAATGTCAGAGAAAGCAGCGAGTATCACTGCAAAGCTTGGAGCAAATGTCCTGAAATAGAGAAATACCACTATTCCCATGAATACAAATGCAATAAGGATCGCCTTCAATGTGGCAACAAAGAATTGTGCCCCCAGCGTTGACCCGACCATCTCAAAGCTGGAATTCTCATCAGTGAGCTCCATCCCAACCGCATCGCCGATTGTCTGTTCAAGCGAATCGATTCGCGCAGTGTTATCACCATCTATGTCAGCCTGCACGATAAAACCAGATATCTGCCCAGCAGCACTGATCTCTCTCAGATCATACTCATAACCCTCAGCATCAAGGGCAGACCGAATTGCCTCCAGACTGAAATCATCACTCTGGACTGACAGGGTCACCCCGCCTTTCAATGAGACATCCTTATTGAAGATTGAACCAGTTGACGCATACTGATAACCCACTTGCACCAATGCAAAGACAAGCAGGAGCATAGGGATGAGCAATAAACGCTTATAATTGTGCTCATAGTGATGCTTCACTTTCGTCGCAAACGGGTGCTTCTTACGAGACATTGCCAAAGAAAAACTAAGGCCGCCTTATAAATCTTACTATCGCACACCAGGCTCACCAAAAACTTTATAAACCAGGTTACCCTAAGAATCTATGGGAACATGGGATCAAAAGGAAACGTAGGTATTGGAACCCTGGTACTATTCATCACAATCCTAATGGTAAGCGCGATTGCAGTCATCGTGATGATTCAAACAAGCGGAGTGATCACACAGGATTCTCGTAAGGCAGGCGACCAAACAAAAAAGGAGATTAGTACAGGCATCAATATAAATGAGATCATCCTTGAGAAAGACCAGCAAGGTGAATATACACGAATCATGCAGACAATCAAGCTGCTCCCAGGTTCTGACCTCATAAAACTGAATGACACAATCATCATGATTAGCCTTGATGATAGCACGGCTCACCTCAGTTTCAATGCGAACCAGGTCACTGAAAATTCACCCCAAGGCTACATGACCAGAAGCACACAGGCAATCGAACCACTAGGGTTCTACCATGTCCAGGCAACCAACAGTATCGAGCTTACCTCCTGGACAAGCCTGGAACAGGTCGATCTTGACCTTGACGGAAGCACTGATTTCGTCAAGCTATGTAACAATGAAGCATACTGTAACAGTAACCAAGGTGGATACCTTGTATTCAATCTATCTTCAGACGGCTTTGTCCTCACACAGCTACTCAACGAAAGCGGAGATGCCATGAATCCTGCCACAGGCCAAGGTGGGCAGGCAGACATCGATCAACCCATCGGGACATACGGTAGAATGCGTATCAATGGCAGCATGTGCAACAACTGCGGCAGCCTCTCTGTTGCAGACCTGGACATGCATTTCTACAACAACAGGGCTACTCTTGAGAATGACCTGGATAATGATCAAGACGGAAATGACTATCTCCACATTAACAATACCCATGCGATATTCAATTTCTCATCAGGGCTTCAGATTCCTATCCCATTTGGGGATATAAGCACAGCCCCCGCAGTGGTTGATGTATCAACTGAGTTGGCTACACCAAACAGTGCAACCATTACAATCACCGGTACAACAGACACCGACTACGTCCTCGGTGAAGAGATCACATTCCAGATAGTGCCACAAAATAGCAATGGCTATTTCATCGCAGATTACCTCAAGACTGGAAGGGAATATTCCCATGGCATTTTAGGACCTCAGGATATTGTCACTCTGTATATGGAAACCCCAAAATCCATAGAAAGTGAAGAAGACATCAAGATCTCAATCATCCCTTCTAATGGAGCAACTTTCACAAAAGAGGTTGCAACAAAAGACTCCCTTCAGGACAAGTCAATCTCGCTTTATCCATAAGAGCAGGATAGCACTAATCAGCAAAAGATTGACCAGTATTCCCCCAAGGAACCAATATTCTTCCCGGTCTTCCGGTTGGACGACAATGTCAAAACGCCGTTCACCAACCAATTCTCCTACAGCAGCAGATACATCTATCGTATGGATACCTGGATTTACATTCGGGATTGTTACGGTATAAACCCCCTCAGGTGAGAGCAACGCCTCATGACGAGTACCATTGATCGAGACAGTGACATCCGCAGCCGGCGTACAAGGATCAGTGGATGGAAAAGACACCCCATTAGCAAGACTAGAGACATAGACCGTGACATGAAGCGGGTCACCGACAGCAATGGATTGACCATTCACACCTAGCGCAAGATACAAAGGATCCGACCGATTCGTCATATACCTGAAGACCTCCAGGAATACCTCCTCATACTCATCAGAATACACGCGATGAGTCCTCATCCGATTCATGACAGATTTCTCACTGCTGGTTTGAATACCATAAAGCGGATGCCCAAGCTCAAGCAGGCCATGCGCGTCATCCCAGTATTTTCCATCAGATATGAGAACAACAGGGAAAGTCTGATTATAGCCCTTCAACAAATCGATAAGCGGCCCATAATAGGTTGGACCCCCCACTCCTATCTGATTGATGCGCCGCTTAAGAACACTGGCATCAGAAAGGAATGAGGATAAGATACTCACATCATTTGAGAAAGTAACAAAAGAGACCTTATACTCGCGTGTAAACAGGTCAAAAAAATAGGGCAAATCCTCCTTAATTGCCTCGATGGTATGAGACCCCATACTATCCGATGCGTCTAGTGCCAGAATCATCTGTTGTTTTGGAGCAAGATGATTGGTGAAATACGAGCCATGACCCAGTGTTGCGTTCAAAGTACTCACATTATACTGGCACGAGGAACGAGTATCATTGACATGGATGGTCTTGATATGCGAGAAATCCTGATAGACACAATCTGATTCATTTCCGTATTTCACTGAGACATTTGAAAACACTGAGTAAGTACCAGGTGGAAGATTGACTGTTCCAGTATATGAGGAAGCAAATCTCAACGGCAATGTCTCATGATGACCATCCTCGGAGTAGAAATGGACAGTCAAGTTGACTCTCTCCGCGCAAAACGCCTGGGAGTCCCTGATTGTATACCCGGGAACCACCAGATTATTCCTACGGGACGTGACATCCAGATCCACAAAAACCTCCTCATCCGCATAATACGCATCATTGAGCGCATTAGTCTTCACAACGAAATAGTTTTCCCGCTGATGGCCAGACTCATAGATCTCCCGAAAAGAGTCAAACAATGTTTCAGTATTCTCAGAGAGATA
>JBNJGT010000039.1:0-14415 GCA_051819765.1 Nanobdellota archaeon
GGATGGAGGCATTGTTAATAGAGATTCAAAAAACTTATATATCAGTACTCTCACGTAGTAATAATGGAATTGAAAGAAATTGCTAAAAAATTAGAAAGTACAAACATCCAGAAGCTGGAATATATTGCCAGTCAGATCAGTGCACATTCTCAGGCAGAATACAGTCATAAATTTTCTGATGAACTTGTCAGACAAAAACTTGAGAACTCTCAATTCCCCTATGAACACTTCTCTTCAGAATACCCTTATTTACTTGAAAACGAAGGGGGAATCTTGATTGGTGTCTCTCCTGGGCTAATGATTACAGATTCCCGAAAAAGATCACTGAAACGTTTTGCACAGGAATTGAAAAGAGATACAAAAGACTATTCAGGATTGATCCAATTTCTTCCATTCCAGATGAATGGCAAGCAGGTTAGAACTAATCTGGAAAAAGAATTGGATATTGCTTTTGTGAATTTGCCGTATGATCAAAAAGGATTGGAACGAAGATTTTATCAGTATGGACAATCTTAATTGGTTTGTCTGCACCAATCTCTCCACCACCTAAAGCAATGATTTTTCCCACAGGCGTGATTATAAGAATTATAAATCTTTTTTTCTCATTCACTCAGACCAGGTGTGTATTCAATCACTTCAAATTTTCCAAGCATATTCGTCATTTAGAGAGTTTTTCATAGTTGTTCTCTGATATGAATCTTAATATGCATCCTTATTACCGCCATCCATTGACCTGCCTCTCTCAGTGGGGAATTAGATCCTTGAAATCTCTCTGCATTACAGGCCGATGTATGAAACGATAGGAGCAAAGGCGGATTCGAGGTCAGGAGCTGTGGTGATTATGGGTTTGAGGTCAACGAGTGCCTGGACAAAGCGGCGGTCATAGGGAAGGGAAGCGCAGATGGGGACACTGTTCTCTTCTGCAAACTCCTCGATCGGTTTTGTGTCGCCAATATCCTTCTTGTTGATGATGATTGCCCGGGGAATCCGGAAATGATCAAGGAGCTTGTTTGCCCGCTTCATGTCTGCAAGGGAGGTGGGGGTTGGTTCAACCACCAGCAAAGCCTTTTCAGCTCCGTTGACTGAGGCGATGACAGGACATCCGACACCCGCTGCTGCATCAATGAGCATGATATCATGCTCCAACTTTTCGGCGGTCTCTTTTACGGTGTTCACGATCTTTCCGCTGCCTGATTCACCGATCTTCAACTGGGCTGAGACAATGTCCATGCCTGAACCCTTTGCGATGGATAAGGTGGCGTTTGCTATGGGCTCCAGGGTTATTGCCTCATGGGGGCAAACGATGGTGCAGGTGCCACACCCCTCGCAGCCGCTGATGCGCGGTTTCTGATCCACCCACTTGATGGCGTTGAAGTAGCATGCATCGACGCAAAGGCCACAGCGCTGGCAGTTTTCATTGATGACTGCTTTTTGCGCGGATCTTATTTCGTGGGTTTCATGTGGTGTTGCATTGAGCACCAGCGGCAGGTTTGATGCGTCAACATCACAGTCAGCGCAAACCACCCTTTTGTCTCTTGCAAGCATAATCGCCAAGGATGCTGTGATGCTGCTTTTTCCGACGCCACCTTTTCCTGAGAGAACGACGAGCTTCATTTGGCGTACTCCTCAATGTCCAGTTCATGCAATCTCTCAATGGGTCTCTTTGAGGTGAGCCTGAAAAGATGTGACTTGCAGCTGCAGTCTGAACAGCCGAAGCGCGGCGCAAGATAGGCATTCTTGCTGACGGTGCGGGCAAAGGCGCACTCCTCCAGTCCCTCATCATAAAAGACTTTGTCCAGCACCACGGAGGGATTTGCCAAGAGATAGTCGATATGCCAGTAGCGTTTCTTGTCCTTTGACAGGTGCCGCTTCACCCTTTGGGTAAGGCCGTTCTTTGCTGAGCCCACATAGAGGTACTGCCCCTTGTTGAAGGGCATGATACCCAGGGACCCGATCTTTTCCATGATGGGCCGCTTGATTGTGATAAGCAGGCAATAGATCATATAAGGCCCTCCAGTTGCTTTATCGGGATTGTGTTTCCTGCGGCATAGCCTTTGAGGATGGATTCATCGTAGGGAATGCGAGCCACGATGGGCACATCATGTTTTTTTGCAATCTGTCCTATGAGCTGGGGGTCGCCCACATCCGAGCGGTTGAGGATGATCTGGGTGGGTTTTTCCAGTTTGGTACAGAGGGTCAGGATGAGGTCCAGGTCATGGGCTCCCAGTGGAGTTGGTTCGGTGACGCAAAAGACCTTGTCACAGATCTCAAGGGCTGCGATCACATTGCAGTGGGTTCCGGCGGCGGTGTCGATTATGACCAGGTCATTATCAAAGCCCTCAAGGGTCTGGACCATGTCTGCCACGACCCTTTCTGCATTGGGTTCTCCCACATTGAGCTGGCCGGACAGAAGCCCTGGCGCGGTGCTCAGGGTACCGATGATCTTGTGATCCCAGATGATGGCATTGACCGGGCACTTATGATAGCAGGCGCCGCATCCGGTGCATTGGAGGGCCATGCATTCTGGCTTTTGCCCCGGGACCTGGATGAGGGCATTTTGCTGGCATACCGCAACACACTGGCCACACCTGGTGCAGGTGTCCTCTATGGTTGGAATGCGTTGTTCCACGTCTTTCAATTGCTGTAAAGAAAAAGAACGGAGGAGGTGGTCGTTTGGGCACTCCACATCCATGTCAACTAGTAAGCTGCCCTCTGTTGCAAGGGCTGTCGCAATGGTGGACTTGCCGGTACCACCCTTTCCTCCAGTAATACCTATCCTCATTTATTCAGTTCCTGATGGCAGAACCACCAATCGTAACAGGTGTACTTGCTGAGGCGGTCCTTGGCACTCTTCTCATCCTTGGGTGGCAGGATGATCGCATGGTCCTTGATAAGACTGTTGTTTGGCCAATCCGCGGGAAGCGCCACCTTATGTTGGTCTGATGCCTGCAGTGCCTTGACTGCCCGAATGATCTCATCAATACTTCGTCCGATCTCCTGAGGATAATACAGGATCAGTCGGATGAAACCCTTGGGATCTACGATGAATACCGCACGCACGGTGTTCGTGCCCTTTCCGGGATGAATCAGGCCTAGCTGGTTTGAGACATGGCCAAGCTCATCAGCGATGATGGGAAAGACGATCTCTTCACCTATCTTTTCCTTGATCCATTCGGTCCACTTCATATGGGAGAAGACCTGGTCAACGGAGAGGCCGATGAGGTTCGTGTTCAATTGCTCGAAATCACTGTGACGCTTCTGGAACGCGACGAATTCAGTGGTACATACCGGCGTGAAATCACCGGGGTGACTGAACAGGACAAACCATTTGCCGGAAAAATCCTTGGGCAACTTGAATGGTCCTTGTGTTGTCTGTACGGTCATCTCAGGGAATTCATCTCCTAGCAATGGGAATTTCTTTTCTTCCATTTTCATTCCTCCTTACATGTTCTTGTCAGGTCCTCAAACGCTGACTGGTGTTGAATCATCTCTTTTACTGTCTTGTAGGGGCCTGTCTTCAAGTTGACACCATATGCGGTGAACAGTTGAATCGCCCGGGCACCCATACCGATGGCAAATATCATGCTGGGGTTGATCCACTCCATCAGTTGTTCGACTGGTGATTTGGGAATCTGGTGGTCAAGTATATTTTCCTCGATGGTCAAGGTGTCACTGTTTGGATTGTATATGCCTAAGTAAGGGGCATGACCAAAGTGCTCAGATATCTGGGACTCTCTTCCATTAGTATCAAGGAGGGGAACGCAGATAAGCCCAGGGTCGACCATAAGTTCCAGGTTCCGGTTCTTGTACTCATTGATCGCATCGTCGATGAGCCCGTGGGCATGGTATGCTTTCAATCCCATGCGTCTGAGGACATCCGCAGCCTTGGGGCCGACCTCACCGGTTATCACTGCGGTTGGCCTGAGGTTTGCTATCTGCTGGGCTGCCTTGATACCCGCCCCATGGGCTTCCAACGCGCCCTCGTTCTCGATGGTCTCACGGCTTTCCCCATCAACCACCAAAAACTCCTTACATCGACCGAAGCGTTGTTCTACCTGTTCTCCGTTAGTTGTTATCACTAATCTCATTTTATCACCTGTTTTGCAATGGATTCCATAACCTCTCCTGCATAAGATGCCTGTTTTATAAAAGGTTTTCCACTCTCAGCACTCTGGACGATCGCATCCTCCAGGGGAATGGCGCCGAGAAATGGTATCTGGTGCTGTGCTGACACGTCTTTGATGGTGTCCTTGCCGAAGACACTGCCTGACATGTTCTCCACCAGCCCCAGGATGGGGACCTCCATGCTGTTACAGAAATCGATGGAACGGATGGAATCGGCGATCGATACTTTCTGGGGGGTGGATATGATGATTGCCCCTTTGATGTCCTGACTTAGTTGGATTATGCTGATTGACTCATCACCGGTACCAGGGGCAAGGTCAACAACCAGATAGTCATTGTCGCTCCAGGAGACGTCCTGCACGAATTGCCTCAGGAGGTTGTGTTTCATGGGACCTCGCCAGATGACGGATTTTGAGGGGTCTGTAAAAAATGCGATTGATATCATCTCCATGTTGTCACTCACTTTGAGAGGAAGGATCTTCTTTTCCTCCTGTATGAGCTGCGCTTTGGTTTGCCCAAGCATCTCGGGCACATTTGGACCATGGATGTCAGCGTCCATAAGACCTACCTTATAGCCCATTTCCGTTAACATAACCGCGAGGTTCACTGCAATGGTTGTCTTCCCAACCCCGCCTTTGCCGCTCATGACTACTATTGTCTCCATTTTCTCCTCCTGCACATTCCTCTCCCTTGCCAATCGCATCCATCATCACAATAGCTATAATGGCCCCCTTCTATCCGGATTGCCTTGCCATTGACCAGTGCGTCACTCACCTTGCGTCTGGCCGCCAATAGCAGGCGATGGAAGGTTGGCTGGGATACATCCATCTTTTCTGAGGCCTCGGTCTGATCAAGCGCCAATTGGTCCTTGAGCCGAAAGGCCTCGTATTCATCAATAGTGATGCTCACTTCTTGAATATCTTTGAGCGGGATGCCAGCAGGCTTGAAATATTCCACCTGTGGCTTTCGACAGACCTTCCTTCTGCTATGCGGGCGGGGCATTCTCACGTACCATATATTCGTTGCAGTGCGGACATTTCAGTGATTTACAGGGGACTCCCCGCTTGTGCTTTACCTTATGGCCGCACGTGGGGCATACGCAGTACTCAGGCCCTTTCGATTGCCAGCCATACCCTCGTCCCAGGGGGCCCCGGTAGTACGTGGTCTGGGCGCCGGTATCCTCCACAGAGAGTGTGACATAGGAGAGGTCTGAGATCTCATCCACCAGCTTCTGGCGCAGGGTGTTCATAGTGCGGGTCGCATCCTCAACCTTCATATCTTTTGGCAAAGAGAGCGTCAGGTTTGCGGAAAACTTGCTGCCCCGCTTTTGTGTCTTGAGCTCTGAGATCTTGATCCCTTCCCCATTCACCAGGTCCCTGACCTTGTCTTCCTGTTCCTTGTCAGCTGCAACGTCCACGAGGTTCTCTGTCGCGTCTCTCCCCAGTTCATAGGCCTCTTTCAGGATATAGATACCCACGAGGAGTGCAACCAGCGCATCGGCATAGATCCAGTAGCCGGAGAGGAAGAGTCCTACAAGGACACTGGCTGAGGTGAGAACATCAATGCGCGAATGGACACCGTCGGCAACCAAAGAGATGCTATTCTCCCGCTTACCGGTACTGATCTTCAGGCGGGCCATGATCTCATTGGTCGCGGCTGAAACAAGCATGACCCCCATACCCAGCAAGCTGAACTCAAGCTGTTTTGGATCTATGAGGCCCATGATTGCCTTGTATATGATATAGATGGCTGAGCCTACAATGATGAGGGTGACAAAGAGGCCGAAGAGCACCTCATACTTATGATGACCATAGGGGTGCTTTTCATCGGATGGTCTCTTGGAAAGCCGAATCCCGATATAATTCATGAGAGAGGCGAATATGTCTGAGCCTGAGTTCACTGCATCTGCCAGGATACCATAGGACCCGGAGATCACCCCCACAACTATCTTGATAAAAAAAAGGAAAAGGTTTGCTCCAATCCCCAGGATTGATACCTTCTCCTTATTCAAGTTCATCCCTCCGTTTCTTGAGGGACTCCCGTTCCCGGTCCAGTGCCTCGATCTCTTCATCGAGCACCTGACGCTCATCGGCGGTGTTCATTCTTCGGCCTCTGCCAAAAAAACGCCGTCCACGGCCCATAAATCGCCGACCTCTGCCGCAGGGGCCAAGACCTCGTCCGGTGAGGGGACCGTCTCCTACTGGCCCGGTTCTATCTTTCCCTGGCATTGTATCACCCTATATGAATAAATATTCAAAACTATAAAAATGTTTTGCTCTGGTTTGAAAGAGAGGAGTTGCGAAGCCCATGCATCTATAGAAAGTCAGAGGTCCCTTATGAGAAACCCTTCAAAATGTCGATGCGGATTGTTCAGGAAAATAGCCTATAGAAGGACATCACTGGCTATAAACTCCCACAAACAAAGGGTAGAGCGATTATCGGAAGGGAGGAAGGAGTTTACCTGCATTACTTTTTTAAAGCTGGGAAAAATTGGCAAATCTACAATGAAAGCAAAAAATCTGATAGTTATGGCATTCTTGCTTGTTGTGGCCTTAGGCTGCCAGGATGCCCGGGACACACAAGAAGTACCATCACAAGAAATGCCAGTAGATGGTATGACTGAGCAAGACACTGAGCAATCAGCCCCCCAGCAGGACTCGTCAGCTGAAGAGATTACAGGTTCTGTGGTTGCAACTGTCAATGGAAAAGAAATTTTGCAGGAAGAAGTGCAACAGACCCAGCAGATGTTCATGCAACAAGGGCAACAAGTCTCTGAAGAACAGGTTCTTAACCAACTGATAGACCAGATGCTTCTTGCAGAACAAGCACAAGAGTACATGCCAAGTACAGAAGAAACTGAACAAACAATAGAAGCCCAGCTTCAGCAACAGGGGATGACGATTGACGACTATAAGCAACAAGTTGAAGCTCAAGGGATCGCGTATGAGGACCAACTAGAACAGCTCAAGCAGGATCTGGCAATACAGAATTATCTGCAAAAACAGTTGGAAGACTATGAGTACAATATCAGCAGTGAAGAAGCAAAAGAGTATTACGAAGAATATAAGACAACACAGAATGGAAGCGTACCACCTTTTGAGGAGCTCGAATCTCAGATAATGGCCGTGCTTGAACAAGAAAAACAGCAAGAGGCCCAACAAGAGATAATCGAAGGACTTAGGGAGAAAGCAGAAATTACAAAAGAATAATTTTTTTAAAATCTTTTTCTGAGCAGGATCTTGACGTCCAGGGCCACACCACCCCGTGCACCCATGGAGAATGGATTGATGTCAAGTTCGTGTATCTGAGGGAAGTCCTCTAGCATCTGGGATACCCGACAGAGCACCTCCTCAAGGGCTTTTAAGTCAACCCCTTTCTGACCACGGTAACCCCTGAGCAGGGAGTAGATCTTTGTCTTCTCCATGAGCTGGTGAGCACCCTGGCGATTGAGAGGGACCAGGGCCAGATTGGTATCACGGTAAAGCTCCACTGCAGTGCCCCCCATGCCAAACATGATGGTGTGACCAAACATCTCGTCGTATTTTGCTCCGATGAGTAGCTCATGGCCGGTTTCAACCATCTCCTCCAGAAGGATGCCATGGATGTCAGCTTTCGGGTGATGCTTCCTTGCCGTTTTTATGATGGAATCAAAAGTGGTTTTGAGTTCAGCTTTGCTACTTACTTTGCGTACTCCGTTGACATCGGTCTTGTGGATGATATCAGGGGAAAGTATCTTCAGCATGAGTGGGTAACCGAGGTTTTCTCCGATGGCTACTGCATCTTTGAGGGATTCTGCAATGCGATATTGGGCCACGGGTATCTTATACTGCCGGACAAATTCCTTTGCCTCAAATTCGGTGAGCGCCGTGCGCTCACCCAGGGCCTTAAGCAGTTTTGTGTTTGCTGCCTTGTTGACGGTGAAGCGAGGGTACTTGTCGGGGATGTGTTTGAGGCGCTTTTGGTGCTCATTGTGGCGCACAAGGGTCATGAAGCCATTGACCGCCTGCTGCGGGTAGCGATAGACGGGGAGATGAGAATCACGAAGGACCGTGCGTCCGCCTTCAACATCACCTTCTCCCATCCAGACTGCCATGAGGGGCTTGTTGACCTTGAGCTGGTCCAGGCTCTGAGCTACCGCCACTGAGTCAGTCATTGATTGAGGGGTGAGGATCGTTATGATCCCGTCAACCTGGGGATCTTTCTTGACAATCGATAGTGCGTCGTGATATCGCCTTTCCCCGGCATCTCCAAGGACATCCACGGGATTATTGTGGGACCAGGTAGGAGGAAGTACCTTGTCGAGAGCGGTGATTGTCTTTTCTGAGAGTTGTGCAATACGCCCACCTGCCTCAATGATTGTATCGGTGGTTATGACACCCGGGCCGCCGGCGTTGGTGACGACTGCGAGGCGATCCCCTTTGGGGAGGGGCTGGCTGAGGAGCTGGGCACAATCATAGAGGGCGCTGCAGTTATCGACACGGGTTATGCCTGCCCGCTCGAAGGCAGCATCGAAGGCAGCATCGTTTCCTGCCAGACTTCCGGTGTGGGATTTTGCAGCCTTTGCACCCTGGGAGCTTTTTCCTACTTTCACCACAATGATCGGTTTATGAGCGGTCACCTGTCTTGCGATGCGGATGAAACGCCCGGGATCATCTATGGATTCCATGTAGATAAGGATAGCCGAGGTATCAGGGTCATTGCCGAAGTGCTCGATGAGGTCAGGAAAGCCGACATCCATCATGGAGCCAACGGATACGAAATGGCTGAAGCCCACGTTTGTTGAGAGGGACCAATCAAGGATTGCGGTGCACAGCGCCCCACTCTGGGAGATGAAAGCGAGGTGCCCGGGTTTTGGCATGCGGTGGGAGAAGCTTGCGTTGAGATTGCAAGCGGGTCGGAGGAATCCAAGGCAGTTGGGGCCAATCACCCGGATGCCTGCTTTTTTTGCAAGCTTTTGCGCTTCCTCGAAAAGCTTTTGCCCCTCGGGTCCTGCTTCCTTGAACCCAGCTGAGATGATGACCATACCGGAGACTTTCTTCTTTGCGGCATCTTTTATGATCTGAGGGATTGTAGCAGCAGGGGTTGCCACAATGACACAATCAATAGCGTCAGGTACGCTGGATAGGCTTGGGTAGGCCTTGACCCCCAGGACACTCTTCCGCTTTGGATTGATGGGAAAGATCATGCCGGTGTATTCTCCCACCAGGTTCTTCATGAGCGAATTGCCCACACTACCTGGCCGGTTGCTGGCACCTACCACTGCGATTGACTGGGGATTGAACAGAACATCAAGCTTTGTCATGGATTCACCTCTTGTGATATCAAAGAAAGAAACAATTTTTAAGTTTTGCTGTTGCTCAGAATAGAACCTCATCTATCGAGAATGTTTGAAAATTAGTCAATGATGTAGTCCTGGAGAGTATCCACAATCTTATCTTTACTAAACGGTTTTGTGATGTAGTCGATAGCACCGTTCTCGATACATTCCTGCATCACTTCCTCATCACCTCCAATGGAGGTAACTATGACCACCCGAGCATTGGGATCATAATTGCGGATGGCTTTCAATGCATCTATGCCATTCCTACCATCGTTTTGCAGGATGATGTCCATGAAGACCAATGCCGGTTGCTCGTTCATATAGGCCTCAACCGCCTCATCAACATTGGTTGCATCGATTATCTCAAGGTCTTTTGTAAGTGCTATATCGTCGAGAATAGTGCGGATGAATGCTGAATCCTCAACTATAAGCAATTTTGCCATAATTCCTGAGGGTCAATTCCACTATTTAAATATTCGTATTCCAGAATTCATCTCGTGATGTAGTCTTCGATGGTTTCCAGTATCTTCCCTTTGCTGAAAGGTTTTGTGATGTAGTCGATAGCACCGTTCTCTATGCATTCCTGGATAACATTCTCATTACCGACTATTGAGGTCACAATGACCACCCGTGCGCCACCATCATAGTCCTTAATAGCTTTGAGCGCATCAATACCAGTGCGACCATCATTCTGGAGGATGATATCCATGAAAACCAGGGCAGGCTGCTCGTTCATGTAGGCATCAATTGCCTCATCAACATTTGAAGCCTCGATGATTTCCAGATTCTTCTGTTTGGCAATATCTTCAATCATAGAGCGTATGAGAGAGGAGTCATCCACTATGAGAACTTTGACCATGGCATACGTTAAGGGCATGTTATATTTAAAGTTTCGGATAGACTATCCTGAAATTCCTGGAGCAACAATCTGTCCACTGTTTTTAAAGGAAGAGACATCCCTTCCTGTGCTTTACCGTTATCAGCTCATCTGCAGACTGGGCTTGCGACCTATAGCTCAAAAACGATAAATTCCAGATTGTAGGATAAGTAAAAGAATATTTACGCACCGCAGATACCCAGTTCACTTCAGACCCTTTTTTTGTCAATAAGGCATAACTGTGCACACATCTCATCCTGACAGCTATGTGCAAGCAGTGTGGTGCGGATCTCCCGAAGGGGTCGCCTTATTTGCACGCCCAGGTCTGTTATCTTGTAGCCGGGAGGCCCTTTTTCGATGAGTCCCAGTTCCAGCCCTTCTGCCAGGATGCCCATAAGAACCGAACGGCTGATTCTTCGATTGGTAAGCTTCACCAACCCATCAAAACTATACCATCGTGATTCGTCAATATTTATGAAAAGAGGATATGCCCATTTCCTGCCCAAAAACCGGTAAAACCTTTGGATCGTGCACCCCATACAGTTCTAAAAAGAGAACTAATATTTAAAATGATGGGCAGCAATAAAAAGGGGTAAATAGGAGGTGAAATGATGAAGAAAATACCCGTACTTATTTTGCTGGTGCTCATTCTTGTCGGGTGCTCACAATCAAACACAGAACAACAGACTGATGTGCCTGAGGTTCCTGCAGAGGATTCCTCAGAAACAGAGGCTCAGACAACATACACCATGGGTATCCTGCCACTCAGGAACCCAACAGAAATGCTTGAACGTTTTGGACCCACTGAGCAGTATCTCAAGGAAAAGACAGGCCTTGATATCAAGCTGAAGTTCTATCCTACCGAAGGTGAGGTTGGAGGGTATACCCAGGTTGTAAAGGAAGTGACTTCCGGAGAAATCGAGTTTGCATATCTTGCTCCTGTGACAAGCGTCCAGGCTCATGGTGTGAATGAGAATGTGGTACCATTTGCCTGCGCTCAAAAGAGCGGGTCACCAACGTACCAAGGAGATCTGGTAGTCAAGGAGGATTCTTCATACCAATCCATCGAGGATCTTGAAGGAAAGAAAGTGACCGGGACAAGCAAGTCTTCAACGTCTGGCAACCTATTCCCTTCTGCAATGCTCAACGAAAAAAGCATTGATAAGGAGACCTATTTTGAGGGAGGAATGCAATATCTTGGCGCCCATGACAAAGCAGCTGAGGCGGTTTTGGCTGGAACAATGGATGCGGCATTCATCAATGAAGCAACATTGAATAAGTACAAGGACCAAGGGCTTCGCTCAATCTGGAGACATGATCCTGTTGCAGAATTCCCATTTGTGGTAAACAAGGAGCTGGTCCCTGATGAGGTTCTCAACAAGGTTCAAGATGCGCTCGTGACCATGCATGAGGCTAACCTTGAGGGCGTGCAGGCGGCAAACCCAAAATACGAAAAATGGGTTGCAATAGGATGGGAAGATTATCAGGCAGCCAAAAAAGCATGCGACCTGGTGCACGGCGAAGCTCTCTATGACCTAGAAACATGGGGAAAATAATTTTTTCTTTTTTCATCGAATGAAGCACATAAGAAAGAGTATCCAATTCAAATTGATCGCTATGATCGTGATCATGTTAATCATATTTCTCACGGGATCAACACTCTATTCAATCAATGAGACAATCAAAGAACTCAGGGAAAACCATGAGGAGCATGGCAGATTTGTAGCTGATACTGTCTCATCCCAGATCAAACAAAGCCTACTATCTCTGAATTACCCCGCAATCAAGCTTGGCATCCAAGAGGTGGGGGGGACAGATGACAAGATTGTGGCCATTGAAGTATTCCAGGAGGGAAGCTCGGTTGCCGCATATCAATCCGACATCGATCCTCTGGATACCAGCCAATATACAAGAGATGTCATATACCAGTCAGATTCATTCGAACGGGAACTGGGCCGGGTCACTGTGGTCCTCTCAGATGATCAGCTCAATGAGTTCATGGCAAAGGAAGCATTCGCATCAATCATCCAAAATCTCCTGATACTGGTAGGCATCACCGTAGTCATGTTTTTCCTTTTGAAGAAGATAGTCATAGAACCCATACATCAACTGGATGAGAGCACAAAGACTGTGGGTGAGGGCAACCTGAATACCAATATCCTTCTGGAAAAGGATGATGAAATGGGGAAGCTTGCCAAGACATTCAACTCAACCGTGACCAACCTGAGAGGTCTTGTCATGAGCATCAAGGATGAGACCACAAGCTCAACAAAAACTGCCAATACGCTTGCCAGCAATACCAGAAGAGTGAATACGTCGATGCAGGCAATCAATGATAGTGTACAGCAGATCTCTGAGGGCAGCAATCAACTCAAAGGATTTGTCAACGAGAACCTTACCTTGTTCCAACATCTTGAAAGGAATATCAATACCGTATCCTCGGCAGCCCAAAAAACCCTGGAAAATACAAAGAATGCAACCGATGCGGGAGAAAAGGGGGCACAAAACGCCAAATACGCGGAAGAAAAACTGAATTCCATCTATGGATTCATCATGCAATCGGTGCAGGATGTCGAAAACCTTGGAGCTGAAATCACAAAGATAACCAATTTTGTAGCGGTGATCAAGAAGATATCAGAAGAGACCAACCTCTTGGCACTGAATGCAAGCATAGAAGCAGCACGGGCTGGAGATGCAGGAAAAGGATTCGCAGTTGTGGCTGACGCTGTAAAAGACCTGGCACAACAGACCCAAAAAGAAACTGCTGAGATAGGCAATCTGATAAGCAATATCCAGGATTCCTCGAGTAACACAGTTGAACGCATAAAAGAAGGGGGAGAAAGCTTCAAGGAAAGCACCACCACCATAACCCAAGCACTGGATTCATTCAATACCCTGCGGGATAAGCTCCAACAGATCAAGACAGATGTGAGCGGAATCACTACTGCAACAGAAGAAGAGATCAAAAGTGCTCAACAATCAAAGGAATCAATTGACACTGTCAATATATTCGCAACTGAATCCTCTGAAAAACTGGCGGAAGTGACACAGAATGTACAGGAAATAAAAAGGGTCATGGATGAGATCAGTGCTTCTGCTGACAATATGGTCAAAAATGCGAAGGGGACCAACTCCTTAGTCGACAAATTCAAGGTCTAATCCTCACTGGAAGTCATCGGGATTTATTGTGGGGAGTGCTCAGGTATATCTGTACTTCTTATGGCACGTCTATATGGCCAGTCTCATGGGTCAGGTTCAGGTTTCGAGCTAATTGAACACCAAAACCGAAGATTCGCCTTCCAAGCACAGGAGAGTAATAGTTACTATAGAGTGACTAATTAAGGAAACATTTATAAAGAATCGTTTGTTACCACCACCCAGGTGCTACTATGAAGAAGATCCTGTTGTTTTGCATCATTTTTGCCCTAGGATGGGTGGGAAATAATGTCTACAGTCTTCACCTCATACCACAAACGGAAGCTCCCACCGCCCAGGACTTCTCAGTCATGGGCCTTCTTAGCGGTAACCCACCGGAGCGTGTCTCACCCCCCAACCGGGTCAGGGAGGACCAGATCAAGGTCTACGATGAAGAGGTTATCCTTTCCATCAAAAATCCTGAGTGGGCCAGTTTCACTGACACCAATTCCATGGATCCGGTCCTGGACAGCGAGGCAAATGCAATCCAGATCATCCCAAAGCAACCTAATGAGATCCAAGTAGGAGACATTGTCTCTTACAGCTCCAGCTTCACTTCCGGCACCGTCATCCACCGGGTGGTCAAGATCGGCACTGACAGCAAGGGATGGTATGCTATACTGCAGGGTGATAACCTGTCAAAGCCAGACCCTGAGAAGGTGCGGTTTGACCAGATCAAGCGGGTGCTGGTCGCAATAATCTACTAGCGACACCTCCTGACTGGAGATTTTTCTCCAGTCTTTTCGATATTTTTAAATACTCAAACTGCCTGGAGGGGGGTATGTTTGAGTGGTTCTTCTCCAACAGGAAGGTGCTGGGAATACGGGTGTACTCAGAATACGAAAAGGTCATCAAAAAAACAGAACAGGTGATTAGTGACCTAGAGGGGCTGAAAAAG
>JBNJGT010000040.1:0-13838 GCA_051819765.1 Nanobdellota archaeon
TGTCACAGCCCGGGCCACCCGCTCGACCTGATCCGGGGTATCCCATACCTTCAGATCAAGAAACGAAGAACCCCCTACCTGACCGATCTCTCTGACAATATCACGCCTCTCCAGCCCTGACAGCACATGTAATGACTGCCCTATCTTAAAAGAGCCAGCATACGGCGAAAGCCGCTTTGTCCATTCGATCGCCTGGTCAGAATCCTCAGTGTCAAGAGCAATGCACAGTCGATCCCTGATATCCATGTGATAGTGGTATGCATTACTGATATTTTAATCTATTCATAGCCAGTCAGCATGCTTCATGAGCACGCCTGCAAACACAATCGCCCCCAGCATGCCACCCATGATGACACCAAAGGCATGGGGACTATCAGAATACGGCAAAGGCAGGTTCATGCCATATATCCCCGATATCAAGGTTGGGATGGCAATGATGATAGCAAGCGCAGTCAATCGTTTCATGGTGGTGTTTAAACGGTCTGTTGATACGATCGACTGGATATCGATCATATTCATTATCAATTCCCGCTGTATCTTTTCAGTATCAAGAATCTGCAATTTATCGTAATATAACTCAGTGAAGTTTTGGCGGTCTGTAACAGTGAAAGTGGGAAAATGACTCTTTCTCAGATGGTTTAACACCTCAAGGTTTGCGATGATTGACTGGTTGAAATACGCCGAAGTAATATTGGTGTGGTACAAGTCCATGATACGTGAACGCTTATCGGGCCTCTTGAGAGTCTCAAGATTACGAGCGATCCGCTCGATGAAGGTAAGATACTCATCATTGATGGCGTCAAGCACGTAGTACAAAAATTTGCCCGGACTTTTCAGGAAGAAAGCATTTCGCTTGCCCTTTTTCTCCATGCGATCAAGCACACTGTTTGCTTCCTCCTCGATTGTGATGATCAGATTGCCGATCACATAGAAATAGACAGACATGGTCAGGATTTTCTCATCAAATAGATGTGGCGCATTATAGATGAGCTCTAGATACTTTTTACGCACGAGACGAGGCCGTTCATCCTCCTCCAGGCTCTCGCGGAATTCCTCAAGTGGAATCTGGGAGATTGAAGCCAGTTTCTCCAACTCAGATTCTTTAGGAGAGATTGCACGCATCCAGACAACCTCTTTCGTAGGAAGCGAATCCAGACCTATACTCTTCAACCTACCTTTGACTGTCTTGTAGATACGCATAGTGAAACACCAGAATTAGGAACTCTCTTCGAGCCGGGCCTTGATGGGAAGTTTGTAAGTGAATCTTTTCAATGCCTTTCGCGCAATCGGCAGATGATTCTTATCGACATGCAGTTCCACGATTGGCTGACCCTCTCCTACCTGTGCCGCAACACCTACTGGCTTTCCGAATGCCTTCTTCATCCCAGTACTCATCCGGTCTGCTCCTGCTCCTGAGGCGAGCGGATTTTCACGAAGGATGTGATGAGGAAATATTCGCATCTTAAAGAAGAAATTGGCACGTCCAAGCTGCTTCTCCAGTATTCGGTTCGCGGTCAGTCGGGCTGATTCGATGGCATTATGCCTAACCTGCAGGCTGTCAAGCGATTTGAGCGTTAGTACATGCTGATACTCCCTTTTCTGGTTACCCATAGTATACTTTATGACTTTTGAATGGGGCCGAGCCCGGACAAATGCCTTATCTCTGAACTTACTGGTCCTGGTATATGGTCGTTCTAGCCGTCTATACGCACAAAACTTTCGCAACTTTGCCATGCATCTTGGGAATAGGGCCCCCTTTTTAAAGCTTATGGTTCGGACGAGTTTTTTGCAAAACTCGGTTCAGGCAGCTCTTGCTGCACATTGCTCGGAACTCCCATACCTGTTTCAAAGTGTTCCATCCTATAATGCCCAATACAGGCAAACCATAGCACATTTTTTGGTCTCGATTAAGAGATTCCAACCGCACCTAGTCTAGCACCGCTCAGAGCGTTCAGAGGTCGCACGTACCATATACTCATCATCGTAAGCGAAGAATTGCAAGGCTTTGACCCGGCACTCACCTGACACCACAGGAGACCTTCGCTCCTTGAGATCCTCATACACGGCAATCACCCGTTCTTCTGGATCTGGCACATACTCAGTCCATTGCTTGGTGAAGAGCATGAACGGATATTTATCACTGTGTCGCTCTTTCCATTGGGTCTGATACTCAAAGGCGCAATGCATGGTCACATGCTGGGAGGAAGCATACGCCACCCCCTCAGGGATTTGTGCGAACGAATCCGTATCGCCCGGAAGGCGTATCTCTGCCTCCAGTAAATAATCTCCCTCAAATGAGGCGCAATGATAGTCTGACCTCAGCATCAAGGCAACCTCCCAGGGTGACATAACGCCTGCAGTAAAGGCCATGATATGCGCGTCTTGCAGATTCAGGTTATGATAGCCGATGAGGGTCTCAAGAGTGCTATAGCCCTGTACCAATCCCACCGGGTCCTCGAAGTTTTTTCGAATCAATAGGGATTGGTACTCAGTGCCACGGACCTGCAAAGGGTCTCCCGTCTCGCACGACAGATCATCCCTGCCATCCACAAGTTGCGCCTTAAGATAGGCATAGGGTTTGCTGAGGATGAATGCATCCACCGGCACTTGCGCATGCAAAGCATGGATATCCATGACCCCCACAAATGCAATTTACTTTAAAAACCTATTCAAAAACCATTTAAAAGGGAAGCATTTCACCTCGTTTATGCTCTATATGATCGGTATAGGATTGCATGACCCACGGGACATCACACTAAAAGGGCTTGATGCAATCAAAAATTCACAGCGGGTATACCTGGAATACTACACCTCAAAGTTCGCAGATATTGAAGAGCTCAGATCCTTTACAGGAAAAGACATCATTCTCGCTGATCGCAACATGGTCGAAACCAAGACCGCAACCATTCTCCATGGTGCCGAGCATGACGACATTGCATTCTTGGTGATCGGTGATCCTTTCGGCGCGACAACGCACATTGATATCAAGATGCAGGCTGAGTCAAGAGGGATCCCTGTCCAGGTGATCCACAACGCCTCTGTGCTGACAGCCATCGGCATTACAGGCCTGGAACTGTATAAGTTTGGAAAGACAACAAGCATCCCATTCGAGAACCAGCATGTTACTGCTCCCATCGATGCCTACAAGCAAAACCTGAGTCTGGGACTGCATACCCTATTCCTCCTTGATCTTGATCCCATCAACAACAGGTTCATGAGCATAGAGAATGCCTGCAACTACCTGGAGGTTCTCGAACCAAAGAGTGCGGTTGGATGCGCAGGCCTTGGTGCACCTCAGCCAGAGATTGTCTTTGGTACACTCAAGGAATTGAAAGAACACAAATTCACCCTCTTTCCGCAATGTCTGATCCTACCAGGACAGTTGCATTTCATGGAAGAAGAGGCTCTTGGATCCTACCGGAAATCCACATCCAGATAGGACAACAACGCATTCTGTACACCAAGCATAGAAGGTTCCCGAAGTGACACTCGGAACACAAGGTCATGGTAGGATGACTCTGCAAATCGCGCTATCGAAAAGGAATTCTCTGCTATGTTACCGCGAGGCTGGATTCCACAGATCCCTAAGATCCTGCCACAAGAAGGCAGATGAGGCATGTCCAGGGTATTAACCAGTACATCCTCCTGGTGGCACGTGAACTCAATCGATGACACATAGTTTGTATAGCCATGCAGGATTGCCAAGCCATCATAATAACCCTCCCCTGAGTCAACGCCCAAAGCATCCGCCAAAGCCGCAAGTCGTGACATGGCAGATGGGTCTTCCCATGCCGCCTCCATCAATGACGTGATCCTTTGTTCTAATAGCTCATGATCCAAATCAACACGCTGGTATCTCGCATCAGGCTTCGTCTGCTCCAGGAGCCGCATACCCATAAGGAATCTGTCGATAGGGCAATATTCAAAATAGCCAGAGACATATGTTCGTCCGCTTTCATACGGGTCTCTGAGCCCAATCACCCCGCATTCACTTTCAATGATCTTAAGCTCATCACGAGAAAAAGGCACATTAATCAATGCAGGTTGCTCCTCCAGCCCAGGCATGCCGAACAAATCCCTCACTCGTTCATAATCCCTGAGCATAAAATTCACAAATGCTCCGTTGAGGCCCAGATCGTGCGACAATTCCTCAACAGCACTACGATATACATCTGAGCCACGTAATTCAAGCCGACGGCCGGTATATCTGAGTTGCAGTGATTCATAGGATTCTTCAAGAATGTTTTCCCAATCCTTTCCAGAGAACACTCTCGAAAACACACCCGCCTCAAGCATTGATGCATGCTCTACCACTTCATGCAGAGATTCACCCGGTTCAAAGGCCAATTTTAACCGCCTCCTGGAACCTCCCAGTGAATCATAGAGATATTCCATGAAGCACCGATCAGAAAAGACTGCCGTATCATTGACCTGCATACTCAGATCAAGGAATGGTCTCTGCATTCTAGTTGCCCGTTTCCGCACATGATGTGGGCACTGCATCCTGTCAGTGCTGAATGACCCCCCCAGTAGCAGCCCTGCATACAAGCCTTTCAAGTCCATTATCCAGTGGTAAACACCGGCAGTATATAAAATCATGTCACACGCCGCAAATAATATAAAGCAAGCGTTGCTCAATATCCCAATGGTCACAATCCAGTATCATGCCCCTGGAGAAGCCGGACTTTACCTTGATACCCATATGCACTCATCAGAATCCTATGACAACGCACGAGTGCCTGAGAACAGCCCCTTTGCAATCATCCACAAACAAGAGGAACAGGGACTTCTTAAGATAATCACTGATCACGACAACCGGACCATAGTTCCAGGGATAGAGATCCCTGCGATGGAGCTTACGGTACGACCAAGACAGATGCGTAATACTGATCCATCTTACCATACCATGCACATCAACCTCTATGATATATCCTGTGGACAGGAAGCGGATGCAAAAGCACTCGCTCAGCAGGGTGATGTAGACGCATTGGTTGACTACCTCAAGACCCAGGAGATACCCTGGCAATACAACCATCCAGCCTGGCATGAACCCTGGGAACGCCTTAACCGGTGGCAGATGTATGAGATGGCAAAGCACGCGCCAGTCCTTGAACTCAATGCCAGCCGTCCCAAGTATGCAAACGATATCGCCTGCTTCCTCGCATCCGACCTGGGCAAGGGGCTTTCCGGCGGAAGCGACGGCCATATCGGCATCCATTCTGTTGGCAGATCCTACACCCTCACGCCGGGCAATGACTTTCATAAGGCATGGGACCACATCGTTGCAGGATATGCTACCGTGGTGCGCTATGACGCCACCCCAAAAAGCATCGCCTCCGACGCAAAGCACCTCATCAGGCAGAGTTTCCAGGACGAGCGCATGAATGACCACACCTTCAACCCCTTCGCCTTCCTTTCTGAGGCCATCGGCCAGACAAAGATTCCCATCCCTCGCTGCATACGCCCCATGGCACGCAGCCTCCTCCTGTTATACGGCCACTACTTGGGCCATTTCACCGCAAGAAAGACCTACATCGATCCCTGGAACCACAGCAGCAAGGAGACTCTCTCCAAGCTCAAACAAGCCATCATGCGAAGTGCCCGCTCCCTCCAGCACCGTTAGCCTCACATATCTGACAGAATTATTCGAAAAAATCCAGCAAAACACAAGCTTTAAAAAAGAAAGCCAACCCTCACTACTATAATGGTACTTAAGAAGAAAAAACGCCCATTCAAACCAAGGCCACAACCCACAGATCAGCCTGAAATCATCAGGGTTCGGATGCCAAAAGAGAACGAGGTTCTCGGGGTGTTGGATCAGCGGCTTGGCGGTTCACGGGCTCACGTCCGCTGCCTTGATGGGAAGACACGCAACTGTAGGATCCCTGGCCGACTCAAGAAAAAGCTCTGGGTGCGACCTGGAGATATTGTCCTGATTGAACCATGGGAGTTCGGCGGCGACGAGAAGGGAGACATCATCTTCAAGTATAAACCCAATCAGGTCAACATACTAAAGAAGAAAGGCCTCCTCAAGCAATTGGACGACTTCGAGGAATTCTAAAGTTTTTTATATCTCAACGGATTTGCCCACATCAATGAGACGTCGCCTGACCCTCGCATTGATTACGCTTCTCTTGGTGTTTACCGCCCTGTTTTTTATCGGTCTGCAGGGGTATCGGCTAGACTGGGCACCCTTTAACATCGGTATCCCTACGCTGTTAGAAAATGGTATCATCATGGCTTTATCCATCGTGGGAATCACCATGTCTCTGCGAGAGATTATCCGGACCTAATCCTTAAAATAGGCAAGATCACTTTTATCCTTAGAAAAACTGCCAGTCAGATCGAGCCATCCTTCTTTCTTTTCCTTTTGAAACAAGGAAATTAGCTTTTTTATCATTTCAGTTCACTCTCCAATTCTTCGATTCGCTTTCGTAGGTTCTCGATTGTCTTTGAATTGTCCTGCTGCGACAAAAGGCTCCCGCATTCAGGACATTTAAACTCAAAATTGATCGCCTGATCAAAATCCACCCTGACACACAGTGAAGGGCACAAGAAGAACATATTCTGATTTGCTTCCTCCTTTGTGAGTTTCTCTTTGAGCTGATTGAGTTTTTGTTCCTTGAGTTCCCTCACCAGTTGCTTGATCCGTGGCGAATTGAGCGTCCAATAGCTGATATACCAACCCTTTATCCGGTCCTTCTTCCGGTGATACACGACAATATTCTTGTCAAACATCCGGTACAGCATATTCCTGGTCTGGTTTACTTCAAATCCAAGCTGGTCTGCGATCTGGAACTCGGAAATATCCTTTTTATCCTTCAGATACCGCATTACAGGCAGAACGTCCTCGCCGACAAGCTCGGCTACGGTATCCTCCATCAGCTTGGTTGTGATTTTCATCTCTTTTTTACTCCAAACTTCAGCTTATATATAAATTTTATTGTTTTTTGTTACTCTTTAGTTACAAATGGGTAGTGATTTCACTACTCTTCTCACAGGGTACTTTCTGGAAGATACCCTATAAAAAGCTTTTGTCTGTATATTTCTTTAATGATTTTTAAACATTTCGTAGACCAAAATGAGCAAGAATTCCAACAGTAAAGCCAAATCAACTCATACTCTCTCCTATCCCCAAATTAAAGGCAGACAGCACGTTGACCTATCTTAGCCACTGGTGGATTACAACCTCCCGATCAGGCACAGCATTATGGTCTCTTTTCGGGTATCCGAATACCAAGGTTGCAATTATCTCTTCACTGTCAGGGATATTCAGGTCTTCTCGAACCTGTGAATCAGAATCCAAGGCGATCCCAAACCCGATCCAACAACTGCCAAGGCCCAGGGATTTTGCCGCAAGGAACATGTTCTGGATACAAAGATTACAATCATCCCGTTTCCAGTCCCAACTACGTTCAGCAGTGACAAAGACAAGGAGCGGCGCATTAAAGAATAGGGTCCGTCCATCAAGTGAGAACCCCACCTTCTCTTCAATGTTTGCCTCTTTACAGGCGGCAATAGCCTTTTCATTATATTCTGCAATCTTAGCACTATCCTCCACGACTGCAAAGCGCCACGGCTGCCGATTCATCGCCGAAGGTGCCATGACCCCTGCCTTGAGTATGGTCTTCACAGTCTGCTCAGGGACCTGTTTATCCAAAAAGCTTCGCACCGACCGACGCTCAAAGATTGTCCGTAAAACCTCATTGTCCATTATAAGCCAAAAGATTCCTCTTTTTTTAAAGCTTTGCAGATTTTCGACCAGCTTGCCAACCCACATCCTCCAAAGCAGAATATTTAAAAAGTCCCAGGAATCCCAGCAGCCTGGAGGGATAACATGGATAATAATGAAACTGAAGAAATCACTCCAGAAGAGATGATTGAAGAGAATAACGTCATTTTGAATGCGGTCATAGACCTTCTCGTCGAAAAGGAAATCATCTCTGAGGAAGAGTTGCAAAAAAAGTTGGAAGAAGAGTAAACCCAACAGGGTTTATTATTTATTTTCTATTATTCGTTGTATTGTCGCAAGCTTCTCATCCCGCAATTCCTCGGTATCTGCTTCAAGGCGCAACCGCACGACCGGCTCAGTATTTGACTTTCGCAGGTTGAACCACCACTCAGGGTATTCTATGGTGATACCATCCAGCTCTGAAAAAGCTCCATCACTAAACTGTCCTTTTACCTGCTCAAATATCTTGTCAGGATCACTCACTGTCATATTGATCTCAGGCGTTGCCGCATGCACCCGGTACGAAGCGATGATATCCGAGAGCCGACGACCATCAGCCTTCAGGGCAGTAAGGATCTTTACCGCCGCAAATAATCCATCATCGATGCAACAGTTCGCCGGAAACATCATGTGTCCTGAAAACTCCGCCGCAAGTGCACCCCCTCGGTCAATGAGTGCCTCCTTGTAAAATGGATTACCTACACGCATTTTCACAGGCTCCCCACCAAGTCTTTGAATCTCTTCCTCAACCACACGGCTGAACCGCAGGTCATAATACACCTGCTTTTTTTCTGAATGCACAAGCTCAGAATGCGCAAGAAAAGCAGTCAAAAGATCGACCGGCACGGTCTCTCCATTCTCATCAACAAGGATGCACCGATCAGCATCGCCATCAAAAGCGATCCCACAGTCTGCCCCACGTTCTAAGACGCGCTTCTGCAGCGCTCCAAGATTCTCCTCCACAAGCGGGTTTGCCTCGTGATTCGGAAACGAGCCATCCGGTTCAGCATACAGTTCCTCTAAGGTCCCGTCCATTGCACCAAAGACCGGCTTAGCAGTCAGCGCTCCGACTCCGTTGCCATAATCCACCACCACATTCACTCCGGACAAATCCCCCGTCTTACGTACATGATCACAGTACCCATCCAGTATATCCCCTACATCAAAGTATCGGCCCCCTTCAGCCCTGACGTACTCATCCTCACACAGCTTTTTGAGTTCCAGCAGTTCAGTGGTATGCACCTGATACCCGGGTTTCTTGACGATCTTGAATCCATTGTAATGCCCGGGATTATGAGAGGCGCTGATCATGACCCCTACACCGAATGCGTGGGTTGCGACTGCATAGCTGACGAGCGGCGTGGTGCATAGCCCCAATGAATGCACTGTCCCGCCTGCGTCCATGACTCCCTTGCAAAGCCCTTTCATAAGTGCTTCAGAGGATTCTCTCATGTCCCTGCCAATAACAACATCACTGCACCCAAAATGTTGCATGATTGCGTTACCAAGCTGTGCCGCAAGCTCCTCTGTGATATCCTCACCGTAAATTCCTCGTACATCATATGCCTTGAATGCCATGGGGTTTCATTCAGACAAGAGCTTTATTAGTGTTTCGCTAAACCTCAGTTGGGTTCCAACACCCCTACTTGCAGGCAAGTAGCATATCGTGGGCGATTCCCTGATCTTAAAAAACCTGGACTCTCTCATTGACAAACACAAGAGGTTCAGAACACAGGCATGGTTCTGCAGATAATCCTCAGATACAGAAACATTTATAGAGTATGACATACCTATCATGGTATGGCTATCGACAAGATCCACAACCACTCGTTCTTCGACACGATCAATGAGGCGTCCGTCGTCGTGGAGCTAGGCGCTGACAAAGGTCAGTTCGCAAAAGTTTTCACCCAGAAGTACACCTACAAAAGACTCATCCTTGTTGAAGCCAATCCAGAACGGGTCAAAGACCTAGAAGCCCTCAACCTTGAAGCCCCCATCCTCAATGCAGCCATCAGCTGCCAAAGCAAGAAAGCGTCCCTTTACATAAACCACAAGACCAGTTCCCTCATCAAGAGTTTCGCGGAGGTCGCCGACTTCATCGATGATACACCAACCTATACCACCCCCGAACACAGCACCATTGATTCCATCACCTTCAATGACCTGCTCAATCGGTTCAAGCTTGATCACATAGACTTGTTGGTGGTCGATATTGAAGGCTCTGAATATGAACTGTTCGAAAGTTTCGACGCCGACGTCCGTCAGATATCAGTCATTTTCCATGATTACCTTGATCCGACCTACCGCAAACGAACAGAAAACATCATCCAGCACATGAGATTCCAGGGCTATGAAGTCATTATCACCGGGACCACTGAGGGGTTTGGCAGTCCCTATCATCACTGCCTCTTCTATAAGAACCATTAAACTCACGCAATGTTGCCATGAATCTGGCCTGATCCCCCAGGGAACCCACAGACATTAGGCTCCGCTTCAAGTTTTGGTAAGGCATCCATGTTTGCCTCTTCTGACTTAAATCCTCAGCCTTGCATCACTCCTAGACCGAGACCTTCTCGTGCGTGCCCGAAGTTTTCTGCGTCTCTTCTGCTCAGACGTCAGATTCGAGTCCAGCAGACATAAATGAAGATTTCGTATTCCATGATCAAGTCCCTCTCCAGAAATATGATTTCCGATATTAAATTCCTCCAAAAATGGTGAGCCTCACGAATAGACAAGCCTAGCATTGTGCAATTGTAAAAAAATCCATTAAGAAATGTTAATAATCAACAAGGTATCCCCCTAGAGACATAAATACGTAGGGTGAAAATATGCCTGGCCAAAATGGAGATGATTCAGATAATATAGGAGCAATCCTGGCAAACATAAACGGACGTCGCAGCAAGAACCATAAAGTAATGGATAGTCTGTTGTGCGAGATGGATAGCATTTTGATGACGGTCATGGATTATGGTGCAGATGCATTTGAAGATTTCTTCCAAAGGCTTGATACCAAACCAGCCTGTGCCTCTGTAGATTCGGTTGACAACTATGTTGCCTGCGTGTACGAGAGATGGGACTCAACCTTTAATGAAGTCAAATCCAAGTATGAGAAAAACATGTACGCTGGGATGTGAAAACTAGCCGTGGATAGACGGCGTAAATGGCCTGATCCAGATGCTCAGCACATAACGACAGAGATAATAGTTAAGCAGCACAACCGAATGCTGTCGGCTGCTCCATGACAGCAAACTCCAGCACAAAAGATTGGATTCATACCCGCCTAAAATATCGAACAGGATGAGACTTCTAAACCTCATGAAAAGCACTATATGCCCATTCAAACGGATACAACCCCTCTTGCAACTGGTTTTATTGACTGACTATGATTGATCCATACAACAATGACGCAAACAACTTGTTAACCGACCAAGTCCCAAATCAGTCACTAAAAGCATCTGCACGAACTCACTCTCAATAAGAGCCACTACCATTAAATTAATAAGAATCGGGACCAGTGGCCCCTTGGGCAAAATCAAAGAATATTGCAGAGCGCCCTATAATACTGTGTCTCATACGACTTCACTACAGGAGAACCATACACTTCCTGCTTGGTATGTCCCATGCCCATCAACGTTGCCATCAATAGACTGGGATGATACTCAGCAAACTCGCGTTTGCCCCACCCTTGCATTGATTGCTGTGTCGGAATATCTATTCGCCCGTAGCGGTCTTGACCAAACGGTTCTTGACCAATTGGTCTTGGCTCATACGTTTTGACTACTGGTTCTGCACCCACACTGGTTCCTGTCCCAAACAATGTATCATCGATACACATCTATTACACCTCGTGCCTTTTATGACAACGCACCTATTTAAAGATTTGGATATGAAGAACACGATCTGATCCGGTGCCGTGAAAACCTTAAAATTCTTAGGCTAACCACTAACCTATCATGGAGCCCACCTGAAGCATACCAAGAGCAGATACTTCCCAAAAACCCCGGCTACCTGCTGACAACATACAATGCATATCGCTGCAAAAATTCCAATGATCATTGCCTGCAAGATATTGTTACTTTCTAGGCTAAACCCGTACTGCCACAAATAGTAGAATACCCTCCACACCAAGGACATGATCTGCACCCTTACTATGATTTTTCATCTTCTATCTCAAGCAGGCATGGTATAAAATATTTTCCCCAAAAGGCTGATTTTAGGCTCCATACTGGCCCTTCGATGACGGAAGAGATATGATTTATCAAAAGCACCATAAGTCTGAACTCATAACCTCGCGCAAGAGTTAGAACAGATTCGCAGTTAAGAGAAACGAATACCTAAGCAAACCTTCAGCCAGCAAGCAATGATCACCAACTTAGTGATGCACCGGGTCAATCAATTCGATAGCGTTATCCAGCGCCCGGACATACCCCACATTGCCCTTTTGCAAAGAGTGAATGAGGGTATCCGATTTCTTTACGATATCAGGCATATGCAGAGGTCTGCTCAGATACTTCAGATTCTCAAGCAATTGGATGAATGTCTTTTTATCTATATATTTACCTTCCCTCTTTGACTGTACCATCAATGACTCAACATCGGCAAGCTCTCGCATCGCAGTGTTATAGATCTGGATCAGCTTTTTCTCATCGATCTCAAGCTTATGCACTGCCTTTTCCATCCCGCGCTGTAGATAGAGATCACTGTCAACCCCGCCATGCAACCACACATCGTCCACATTGCGCCAATTTGTCTTAGCGCTTCCTTTGCGAAAGAATCCCATTGACTCCTCACAGGCATACACCTATATAAATCTTAGCAAATGGCAAGAATCCATGTTCCAGAAACACTTCCACTAAGGGCACACCCCTTTTCTATCGGCCCACAAAAGGTGACACGGGAACATTTCCCTGTCCATAATTTTATATACGAGCAAAACAACGCAATGAGTATGTATTACGCGGTGAAGCAGGGTAGGGGCAAGACACCCGCAATCTGCACCTCCTGGGAGGAATGCAAGGATAAGGTGATCGGTTACCCCAATGCCCAGTACAGGAAATTCAAGACCAAGGAGGAAGCACAGGATTATCTGAAGCCCCAAAGAGCCAGCGCAACAGGTCTGATTGCCTACGTCGACGGTAGCTATCACGCAGGGGTCTATTCCTACGGCGCAGTCATCATCAAAGACAGCAACGTCATAAAGACCATGAAAGGAAAGGGCAGGAAGGGTGCCACCATGCGTCAGGTCTACGGTGAACTCATGGGTGCCATGAAAGCCATCGATTACGCCATCCAGATGCAAGAGCCGGCAATCCAGATCCGCTACGACTACGCAGGCATTGAGATGTGGGCGAACGGCCTCTGGAAACGAAACAACGAGTATACCCAATACTATCACCAGTTCATCCAGAAACGCAGGCAGCAGATAACCATCCAGTTCAGGAAAGTGCGGGCCCATTCAGGCGATTACTACAACGATCTTGCCGACCAGCTCGCAAAGCAGGCCCTAAAATCATGACGGTCCAATCTTGAGTTGCAAGGGGTTTACCACTACCAAAGACTAACTAAAAACGTTTTTAAACTAGCTCACATTTCTTGATAGGCATGAGACCCGACTTTGAAGGTGCCTATTACAACTTTGTAAACAAACTCCCGGTGGGGTTCTTGGGAGAGACATGCTCAAGCGCAGCCCTTGGCGGCCTTATTTTCGCCGGAGCCCGTTCCTGCGTCAACGCATATCGTAACCAGGCAACCCCCTTGTGGCGGCACTGTGCCGAGAACTATTCCAATCCTTCAAACTACATCGTCGGTGGTGTTGGAGGCGTCCTTCTTGAACTGTCACAGTACACTCCTCAAAAGATGGATTCCCTTGAAGAGGCAGTAGGGTTTGGCATTATCGGAGGGCTAGTGGGAGGAATCGTCGGCTTGGGGACAGCCAAAAAGGAGAAGATGTTGCGTACCACCTACACTTGTGCTGTGGCTTTCGCAGGATATTCGGCACTCATGCAGATGCTCTGATTCTGGATTCAATGCCTGAAATCCTCTGGCTCCATTAACAATATCTTCGGAAGTTAGTAACTTTTTAGGGACGAAAAGAGAAACATTTATA
>JBNJGT010000041.1:0-13683 GCA_051819765.1 Nanobdellota archaeon
CGATTTTTACTGCCATAAAAATTCTAAAATTTTAATTATTTTAAACTTTTGCCCTATCTTCTTTTTCTAGCCCCCATTTTAAGAATTACGCATAACATCGGGATTTAGAGAAGTTTTTGCGAAGCAAAAATTTGGATGGAGCCTGCAAGGCGGAATCTCTAAATCCTTGTTATACGTTTTTTCTGCAAGAAAAAATCGCGAAGTGAAACGGAGCGACAGTATGACGCAGAGAGCTTTTCCGTTACTTGTTGAAAAAATTAACACATTCAGGAATTACTTTTAGAAATTTCTCAGGACTATTTTTTAATTCGTTAAGTAATTCTTCTTTTGTAAACCATTTAATTTTTTCAACTTCCTCTTCTTGAATTGTAAATTCTTCTATTTTTTTATCAACTAAGGCAAAAAACCATTGAGTAAAATGTTTATGTTCTCCATCGCGAAAATGATGAAATGACTTTTGAAATTCTTGATTCTTTAAACCAATCTCTTCTTCAGCTTCTTTAACAATATTGGATTCATAAGATTCTCCTTCATCAATAGTTCCAGCAACTGCTGGACCCCATTTCCCCGGATTATTTCTTTTATTAAATGATCTCTGGGCAAGGAGAATCTCGCCATTAGAATTTTGAATCCATAAAGCTGAAACTCTATAAATATCTGATTGGTTTAAAGTTCCTCTTTCTTTAGAACCTATGATTTCATCATTTTCATTAACAATAATTATTTTTGCCTTAGACATATCTTTTTACAATTCAAGAAGTAATATAAATTTATCGAAAGGAAAAGCTCTCGAGTAATATTGCGTATAACATCGCGATTAAGAGAAGTCGCGGAACGCGATTTGGATGAAAGAAACTGCAAGTTTCTGTAATCTCTTAATCGCTGTTAGTTTCTGCGACGAATGAAATGAGGAGAGCGCAGCGGCACAAGAAAACTGAAAGTTTTCGCAGAGTTTTAAAAAAGAAAAATATTTTATCTAGACCTTTTATATTGAACAAATGAATATATTATATAAAAAATTATAATAGGAATAAAAATAATTAAGTATTCTATTAATAATATTTCTAAAGTTGTTTCAGTGCAAGCATATAAAATTCGGATATTATCTAAATTTGATTCAGGTCTAACATAGGAAGGGTTTCTAACACATACTGTGGATAAAAACAAAATCACAAGATACCAAATAATAGCTAAACTTGAAGTTAATATAATTTTTAACTTTGTTATTTTTAATGAATCAATAAATTTCATAATATAACTAAATTTTCATAATTTATAAATTTGTTGACATATTTTTCCTTTTTTAAAATTGAAACTAACATCTATTGGACGAAGTCCAAGAGTTCGTTAAACTAGAGGGAATTCCTGTTTTCCTGAAATACCCAAATTTTAAGGGCATTACTATTAATTCTGGAGCCAAAGAGACATGATGTCGAGATTCTCTTGCAGAAAGGGAAGAGTTGAAATTACGGGGATACAGCAAAAAGACAGAGAAGAATTATCTGTATCATATCAGCACTTGAAATGGATAAGAGGGAATTCGTTTAAACCAAAACAGTGTTAGAACGTATCTCCTGAAGCTGAATCATGATGTTAATGCAGTAAGGCAAATTCGTGCCTCACTGAAATTTCTATTTAGGACTATGGGGTATGTGCCTATGAAAAGTATACCAAATCCAAAACGCAAGCCCTGAGAGTCCCTTGGATACTATTATCTTTACTTTCTTGAACCTAACCTGGCTTGAAGTCTATTTATCCATTAGTCTTTGTGTCGGTAAACTTCTCCTGGCTAGAACCGACCGGGTCTTTTGGTGAATGCGCCTTGCACGACTTCAGCTGAGAATCCCTGCGGCACACGCCCGGTTTCCGCATATACGAAGAGGGCTGTGTTGAAGACGCTATTTGCTATGCTGAAGACCAAACTTACCAATATGATATACAAGACTATCAGTATGATTCCGATGATGATACCGACAAATCCCAGCGGCGAAAGTCCGATGGTGATGAGACCGAGCAGCAGAACCCCCACCAACAGGAAAATGAACTGAGCAAGCCCGAGGCCATAATATCTGATGAGGCTCTCCCCCCAGGTCTTTCGAAGGACAGTAATGGATTTCTTGATAGCATCGAATGGCCCCAAGCCATTGTATACCATGACAGGCACGACAAATATTGTGATTATGCTCCAGGCGGTCCCTAGCAGGTAAATGATGATACTCATGATGATCTTGCCAACCCCTCCCATACGCTCGGCCATATGGTCCAGGATCCTCAGTATGAGACCCACTGTAGCTGAGAGAAGGCTCCAGGCGAAGATGAGATGTATCTTTGAGAAACTGAACTTGATGCTTTCCATGAAGGTTGCGTTTCCTCCTTCCAATCGTCGTTTGGTGGTGTAGACAGTGCACACATTGAAGAATGTGGCGATGAAAGCAATGCCAAGATATGTAATGAAGATCATGACATACTCCAGTATCGCGAGCTCAGGCATCGCTCCTCGAAGAAGAGTCGTTATCACAGAGGGAAAGAGCATGGATACCAGGAAGACAAGGGAGAAGAACCCGGAAAGGATGGGAAACAACAGCATCTCCTTATCCTTCAGCAATACATTGAAACTAAGCTTTGTTATCGTCCATGATCGTGAAAATGCATTCATTCCTCTTTCGGAGCGCTCAGGTTTTTTATATTTTTCCCTGGACCGTATTGAAAAGGGAGCTGTATCCTGAGTAACCTTCTTCAAGGCGCTCTTTTGGGATGAAGGGCTGCTGAGTTGATGCAGTAGCGAGTCCCGGGCCCTCCTTGAAGACATGACCCAAATGGGATGTCTTGGTATGCACTTCGGTGCGGTGCACTCGCGTTTGGTCTTGATTTTATCTTCATCCAGGGGTCTTGTGAAAGAGGGCCAACCAGTTCCAGAGTCGAACTTGTCCTTGGAACTGAAGAGGGATTCCCCTGATATGATGTCCACATAGATCACTTCACGCTTTTTGTCCCAGTACCCATTGTCAAAGGCGCCACCCTCCTGGGTCACCCGGTACTGCAAATCGGTGAGCCGCTCTTTGAGCACATCTCCCCAAACCTCCTTCAGCCTTGCCTCTCGGCCAGCCTTGTAGAGCGTGTAGGCACTCTTTTCTAGTAACCCGGATGATAGTCCTTGGCAGGGTAGAACTCTTGTGCGGGGAGAATACGGGTGGCTACTTTCCCCAGGATGCGGGCGATTCGGGCCCTGGAATGCTCAGCGATTTTTTTTTTGGGACTTGGTGGTGTAGAAGATTGCGGTCTGATACTGCCCTTGTCAGCAAACTGGCCGTCTTCCTGGGTGGGGTCGATGTGTTTCCAAAAGATGTCAAGTTCGTCATAAGAGACCTTTTGCGGGTCGTAGGTCACTTTGTAGTGGCCAGTTTCACCAGTAGAGACCGTCTCATAGGTGGGGTCTTTCGTTGTCCCCCCGGTGTATCCTGAGACAGCCTCAATTGCGCCCTTGTGTCCATCAAAGGCGGCCTCTATGCACCAGCCGCCGGCAACTATTGAGCCATGGCAAGAATGTTTCAAGATATTTAAGGATATGCTGAAACCTATTCTGACAGTTTACGGTACATGACCATGGATCCAACGAGAATGACAAAGAGGACAGCTATGATGATGTAAACCATATGGCCGCCTTCATCTCCGATCTCATCACCAATAGCCTGAGCGACAGTCATGGTCGCTGTCTCGTCCTGACAACTGATGTTCTTGAGGGTCTTTAACACATCATAGCTGATGGTGATGGAGTCATTGACCTCATCAAAGTTCCACACAATGAGAGGGTCTGGATTGACCACCTCAAAATCAACCTCCCGGGGTTGTACGTTCTGGATAATCTCAGTGAGACATTTTGGGATCTCTTCATAGACTGAGACATTCTCAAGGTTATTCTTTGGAGTGATGTTGATGTAGACGCTTGTTGTATTGGTTTCATTGTCATACTTGATGACCTTTTTGACGTCAATAACCTGGCTGGTCTTGTTGAATTGGTCAATGAGGTCGTCGATATCAAATCCTGATTGGGTAATGTTGTTTGTTATGGTGGGTTTTGCCTCTTGAGGATGGGGAATGATGTGTACATCCCCCAGGTTTCGTATGTACTCCAGTGATAGTACTTCGCCGTCTTCAGATGTCGTAAGGTTTGTTTGCAAGGGATTGCGAAGCAGAATATGCCTTCCTGTCTCTTCAGCTTCGATTGGAGAGGGCATCTCTTCAACAGGTACCTGGTTACGGATGATGTAATGGAATTGCTGTTGAGATTTTGGAGGCAGGTAAATGAAGGGATCCGGTTGTTCAATGATCTCAATACCATCTGATGGAAGCCTGAAGGTAGCCATAAATGGTTTATCCAAAGGATTGGTAATGACCATTTCCAGAAGATTGTATGAGAGAGGCCCCATGTCTTTCAAATAGGGGTTCAGTTCCATATTGAGTTTTGGTTGTCTGTTGCCTGTCTGGGATGCGAGAACAGCGGTAACATCCATTTCCGGTATCTCAATGGATTCCCCATCTGCCTGGTGACGGGCGATCTTGCTTTGGAGGTCTGGACTGTCATACAACTTTATATGGGAGATGTCAAGCACTCCAACCTGCTGATTAAGAACGTCCACGGGAATCCATTGGTCTGTGACCTCAGCCCATATGTGCGGATTGGTGATGTTTTCTTCATCATAGGCCAGACCATAGACAAAACGCGAGGGAATATTCATTTCGCGGGTGAGGGCCATGAACACGGCGATGACCCCAAACTCGTTTCCTCTCTGAAGCGATAGGACCTGGGATGCCTTTGCCTGGCCTGATTCAGTCACTTCTACTGACTGGTTGATCCAGTGGAGAATGTTGTAGATTGATTTGTAGGGATCTTTGGCCTCCAAGGTTCGTGCAAGGGTCTTAAGTTTTGGTGAGGAGTCGATGTAGGGCGAATCTTCCATGATAGGAGTTCCGGTGTCAGTTGCCAGTACCTCCTGGATGGTCACTACAAAGGAAAGACCATAATGCTTTTGACCAGGTTTATCCTGCCACCAGTATAGATAGGAGCCGTTTGAATAGGATACACCCACCCCGGATACTGGTTTTACGGATTCAAGCTTTTGGTTGCTTGGTGGGTCATTGTCAAAGCGCAGGTAGGACTCCATGTCGGAGACACCTGACGGGATGTCAAGCGTTCCGTTGAGAGTGATCTCCCAGGTCGCTTCGGTGTGTGAGTAGTCAAGATAGGCTGCATGTGATATGCTGATGAGCACCAGAAGAGCAATCCACCTCATATGAGATTTCTCAGGGAGGAAGGCTTAAATATTTTTCGCAGAAACGGTGATGTGCTTCCTGAGGGCGTCAGGATCAGTGAAGACGTTGGTGAGATTCTTCGTGAACTCTTCGATTTTCTTGTTGTCCAGAAGATCTGCTTTTGAGAGGTAGATTATGATATCCTTGTTTTCCTCTTTCAGGCGCAAAAACAGTTTCTTTTGATCCTTGATGGGGTAGCTTTCAGTGAGATCAAATATATAGACCAGCGTGCTTGCGGTGTATTTCATGGCTATATACGCCTGTTTTTCGATGTCATTCATCTTGTTGAACCGGTTCAGCGTACCAGGAGTATCAATCACCTGGACCACCCGTTTTTGGTCTTCGAAGATGTAGCCTACGTTTATGCCTTTTGTGGTGAAGCTGTAATTGTTGATCTCTGGCCTCGCATCAGTTATCTTTGAGAGGAGGGTTGTCTTCCCGATGTTAGGGAACCCGCAGATTGAGACTGTGAAGATATCGGTCTTGATTGCGGGATACCGGCGCATGACCTTTCGAGCCTCATCAAGATAGGCCAACTCATTCTTGATCTGCTTGATAACTGAGGAAAGCCGTCCATAATATTCCTTGCGATAATCCCCTATATTTTTCAGATGCTGACACCGGTTTATCTTGCCCTCATACTGGGAGGTGAGCTTTTGGGACATGTTCTTTGCCCAGTTGATAGCCCCCAGGCTTTTCCTGAGACGCTGATAGTCAAGCGTAACCTTGATCATCTCTTCATAGAAGGGGGGCAGGCTTCCGATGCTTGGAAAGGCTGTGAGAATCTTATCCATGCGCTTTTGAATGTTTCCTCCGATGGTCTGGACCCTGATTGATTCGACATGGCGGGATTTCTGCAGCTTTGAGGTACATTTCTGCTGTTTTGCGATTTCTGCGCGCTTGCGGGCGGCATTGAAAGCCATGTCAAGATAGCTATCCGGTGTTTCTATCTTTGCCAGGTCCTGGAAATTCATAATTCAAAAGAGACGGTGCTGCCTATTTATAAGTTGTGGTTGTGGAGAAAGTATGTGATTTACGGCACATGTCCATTAAATATAAAAATAAAGCAGGTTTTATGGCTGTTGAGGTGAATACTAATGGTAACTAATGTGACTAATGAAAACTTTGAGCAGGAAGTAAAGCAATCAGATGTCCCGGTGATCATTGATTTCTGGGCAAGTTGGTGCATGCCCTGCAAGATGTTCGGGCCAATCTTTGAAGACGTGGCAAAAGAGATGGAGGGAAAAGCAAAGTTTGTGAAGATCTCTACAGAAGAGGCACCTGAGCTTGCGAATCAGTTCAGTGTGATGAGCATCCCAACCATTGTCTTCATGAAAGATGGACAAGAGGTGGACCGTGCCATGGGAATGATGGCAAAGGATGCGCTGATCGAGAAGGTGAAGAACCTTTAATCCTGCACATAAGGGATTTTGTTCTTCAGGGCATATTCAGCCCGGCAGAGTTCCTTTCCAAGGTACAATGCATGGGATGTCTGAGAGATCCTGTCCGGATTTAGCTTCCTGATTATCTTCATCGCAGAATCTGCGGAAAGCCGGGATTTACCGGTGGGAGATTGGTGCTCAAGCACAATCTCCCCTTTTTCTATAGTGATTATGAATGATCCATTCGGATCAGGTGTAAAGCCGCTCTTATATTCTCTGAGGATGTTTTGGGTCTTTCTCCAGCTGGATTCATATATATGGGCACTGCCTGATATGATGGTAAGGGGGCCGAGGGAAAAACCGAGTTCCTTGCATATGTTAGCCTGCAGCCTCCTGAGAGCAAAGGCATTCTGTGGCCAGCAGCCATAGATATCATGACTGCGGAAAAACGCAGTAAAGAACAACTGATGCTCCTGGACCAGCGCCTGGACAAAGATGAGACAAGGGGGGCTGGGATTGTTGTAGTCACTTGCTACATTCCAGGTCACAGCAAGGGCCCTTCGTGAATGCCCCGCATTCCTGAGATCAGCGGTGATGGACTGGATCTGGTCGATGCCGTGGTGATCACGCAGCCTCTGTCCGTAGGTGTATGAGATCCCTGATTGCTTTCTTTTGGTCAGTATGGATTCATAATAGTCAGACAGTTCTTGCTGTTGAAATTCAAAAAAGGGGAACCACTGGATATCGTCAGGATCTTCATCGGTTATGACCGCCATGACGTTGATTATCTCAGTCTGATCATCATGGTGTTGGCTTCTCTTGATCGTGCCATGATCAAGCACATTTTTCAGGATCTCAAGCCAGGCGGTGCCAACCTTGTCAGCGGTGACCTGGAAGCCTGCGCCAGTGGATGGGATTTTTTGATCCAGTGTTGGTTTTGGACGAGGGATGATCTCAGGAACCCCATAGGGACCTGCCGTTGGTAGGCTGGCAATCATGCTCTTCAGTGAGGTGAAGTCTTTCATCTCTCGATAGTCATGGAAGGAGACATGCGTTCGTATCTGTTCAACTGATTCCAGGGGAAGGTCCGCCTCAATCTCTATATCTGTCCCACTGATCCGGCGACCATTCAGGCCCCGCTGGCTGAATCTCAGGAGGGCCTCCCCACTATTTGAGAGGTCCTGGCCAGTAACGATGATGTGGCGGATGTGCTTGGCCTGCAACAGGTTCCGGAGCAGCGCATTTATCCCGTCATACTTTGAATACAACTGTCCTATGATTGCGACCCGATCAAGGCCTACGTGCTCTGCAATCGTCTCCTTTGCGGTCCAGAGGGTGACGATGCCGATTGATGCATCCGTACTACCAAACATCAGTAGATCACGATACTCAAAAAAATCTATTGACTCCATAGTGGTGGCGAAGCGGACTTTAAATATATATTTTTACTCTATACATATATACTAGAATATTCTTTCCAATAGGTTTATTAATGCGCATGCATTTTTGTACTCAATGGAGCGAAAGATCGTCAAGCAGGGAGCCAACACGCATACCATCAGCCTGCCTGCGGACTGGGTCAATCAGTATGGGCTTACGGCAGGTGACATCCTCCATGTGAATACCGCAGGAAAGACGGTCATAGTGAGCACGCAAAAGGCGCTCTTCCAAAAGCACGTCCGGATGAGCATCTGTGGTGAGCATGAGGGATATATCTGGCGGAGCATACTAGGCCTCTACAAAGCAGGTGTGGATGAGATACAGATTACCCATCAAGATCAGGAAGAACTGATTGAGCGCATCGCAAAGCAATTGCTTGGTTTTGTCATCATGGAACAGGATGCCACGAAAAGCCTGCTTGTGGATATATCGGGGAGCAGTAAGACGGATTTCACCCAAATCTATAAACGATGCTTCCAGATGCTCATCCAGCAATCCAAGCACCTGCAAAAACTCATCGAACGTGATTCTGAGGTGGAAGGTATCGAACAGGTGGATTACAATCTCAACCAGTTCACAGACTACTGCTTACGGTACCTGAGCAAGCATGGCCACATGGATGTCTCAAAAACACCGCTGTATTACCACATCCTTAACCAGGTCGAGTACATCGGAGACATCATGGTGAGGATCGGAAAGGTCTACACGAGCAGCAGGCAGGAGCATACCCTAAAAATTCTTGGAGAGATCCACCAGATCCTCGAGACATTGTATCTTGCAGCCATAAAAGGGGATAAGAAAACCATAGCGACAATCATTGAGGACTGCAAAACCATACGAAGCAAGTATGCGACCCCACAGAGTGATCCGGTTGAACTCACGGTCAGTCAGATCGCATCAGTCGTAAAAGATCTGATGAATACCTTCAGCAGCCTGCACTTACTCTGACCGCTTGTACCCGGCATCATAGCGACTCAGGTCTTCGGTCATATCACGTTCCCGCCACTCGCGAGCCCAGTCATCTACAGAGAATACCTTTATGGATCCGTCACTCATCATCCCAACAAAATATTTGAGTCCCGCATTGATTATCATCTTCTTGCAGACGATGCATGGGAGGGAATCCAGGAGAACGGGTTCTTCAACCCCATAGGTCCTGACACCATGCAAATACAAAGTGCCATTCAGGATCGGCACCCCTGCCCGCGCAGCGTTGATGATTGCATTCTGCTCGGCATGGACAGTCCTGCACAGTTCGTAGCGCTGGCCTGAGGGGATATTCATCTCCCTTCGCAAACACGAGCCTGTGACAAAGCAGTCCCGGGTCTTTCTGGGGGCTCCGTTGTAGCCAGTAGATATGATCTGATCGTCACGGACAATTATGGCTCCGATGTTGGTACTCAGGCAATTGGAGCGGGCAGCAACTTCCCGGGTAATATTCAGATAGTATTCTGTCTTGGATGGTCTTTCTGTCTTATGTGGCATA
This sequence comes from Nanobdellota archaeon, assembly GCA_051819765.1. Lineage (GTDB taxonomy): Archaea > Nanobdellota > Nanobdellia > Woesearchaeales > JACJVW01 > JBNJGT01. Next base: position 9,619 of record JBNJGT010000041.1, read on the forward strand.
GCAATTCCTCTACGGCTTGATGGAGCTCCTCAATGGAACCATTGTTATCGATATGGTAATCAGCCATCTCAATGCACTTCTGGATGTTTTGCTTGTGCTCCTCGTCAGACTGCATCTCACGCTCCTCGTCTGATCTGAATTTCTCGAATGAGATCATGTCAGTCTCCGATTTCCTGGCACTGATCCGATCATACCGGCTGCTGACCTCGGCGTCAACGGCAATAAGCCTGAAATCACCGAACTGCTTGAGAACCTTCACCTCGCCTGGGGTGCGCAGGCTTTCGATGACCGCGTCCGAGCCTTTGGCTTGGTAATATAGCTGCTCAACGATATAGCCAGGGCCATGCTTTTGCCGCAGGTCATTTGCCACGATCACCATGCTATCGCGGTTGACGGGCATACTGCGGCGTTTGATCTCATCGACTATGAAGGTTCGCACTGAGTGATGGATGAAGCCCTTTTGTTCAAGGTATTCAACGATGGTTGTCTTTCCTGCCCCGAGGGTCCCTGTGATTCCTATGATCATTTTAGTTCATCAAAAATTTCGCTGCGAAAAAAATGAGTATGAACATGAAGAAGATGAAGATGACGTAGCTTTGGATGTTCTGGTAGAATACCATGCGCTTGCAGTAGTTGTTGATGTTCTTTGAGGTGCGCACGATGTCAGCGTTGGTGATCAGCCCTGATAGTGCTTCATCTTCGATGACAACCAAGCGTTTGATGTGGTTGCTTTCCATGACACCCAAGGCGTCCCCGAATTCAATATCGGGTGTGACGGTAATGATGGGTGATGTCATGACATCCTTGACCTTCAATTTTTTTGGATCCTTTTTCTCGTGAAGCACTTTCTGGATGAGGTCGCTTTTGGTGAGAATGCCAGTGGGCTTATCGCCTTGGGTTATGACCACGCAGCCGATCTTCTTGTCGGTCATGAGATCGATTATCTCAGTCAGTTTCTGGTCTTCTGCGGCTGTGACAACATCCACATTCATGATTTCACGAATGGTGTTCATGGAATGTATTCAAAGATGGTAAATTTATAAAAGTTTCGAAGCGAAGTACATAAAAAGGAGAAGATTTTCCAGATCACTGATGAATCCTGCCATTGATATTTCTATCAAGACCATTGACATGGACAAACAGGCATTGGTGTTTGTGAACACTAAACGAAGCGCTGAGAAGACTGCTGAGGATATCAGCAAGAAGCTTGCCAGCCGCCCGGAGCTCAAAGTGCTCTCTGAAAAAATCCTCAATGACCTGTCCCACCCAACCAAGCAGTGCGTGCGCCTGAGTAGATGTGTCCGTAAGGGGATCGCGTTTCATCATGCAGGCCTTACTTCGGGGCAAAAGACCCTTATCGAGAACGCGTTCAGGGAAGGGACAATCCGTATCATCTGCTGCACACCCACACTTGCTGCGGGGCTTGACCTGCCAGCATTCCGCACCATCATCAAGGATCTCAAGCGGTTCGGACCACGGGGCATGCAGTATATCCCAGTGCTTGAGTACCTGCAGATGGCAGGGAGAGCCGGCAGGCCGGGGTATGAGACCTATGGAGAGTCTATCTGCATTGCGGGCAGCGAACCGGAAAAGGAAGAGATCGTAGAGAAGTATATTCACGGGGAACCTGAGGATATCTACTCGAAGCTTGCGGTTGAGCCGGTGCTTCGTACTTATCTCTTGTCTTTGATTGCGACCAAGATGGTCTCGACACGAACTGAGATCATGGGATTCTTTGAAGAGACCTTCTGGGCACACCAGTTCAAGGATATGAACCGGCTGGAGATGATCATCGAGAAGATGCTTGACTATCTAGAGCACTGGGAGTTCGTGCGGTCCTCAGGTGATTTCGTTGCAGCTGATGAGGAACAGCGCTATAAGGTCACCTATCTTGGACGACGGGTGAGTGAGCTATACATCGATCCCTATACCGCCCATGGTATCATCAAGGGATTGCGCAAGTTCAGGGATGAGGAACCGTTTGCCCTGTTGCATCTCATGTGCAATACGTTGGAGATGCGGCCGCTATTACGGGTGCGTGCCAAGGAGATGGATGAGATACAAGAGCTGCTGGTACGGCATGAGGATACGCTCTTGGTCAATGAACCATCCATGTATGAACCCGAATACGAAGAATTTCTGGATGCTTTGAAGACCAGTTCTTGCCTACACGACTGGATTGAAGAGACCTCTGAGGAAGACCTCTTGGAGAAGTACACAATCCGGCCGGGAGAACTGAAAGTGAAGATCGAGACCTGTGACTGGCTCTTATATGCAGCAGGGGAGCTTTCCCGTATCCAGGAGTACAAGGACATCATGAGATCCATCATGAAACTGCGTATCAGGCTACAAAATGGAGTCAAGGAAGAGCTTTTGACACTGTTGAAGCTTAAGGGAATCGGCAGGGTAAAAGCACGACGGCTCTTTTCAAACGGTGTCCGGGACATCCAAGGTGTGAAGAATGCGCAAGGGAGTGCGCTTGCAAAGATCATCGGCCGAAAGACTGCTGAATCAGTCAAAAAGCAAGTCGGTCAAGAGATGAAGATAAAGAAAATGGGTCAGATAAACCTGACGGACTTCTGATAGAGGCGAACATTCTCCCAGGGCCGTGCCACATCCAAGGCAGGCACTGCATCATAAGAGTCACGCATATAAGCAAGGTACTCATCCTTGTCTGCTGGCATTGGCCGATGGGGATCCAATACCATAATGGTGCCCGCCCTGGATTCAATAGGGTAGAGAAGCGGAAACTTGGTCAGTCCATAGTCAATGATAGCTGGTTGCTCAAACTCCTGCAAAAATTCCACAAACTTCTGGTTGAGTGTCATTACTGGTGAGGAGCAGAGGTACCTTTTAAATCTTAGCATAAAATTAATAAGGGGATAGATATCGCTCTCAGGATAATGGATGTAACGCATATGCGCATCTTAGCAAAAACCGACCAGAAACGCGTGCAGGTGAAGCGTCTCCTGAAAAAAGGATATACTGTCTGTGATATGCATGTACACACCAGATTCTCTGACAGTTTCACGCGGGTGCGACGGCTTTTGAAGAAGGCTGAAAAGCGAGGGATGGGCCTGGCAATCACTGACCATAACGAGATAGGAGGGGTGCTTCGGGCCTATGAGCTTGAACCGAGCGTGATGGTGATCCCTGGAATCGAGGTGAGCTCGGCAGAAGGGCCTCATATCCTGGTGTACTTTTCCCAGGTCAGGGAATTGCAGGAGTTCTATCGGCATCATGTGGAGCCTGCAAAGAACAAGAATCCCCACAGCAACACACGGCTCACCATCCCTGAGCTATTGCGGGCCTCAAAAGGTTATGACTGTATTGTGAGCATGGCCCACCCTTATTCACCAGCGTACACGCATGTCCCAAAAGGAATAAAGAAGGGATATATCCAACCCACGGTGGTCTCTGAGTTTGACGCTGTGGAGGTCATAAACGGAGCCATGACACGGGCCATGAACAATCGGGCCATGAGTTTTGCTGAAGACTTGTCTTGTGGAATCACGGGTGGGAGTGACAGCCACTCACTGTTTGAGTTCGGAAAGGTCATCACCTATGCGAAGGCTGAGACGGTCTCAGATTTTTTGAAATGCGTGAAGCGTAAGGAATCCTTTGTTCGTGGTGTGCCAGTGAACCAGATCCAGCGGGTGCCATCCATGGCGAAATCCAGCCAAAAGCACATGGCATATTTCGTGCCGTCTCTTTCCCAGCGGTATGAACAGATCATTGTACAGCCAATGCGATACCATAGACCGATTCTCGTGAATAGGCTCACTATCCTTTCTAACGAATCCATCAACCTGTTGAAGAATCCCCTCCCTGCAGCGAAACTGATCTATAAACCCCTCGAGGTTGTGGTGAAAAAGTTTAATAATGGGAAGTAATTCGTCATGTAGAATGCCCCTGTGGTCTAGTGGATATGACACAGGCTTGCGGAGCCTGTTACCGGGGTTCGAATCCTCGCGGGGGCATGGGAATTCTTTTCCTCCTTGTCCCCCACAATAAGATTGGCTTATCTCTCTAGGTTACATGTGGTCTCTAAGGAAAACACAAGGT
>JBNJGT010000042.1:0-1852 GCA_051819765.1 Nanobdellota archaeon
AAGGGTCTGTTCTTTGTAAATGTTATAGTATTTGGGATAGCGATTGAGATTCTCGATGGTCTGCTTGTACCTGCGCCTGAGGTCACGGATGTGCTGCATGTCAGGTTCAAAGGAGACCTTATCGTCAAGGAGAGTGCGCTTCTCCTCGTGGATTTCAATGCCAAAGGCTTTGGGGTTGTTGTAGACGGCTGAGCCTTTTTGGAGGCCGAACATACTGGTTGAGACAAGGTCGATATTGTCCTTGTTCTGCCGCAGGAAGTCAAGGGTCATGAAGAAGTCCTCCTGGGTCTCGCCGGGGAAACCGAAGATGATGTAGACGGTGTTGATTAGGTCTGCCTTTTTGGCGGCTTTGAGGACAGCTGCGATGTCTTTCACGGTTGTTCCCTTCTGCATGCGGTTGAGCATCTTCTGGGAGCCTGACTCAACCCCCCAGGCAACGCTTTTAAGGCCTGCCTGGGCAAGCCCTGGAAGGAGGGGAATTAGGTCTCTTGTGGGCCGCAGTTGGGTCCACCACCTGGCGTCTTCTGGCATGCGCTGCGCAATCTTCTGGAGCCGTTTTGGGGGAATCATATCATCGATGAAGAAGAAATACTTTCCATCCGGCAGGGTGAGTGGCATTTCAATATAGGGCTCATCCTTGTGATGGGTGCAAAAGGCACACATCTTGTAGTAACAGCCATGGGAAGACTTGACCGGGTAGATTGGTTCGGGTGAATAGTATTCGTCATGACAGTCTGAGAAGTCTGGTGAGACGGTGAACACAGAGGCTTTCGTTCCCAGGTAGTCAAGGAGTTCAAGCTCGTTTGCGATGATAGGCGCGTTGATGTGGGTTGATGCGGCAGGGCCTCCCTGGATCGCCGGGATGGAAAGGGTGTCGACGAGCGCTTTGGTGTAGAATACCTGGCTGTTGTAGACAAGACTGAATGCGACGAGGTCGGGCTGTTCCTTTTCAATGAGCTCTTTTAGTTCATGGAAATGGTCAGGCAATTGCCCTCTCCTGATGCGATTGTTGTTTCGGGTGTAGACATCAATCTCATTGAGGTCAAGCTGTGCGAGGCGGTGGAATCTCACGTTGAGGTCAATGCCTTTAGCTTCGATGTCCGTGTTCTCCTGGACAAAGGCCTTGAGATAGGAGGTTGAATAGGGCATGATGGTTGGTGGACAAAAGGGGGGATACACCAGCAGGAGTTTCATAGGAAGAAAGAAAGAAAGAGTTATTTATAAAACCTCAGGGGACGAGGGACTTGAGGTCATCTTCGACGGTGGTGATGCCTCCGATATTGAAGCTCTTCACCAGGACGTCAAGCACTGCCGGTGAGATGAACTTGGGCAGGCGAGGTCCGAGCCTGATGTCTTTGACTCCCAGGTGCAGGAGAGCAAGGAGGACAAGGACTGCCTTTTGCTCGTACCAGGCAATGTTGTAGGAGATTGGCAGATCGTTTATGCCTGTGCCGAAGGCCTCTGCCAGTTTCTGGGCAATAACCACCAGGCTGTAGGAATCATTACACTGGCCTGCATCAAGCACCCGGGGGATGCCGTTGATATCTCCCAAGGGGAGCTTATTATAGCGATACTTGGCACAGCCGGCTGTGAGGATCACCGTGTCCTTTGACAACTGCTCTGCAAAATCAGTATAGTACTTGCGCTCTTTGTGCCGGCCATCACACCCTGCCATGACAATGAACCTGCGGATGACGCCGGATTTGACAGCGTCAACAATCTTGTCTGCAACAGAGAGGGCTGATGCATGGGCAAAGCCACCAGTAATTGAGCCCTCCTCAAGCTGAGTAGGAGGCGGCAGGGTCTTTGCCTGGGCTATGATCCCTGAAAAGTCTCCATCGACATGCTCCAG
>JBNJGT010000042.1:1952-13506 GCA_051819765.1 Nanobdellota archaeon
CATACGCCTGCCTTGGTGCAGGGTAGTGATTCTTCACATTGGTTGCAGTACATCATATCACCCACTGATCTCATCAAATCGCTTGTAGAGAATCATCTCTTCCTTTCTGATACGGCTCTTAAGGAGCGCGATGAGTCCTGCAAGGTCGGAAGCGAAGGACGGATCCCTTGTATCCTCTTCGTACTTGGCAAAAAAATCCATGGCCTTTTTTGAGATATCCTTCATCTCATCCCGGAAGGCGTCAAGTTGTCCTTTGAGCACCGTGTCATTCTCCGCGGCCTTCTCAAGGATGGGGTAGATCTTCTCGTCCCCTTTGTTCAGATGGGCAAGGAGCTTCTCTTTCAGGCTGAAAAAATGCTTTCTTCCTTCCTCAGATACAATACCATACTGCTGGATCTTACCAAGTTCATCTGATAAAACCTTATGATCGTCTTTTAGCTCTTGTGTCACACTCATGCATATCACCTCGGGAGTATCAAAAAGATACTTATTTATATAATGGCAGTTTCTGTTTGGAAACCATGGAATGCACAGTCCACCAGACATCTGAGATCATCGCCAAAAAATGGACACTGCTCATCATACTTGCCATCCACAAGGGAGCACACCGGTATTCAGCGATCAGACGGAGCATCTCACCCATCACCCCAAAGATCCTTGCCATGCGATTGAGGGAGCTTGAAGCCGAAAAGATAATACGCAAGGAGAGTGACCTTGAGACAGTTCCGAAACGCACCTTCTATTACCTGACTGATGCGGGACAAGACCTGATCACAATAATCGGGCAGATCAAGAGATGGGGAATCAAATGGAAGTATGAGAATGATGAGTGCACGGCAACACCGTGTCGGAACTGCAACAAAGCCATATGAGCGTGTGTATTGGCGATTTGCTATCACACTAACAGATAAGTATTTAAACTTGAACAGCCGTTTGCTGTGAATGAAAGTACTTTTTCATTTTTTCATCGGATTTCTGGTCTTGCAGACAGCGTTTGCCGCAAGCGACGAGATCACAACCAATGGGTTTGATCCTTATGTGAGGATCTATTATCCTGATACAATTCCTGCAGGTGAGCCTTTCGACCTCAGGATTGATTTTGTGGACAGGGAGATAGCAAAGAATTTCGAAACTCTCCGCTTTACATTTTCTCCTCCTTTAGAATATGTTTACGGTGAAAAAGAATACCCTTATCCAATAGAATATCAATTAACTAAGCATGGGGGTGGCAGGTTTGCAGTTGAGTATAATGGAGAAGAGTCCATGACACTGCCAGTGGTGAATAGAGGTAAAACTACCTCTGCAACTATTGAGATGCATAACCCAAAAAAAGACTTGAAAATCTATGATGAAACAAGACTTAGGTTTGAAACTATACCCTATGAAGAGAGCTTACAGGAAATCCCTAGTGGGTTTAAAGGAAAGCAAAATAGTTATCAGTTTGAATATGAAAAAAAAACAGAAACAGAAGATATAGAGTTTAAAATAAGAGAATTAATAATACCATTTTCACCAAGGGATATTGTAATCCCTACAACTAAATTGCTTTCTTTTGAGAATTATAATTTTTTCACAATACTTTCGAACTGGATAAATTTTGATAATTCAGATAAAACTGAAACATATGAGTTCGAGTCTGAAGGTAAAGATGGGAAAATATATTATAAATGTTGGATTTCTGATAATTCAAATGCCCATCTTGGAACTGAGGAGTACTCATTAGTTTGTCGTTATGCAGGTATATTGATAAAAGATTATGGTGTTGTTGGAATAAATGGAGAAGCAAAGATAAATAAAATCCCTGACAAAACAACTCTTCAAGCAAAGGAAGAGTATTATCGGGATGTAATAAAAAATGTTCTTATAGGACATACGCAAACGCAAAAAAATTCTGTTGAAGAAGTAGAGATAGAAGAGAGGTCTGACCTTTGCGGTGAATGCAAAGAAGGCTATGTCTGCGGTGCATGCGGGGAATGCATAAGAGAAACAAAATCATATGATCCGAACAGGGTCGAGGTTGATGTGGAACTGGATATTGAGAACAATAACAGGAAGATACTGGATACTATTGAATCTAACCTTGCCCTCAGGGTGATTCCTGAGATTGAGATAACTTATGGAGATGAAACAGTGGATTACTGCAGCCTGAAGGCTCCCGGCCTTTCAATGAAGATAGCTGGGAAAAGGCTGGGAAATGAATCCTACAGCGGATTCACATCGGGATTCGTCACAGACGAACGAGAAGAGGAATCTGATTGCGAAGTGGATTTCCAGGAGCCCAAATGTGTCTTCATTGTCAGCCCAAGCGATGAGAAAAAGTTTTTCAAAGACGCAGAGGAAAATGTGGAGGAATATGAATTCACTGCTTCAATCAAAGAGAAAGGGATCACAAAAAAAGCGAAGATCACCCTTGTTCCGCCAAAACGATTCAACCTGGAACTTGATTCTAAAGGTGTCCAGGTTCACCAGGGCTCGACAAAAGTTCTGGAGATAGAACCTAAGGGGGGAACAACAGAGAACATAATCGTGAAGGCCTCCCTCATGGGGCCGGGTCATATCGGACTTACCTCAAAGACCATAAACAGACAATGGGTGCTTGACAGCGTCGCAGAAGGCACCTCAATCAAGGTAGGGTACAAGGCCCCTGCACTGGGCAACTTTGACATCGCACAAGAGCTTGCATCCTTATCCATGGTTGAGCTTCAGAAAAAAGCAGCAGAACAGATAGCGATCGATGCATTGACAGCCTACGCAGGTGCTGATGCACAATACGCTGATGAATTGGCTGATGCCGGTATGGTGACAAAAGAGATCGGACATATCGCAAAAGAGTTCAAGGTCATAAACGGTGTCAGGTCAATCAAGGGTGTCCACGATGGGATTCCGGGCATGGCTGATGAGTTGGGAGATGCGACACGGGTGAATGAGGACAAAAAAGGCTCAACATGGGTTGAGAATGCCGCAGACGTTGGTGTCGTCGGGATCTCAGCTGCACAGACTGCAGTTGGTGTCCTCACATTCATACCTAACAAGATTCCTTATTTTGGTGATGTGACAGCCTCATGGCAATCAGCATTCAGTGCAGCAACAAACATCTGGAAAGCAAACCTCCAGTATGTCTCGAAATCAGAAAAGATCAACCGGGCCCAGGAATTATACTACCCTGTGGGCATCCTGGTGACTGCCCAGGATATCTCAGGCTGGACCATACAAGAACTGCAGATGTTCAAGATCGCATACCACGAGTTACAATGAAAGCAAAGATATATTTGATGATCGTATTAATTATTCTTGTTTCAGGCATATCCTATGGAAGCCTTGATGATGCAAAGCAAGTGATAGATGATTATTATAGGTATTCCACGGAAAAAGATGTTGATTCTTATGTTGCGCTGTTTGATCAGGAATATCTGGATAGGATCTACGGTGAAGACCATAGAGAATTGTTCACTGAAATCTTCAATTACTTCGAGATCCAAGAGTACGATATAGATTATCAGTATTATACCGAATCTGAGGAATCGATGACGGTTTTCTTCAATCTGCAAACTACAACCATGATAGAGGAAGAAGCAGTTGATCAGGATAATGATATGGTTGCATTCTTCACCAAATCTACTGTGCCAGAACTCAGGTATATCCTACTCCAGGAAGAATTCGTCGGGCAGATGAACCGTGAGTTCATCTATGAGACTGCAATCACCGCAATCGTCGAGAAGAACTCAGATCTGAAAGCAGAGGCTGAAGAGAAGGGTGTATCATTAACTGACCACAACTTTGAGGAGCTGATTGATGCGCATCATGATAAACATAGCACTCGATGGTGGCTGTGGGCGGTACTCATCGCTCTACTTGTTCCTGGGTATCTCTATCGTAAGCAGATTGCACGATATGCAAGAAACAACGGGTCGATCCAAAATGCTTACCAAAAGGCCAAACCCTTGCTGAGACAGTCAGGAAAATCCCTGAAGAAAGGCTATGAACGGGCAGTACCTATTATCAAGGACCATGCAAAGAAACTGAAGGCCAGTTATGATAAGGGTAAGCCAGCAGTCAACGCACGACGTCTGAAAAAGACCCGTCCGAAACGATAGTGACTATGACTTCATGATGAGGCCCAGGGCTATGCCCATCACCACCATGACAAAGGTGAGAACCAAGGTGTAGGGAAGGCCAAAGTAAAGGACCATGACCGGCAGGAAGTAGGGTTTGATAGCGCGGGTGTAGATGAAGGTTGCGATGTAGCTGTCGTTCATGCCCTTCTTTCTCAAGTCCTGCAATAAGGGATACCACAAGTAAGGAGGTCCAGCTGAAATGAATCCTCCGATGATTATGATGAACCATCCCTTGACCCCTTTTGTCTCTGCGAACCATCTTTTGATGAGTTTGTTGTCCAGGTAGTAGTTCGAAAGCACTATGAAAATGTAAACGACCAGCAGGATGGGGATTATCTTTATCATCATGCTCCCGAAGTCTGCGAGTGCGTTGAAGAAGAGGTCCCGGCTGTACATAAAAGAAATGAGATAGCAGAGAATTGCGATTATGATGATTGTGATGGAGGTCTTTTTCATAGTATCACCGTCACGATGATTGCGGTGATGATGGCAAAGAAAAAACTGAGGATGTTTCGCTTGATCGCGAAGCGCTTGCCAAGGGTGCTTATCTCCACAGGAAGTTGTACGATGCCTACGGTGACCCAAGCCACAAGAAAAGCTGTCACTGCGATAAGGCTTATACCCATGTCCAGGAATTCTCCGCCCAATACATAACTGATCATTGGATTCCCTGCAGAGATGCTTCCAATAATCGCTCCCACCAGGGGATCTATGAGGATGTTATCCGTGAATACTTGCTTGTAGGCCTCGTTGGGGATGGCAGTCTTCAAGAAGCTGACCAGAAGTAAGACACCAATGAGCATTGGGAATATGTTGATAAATTGTTTCGCGGATTGCCTGAGTGATTCTTTGAACTTCATTTTAACCAGGAACCTATCAAGTGAGTTACGATGACAACAAGAATCGCGATAAGCAGGTGTTCAAATACAGGCTTCCAGGGGGACTCGCCTTGTTTTACAGCAATATAATAACTGAAGAGGCCGATGAGAGCCATGCCCATGGTGATGCTTGCGATGATTGCAGTATTGATCTCCAAAAGAAGGAGGGGTATCATGAAAAGCATGGCAGTCAGGAACTTTGCAAGGAATGTACAGATGGTCGATTCCCAGACATGGGTGTGTGAGTTCCGATGATCAGCCTCCTCTGAGATGTGGACCCCCAGGGCGTCCGAGAGACCGTCAGCTATGGCGATGACAACGATGCCGCTGATGACAACGGTTCGTGAGCCGGTACCGGAGTGTAGGCCCACAATGAGACCAAGGGTTGTGATGATGCCTGAAGTGATACCGAAGCCGATACCCTTACGAAGGGAGTGTTTCATGTAGTGCACACTTTCAGGTGCCTATTTAAATGTTTTGCGAGGGTTTAAATATTTCTAGAAATGAAGAGGCGGTATGCATGGTGAGGCATTCGAGTGGCTGGTTGGCGTGTACCTCCAGCTACGCTTTGGTTCTGATTCTATCCTGCCCCAGGCCCAACTGTGGAGGAATAGGAGCCTTGTGCATGTTGATTTCTACCGGTATGATGAGGAGAGGCTTGATGGTGAATTGTATGAGGTGAAATGGACGGGCGTGAATCTTGATGCCTGTGTTGACAAGTATTTTCATGCAGCACAATGCAGGCTGAACCGGTTCAATTCAGGCGAGAATGTGAACATAGACACAAGCCGGATACACCGGCTGAACCTGATTGTGCGAAACGACACGGGCTATCGGAACGGGAAAGCACACTATCTTCCCTTGGAAAAGCTCTCATGGCCACTGGGTTTCTCATCATTGTGGGAGCATTTTTTGTGTCTTGATGATTACGGGGGGTTTGCATCTGATATGCGGAGTCTTTTCATGACGGGTTTTGAAGAGAACAGGCAGCCTGATATCATGTCTTATCTTTCACAGGGTGTGAAGAATGCTGATCCAAAGCATTTTGCGATAGTGCATGCAGATTATGAGACAGAGCTTGAGCCGATCCGTTTCACGCGGACCTCTGTGGTATGCACGGTAAATTATATAAATCAAGGGTGAGATGTGAGAAGTATGAGGCTAATTTTTCTAATCCTGCTTGCGGGGCTGGCATGCGCACCCTATTATGCGGATGTTTCAATCGTTGTTGAGGACAACGGCCTTGTGAGTATAACCGGGACCACCAATCATCCGGAGCTTAACCAGATGAGAACGCCTGAGTTCACCTCAAAGGAGGGAAGATATTGGCTTTTGAACATGTCGATCAATGGCACATTCAGCAGCCTTGTCTATACATTGCAACTACCTGAGCATTCAAAGGTCAACTACCTTCGGGCCCCGGCTCTCTCACGGTTCGAGGATGCAGAGGAGGGTTTTTTGATCATCGGTGCCGGAAAGAACAAGACTCTACACCTGGTGGCACAATACACAATCGAAACCCCTGCAGAAAAGAAGCTACGTTTTGGGACCTACATTTTGATAGGAGTCTCACTCATCCTAAGCATAATATTTATAAAAGCACGAATCAGGAAAAGACCTACATACGCCCTGACGCAACGCCAGAGATTGATTGTGGATATGCTCAAAAAGAACAAGCGGATGACCCAAAAGGAACTTGAACAGAGACTTGAGATTCCAAAGTCTTCGTTGTCGCGAAATATCGATAGCCTGGAACGGCGGGGCATCATACACAAGGAGCAGACCGGCATGTCCAATGTGATACGCCTTGTTCCGGAGCGTTCCGGCAAATCCCGGCAAAAATAGATATACTGTTCCAACTTCAACAATAAGAGGTGATACAATGAAAAAAATGTTTTTGTTTCTCCTCCTGACCCTGAGCCTTGTAGCGGCGCAGCAGGTAGGAGTCATGAATACGCAAGAGGGCGCGGAGGTCAGGCTATTGCAGCTTGAGGAGGCGCTTGCAGAGAACATCGAATCCGGTGAGACCGTGATTGCGGAGATATTGGCAGAGAATCCTGACGCGAATGTTTCCGATTTGCAGGAGGTTATCGCAGAGCTTGAAGTGCTCAAGGAAGAGGTTGCAAGCCTGCGTGAAGCAGATCTCAATGCAACCGAAGCTGCAGAGGAATTTGTTCTTGTCAAAGAAGAAGCAAACCAATTAAGCAGGGATTTTCGCACCGCGGCACAAGGTATGTTACCAGAGGAGGCCCAGGAAAGGGTTCGAGAGCGGGCACGTAACGCAACCAATGAAGAGGTCGAACAACTGCGGGAGCAGGTACGTGGGCGGATCAATGAACACAACGCAGAACAGGTCCAAAAATTCATGCAGAAAATGGGAAAAGAGGACAGCCAGCTTGTGGAACAGGTCCGTAATGGCCAGATGAGTACAGGCCAGGCAATCTCATCTGTTGCAAAGGAGTATAAGGGACTTGGCCAGGAGAAGCGCTCTGAAGCCCTTGCACAAGTACGTGAGGAGAAGATGAGAGCACAGGTGCATAAGGAGTCTGTTGCTGAGCGTACGCAAAACATGGCCCAACGCATCCAGGAGCGAGCTGAGAAACGCCAGGGAAAAGTCGAACAAAAACTCCAAGAGGTACAACAGCGTGTGAATGACCGTGTCGCAAATGCGGGGAAAGATGCGTCAAAGGATGTAACCGGAAAGAATGAGACCCCTGGAGGTGGCAGGCAATGAGAATCGCACTATTGATGACGGTTCTGGTACTGGTGTTGGTTACTGGGTGTACCACTGAGACTACACCAGATACCGGTGATACTGGCGATACTGGTGATACTGGCGATACCGGTGACACTGGTGATGCTTCATCAGAAGAGGTTGAAGAAACCATGGAAGAACAGATGATCACCGACGATGTTGAGATCGGCGAGATGATCTGATTTTTTCTTTTTTCTCTTAACACCCGACAATATTATAAATGATGCATTGTGGTCAAATTGACCATGTACAACATAACACCCATCGGCTGGATCAACACACCATATACAACGCAAGGAGATACACCTAGACAACCTGATTATGGAGGGGACCTGTGCACCATCGAGATCTACAAGAAGTATGAAGAGGGACTCAGGGACCTTGAGGGATTCTCTCATATCTATGTCCTTTGCATCTTCAACCACATAGAATCCTATCACCTCATAGCTCACCCACCTCATGATGGAAAACCCCATGGTGTCTTTGCCACGCGTAGCCCGTTCCGGCCAAATCCCGTCTCACTGTCCCTTCTGAAACTTGAAGGCGTGGAAGGAAACAAACTCTATGTAAGGGGGGCTGACCTCATGGACAAGACACCAGTGATCGATATCAAGCCCTATACCGGGCGGGTGCCTGAGGATGTGCAAACGGGATGGTATGGCTAACCATATCGGTTTTTCGATGCTTCTGATATCTGCTTTGCTGAAAAACACTATGCAGCTACTTAGGAGTGATATCCGAAAGATGGCAAATTTTAAAAACACCAGGGGACCAGATTTGACCTGTGGACCCGGAAATCTTTGTTGAATTAAGCAAGATATTGGTCATTACGGTTATTGTCACAGGGATTGTTCAGTTCCTGAGGCAACCGGCTATCATCGGCTATATCGTGAGCGGCATCATCGCAGGGCCACTTGTCTTAAACATCATCGATTCTACCCATACCTTCGCCACATTCTCCCAAATAGGTATTGCATTGCTGTTGTTCCTGGTGGGGCTTAACCTGAACCCCCGGGTCATCCAGGAAGTGGGGAAAATATCTCTTATCACTGGTGCAGGGCAGGTGCTTTTCACTTCGCTGATCACATTCTTTATAGCTCAGCTCCTGGGTTTAGCGATACCGGAATCATTGTACATCGCAATAGCAATGACTTTCAGCAGCACAATAGTCATCATGAAGCTTCTCTCTGACAAGCGTGATCTGGAATCACTGTATGGGCGAATCGCCATCGGATTCCTGATCGTGCAGGATCTTATCGCAATTGTGATCCTGCTTACCATCTCCTCACTGAACGCGGGAACAGACCTTGTCACACTTGCGACAGGCAGCCTTCTTCGGGGAGCGGGGGCGATTGTTGCCCTTTTCTTCATCACTAAGTATATGCTCCCTGCCCTGACACGCTCAGTGGCCCGTTCCCAGGAGTTCCTTTTATTGTTCTCATTGACCTGGTGCTTTGCAATCGCGTCACTGTTCCACTATATCAATTTCTCACTTGAAGCAGGAGCATTGATCGCAGGAGTTACTCTCTCCATGTCCCCTTATCATATCGAGATCAGCGCAAAGATGCGATCCCTGAGGGATTTTTTCCTGATATTGTTCTTTATCATGCTTGGTTCGCAGATGGTCTTTGCCAATATACTCGAGAGCGCCTGGATCATAATCATCCTTTCCCTGTTTGTCCTCGTCGGGAACCCACTCATTGTGATGGCTCTCATGGGATTCTTCGGATACACGAAACGAAACAGTTTTCTTGCAGGACTCACGGTGGCACAAATCAGTGAGTTCTCTCTGATTGTGATAAGCATGGGTGTATCAGCAGGTCATATGGACAAGGGGGTGCTTTCGGGGGAGGAAGTCCTTTCCATTGCAACAGCAGTGGCTCTAATCACGTTTACTGGCTCCACCTATATGATCCTTTATTCAAACAAAATCTATCCTGTAATCTCCAAATATATTTCGGTCTTTGAGCGCAGAGGAGCAAAAGTTGACCAGCACCGCTGCCATACCCATGAGAATCATCACATCATCCTGTTCGGCTATAACCGGATCGGCCTTGATATCCTGGAATCACTCAAGAAGATCAAGAAAAAATTCTTGATTATCGATTATGATCCTGAGATTATCCGTATGCTCTCAAAGCAGGGATATGACTGCAGATATGGAGATGCCAATGACACAGAGATGTTAAACGAGCTTGATCTTTGTCAGGCACGTATGATCATCTCAACAATCCCAACAGTGGATACCAATCTGCTCATCATCAATAAGGTACGTGAACAGAACCAAAAGGCGATCATTGCAGTGGTCTCACACCAGATCGATGATGCAACCCGCTTGTATGATGAGGGAGCAACCTATGTGATCATGCCTCATTTTCTGGGTGGACGGCATTTCTCCACCATGCTTGAGCGCAACAGGTTGCGGGTAGACAAATTCCTAGAGGAAAAGATTGCGCACATCGAACATCTGAACCACCGGAAGAAGACAGGTCATGACCATCCGACGCATGAACGGTGATTATTCCAAGTCATAGGATTCCATGAAATCCCTGATCATCGAGAAATCCCTGATGTACTTAAATCCTCGTTCAGTGAGATTATAGGTTATAGTCTTCCCTGTATTTTTTTCTATCAATCCTTTCTCCATAAGGTCTTTGATGTATTCATTCAGCATCTGGGAGGAAAGATTCGATCTGTAAAGTACATGAGTAGGTTTAGCTTCCGGCCCTTTATCCCGGATAGCTACGAGGACGTCGTGTATGATCTCAATGCGGTCACGTTTTCGTTTCATCTGTACACCAGGTAAAGATTGATTGCAATAAGTATATAGGCAAAAAACTCAAGTATGTGACCTATCACATAAAAGAGTTGATGATCCACTGCAATTAGAAAATGGAAATGCCCAAAGAGTAGGAAAATGAAAGCAAAGGCAACAAGCAAACGTTTCCAGTTCCGTTTCTTCAGGAAATGCTGCAGGTAATGCCAGGAAATGAATGCCAAGTACACGGAAGAGATAAAAAAGAACATGTAGAGGCTTCCAATAAAGGTGATTCCAAGAGACAATAGTATAAGGAGCCATAAGACCCGGGAATTTGCTTTCAGAGTAGTATAGAGAAGGATAGCAATCCCTATGATAAAAAAGATGATGTGAATGAAATGGCCAATATTCTCAAAGATTGCCACCGTATGCATCTTGACGATTGGATGGGTAGCCTGAGTGAGACTCTTGAGGATGATGAAATTGAAGACAGACTGTATGATGTATGAGACAGAGATGAAAGAGAAGGCTACGCCGAATAGTTTGACGGAGTGAGAGCGTGTCTCCCGGAATATGCGAAAGGCAAAGAGGGCAACAATGAGCGCAATGATTGCAAAACTTGATTCCAAGAGGATATCATAGCCATAAAACCATGCCGGCGAATAATATGAAAGGACCATTTAGCGCCTGAAAGTTTTTCCCTTTTTTAATATTTATGCAGAAAAAATCTGATGTTTCCTTTTTAACCTATTTAAATTACCTCCATTTTCATCCAGCATGAAACAGAGGTGAGACCAATGAAAAAAAAAGATATACTGATGAAGGAAGCACGGATTAGCTTTTGGGAAAAGAATGGTAAGCTTCCAAAATACCTGGATGAGGATGAATTGACAATTGGAGACAATAACCGGGTGGACAAGCATGGGAGGTTCCGGATTTTGGGAGATGGTACTGCTGCAATGGCCTAGATTTTCCATTTGCAGAATGGTTGCAGACTTTCCAATTAAGTGGTGCTTCAAAGTTAGATTTCAACCACTTATTTCACTTA
>JBNJGT010000043.1:0-13188 GCA_051819765.1 Nanobdellota archaeon
CTAACCGTAATCCGATCAGGGAACTGAAGACCTCAAGGGAAACTTTTTGTACCATATCTATGGCATGGATTAGAACCTATATAAGATTTTGCAAAATTTAAAATAAAGGCACTCATTCTATCACAGGATGGAACTCCTCAAATCAGCGGCTAAAATCGCACAGATGGGTGGACAATATCTTTTGGCTAACTTCGGGAACGATCCGGAACTTCTTTCCAAGCGAGGGCTTTCAAAAGAGGTCACGACGAAGTATGACAAGGAGTGCGACCGTATCCTTATTGATGAAGTCGTCCGGCGGTATCCCTCGCATAATCTGTTGACAGAAGAGAGTGGTCATATCACACACAAAAGCGAGTATACCTGGGTCATCGATTCCCTTGATGGGACAGGCAACTTTGCGGCGGGCAACCCATTCTTTTCAGTCTCTATCGGAATCCTTAAGGGAAATACGCCTATCGCCGGTGTTGTATATGCACCATTCCTTGATGAGCTTTACTTGGTGCAAAAGGATCATGGGGCCACCCTCAATGGGAAGCAGATTCGTGTCTCAGATATCGCGTCCCTGGACCAAGCATATATCGTTGCGTGTGAGGGGGGCTCAAAGGATAATACGCGCATGACGAATCTTTTTACCAGCATTTACCCGCAGGTAAAGGATATGCGAAAGATCGGGTCTGCGGCGCTGGAGTGCGGGCTTGTGGCGTCGGGCAGAGCGGATGGATATACGACTTTAGCTATCCATCCCTGGGATGTTGCGGCAGGAGTGTTGCTTGTGCAAGAGGCAGGTGGTGAAGTCACTGATTTTGATGGTGTGCCGTGGCAACCCACACAAATGGATCTTTTGGCAAGCAATGGAAGAATCCATGAGATCCTGCGCGGATTAACCAGCAACTAATTCCACTGCATCTTTTCCGGAAAAGATGAAGAAGATAGTTTTGCCGGCATTATATCCAGACACATTCAATGTGCTTGCGTTATAGCCAAGGTTTGACCATTGAGTCTCTACATCTCCTTTCGCTGGTGTGGTGTCACTATCAAGCACAACAGCCATGCATGACGTACGGATAGCTTCTCGTTTTGTATAGCAATTCTCCAGCAGATAGGACATCTCACGAGCGGTAATGCTCTCCATATGAAGCATCGTATCCTCATCTGCGCCAAACTGCTCAAGTTGCTCCTGGGAGGATGTGAGTACTCCCCGTGAAAATGCAAGGAACGACATACCAACGATTAGTGCAACCAGCAGTACCAGAATTATCCGTATCGGCAGTTCCATTTTAGCTACAAGTGATGATTATATTTTTTGGGATCTGATATTCAATTATCATGGATTTTCCTGAAGTACACCCTGAGACGTCTAGTGTGGCATAGTCTTCGATTGCGTCCCAGGAATCTTCGATATCTGTGTCAGTAGGGACGGGTTCCTGAAGATGGATTGCATAGCACATGCTATCGGTCACTTCATTCTTTTTTGCTTGATAGCATTTCTGACCGAGCTTTGCGACCTGATTCGCATTCAATGCGTATGTCTCCTGGATGTTTTGGGAAATCTCAAGATCTCCAAATTGCTGGAGATCACCCTCTAGTTCATTCAGTTGGGTGGATGCGAAACTAATCACAACCAGAACCACTACCAGGCCGATGAACAAAATCATGACTATGCGTAATGCAAATTGAATAATTATCCCTCAGTGTGCCCTCAACAATTTAGGTTTAAAAACTTATCGGTGCTCTTTAAAAGCCAATATCAGAATAATCGCTTCGCTTGTACTGCCTTACAAAAACTTTTTTAAGCCAAAAGGGTAACTGATTTCCATGCGACGCATCCTTCACCTAGCAATTGGCATACTGGTGCTCATCGGCACAATTTCATTGTCATCATTTGAATATCATGGACTCGAATGGGAACTATTTACAACCCCTGCTGGATTCATATACGCTGCAACCACGCAAGGGACCCAACTGAATCAATGGTGGGCCTATATCTTTAACCACCCCGGGTATGGATATGAGCCTAAGACCCACGAGACAATCATTGCATCATGCATCGCAGCGCTTGGACTAGGGCATTTGATATACCAGAGGAAAGAATGCTATTCTTCATAAAATTCGTGGTCTCAACACTGATGGAAGGGTTCATCGTAAAACTCTTCTTCAAAAAAATGTCAACCTACCGCATTTTCCTCATTGTTTTTGGTCTCAATGCGCTCACCCAACCGATCTTTGCCTTCATATTTCATCAATTAGTCTATCCGAACCTGATTTACTACATAATCCTCTCAGAGATGCTGATCATGCTTACTGAAAGCATACTCTTCATGTATGCTGCACAAGCGCAATGGAAACCATCTTTACTGGCACTCATAAGCGCGAATCTTGCATCCTGGCAACTGACACCACTACTGATAGCCATATTGCATCTGAGGTGAGAACATCAAAAAGATCTACCTATTACTCATTGTGCTCATCATCCCCTTGATTCATGCAGAGTGCGGGACAACAGCGTGCAGTTGTGGTGATAGCCTTAACCACAGTAGGAACCTGGATTCCTCAGACGACTTAACAGGCTGTTATAGGGGATTACAAATAGAGCAGGATAACATAGTTCTGGATTGTAAAGGACAGGGCATAACAACCCACAACTCACGAAACCAAGGCATACACATAAACGCCCACAATGTGACCATAAAGAACTGTAATATAAAAGGATTCTATTTTGGCATTTCAACTGACAATTCATCCGGGCTGGAATTGATCAATAACACAATCACTCGAGCTTATGCTTCCGGTATATACCTGAAAGAAACTCACCAGAGCACAATAAGAAAGAACCATGCGGGCCATAACTATCATGGGATCTTCCTGGAAAACGCGACAAATAACACTATCGCTTACAACACAGCAACTTTCAACGAGATAAACGGGATCCAGTTATCGACTGGTACAATGGATAATACGGTAGTTGATAATAATTGCACTCATAATGGAGGCCACGGTATCGCGCCAATAACCTGCAACAATGAGGTAAGCCGGTCGAATCTTGCAGGTGAGGGTGGTCCTGTGCTCTTTTGGGCCAATGAAAAGGGAATTAGGGTTGTGGCAGAGGATTCTGCTGAAATCATCTTCTGCAATGTGACCGAAAGCATAATAGAGGATGTAAACATCAGCAATGGTAAGCGAAAGACAGATGGGATCATATTCGTAGACTCGCATGAAAATATTGTCAGGGACTCTCATTTTTCGAGTGTGAGAACTGGCATTTATTTCATCAACTCAAGCCGGAATCAGATCCTAAGCAATGATTTTGTGAATAGCGATTATGGTGTGCGGTTTGTCTGGAATGCAACACAGAATATGGTACGAAAGAATTCCTTTGTGGATAATGAGCGCCATTTCTATTCAGAGACTCCGGAGAATTCATTTGAGCAAAACAGGGTGAATGGCGAGATCATATCATTTGAATATGAACCAACAGCCACGTTGCTTCAAAAAGATGAGGACCTTCTCTTCCAGAACATAGAGATAAAATCCACCTCGAATCCATTTGCTCTTCTGCTTTTACCCTTGGTGATGATCATTATTGCGGTTATCATCCACAGGCTAACTAAGTGACAACGACCTGATTGTTGGCAACATCACAGTTGAGGCGTATAACGTTTGGTAGATTTATGGTTGAAGGGACCTTTACATCATCTTCCACCCCACAATCGTGGGAACCTGATTGGAGACTTTTGCACATGTGTATCTCTTTTATCCGATCGAAGATGTAGTCTTTTGAGAGTTGGTTACCGGTTGTCTCGTTGAAGACATAGTAACTGACATTCCCTGCAACCTTACAATGTCCGGTGTCTTCCCAGAAAAGAAGGAGTCGGTTGATGAACGTCTTTTTGTTGACTTTCTCGAATTCTATCTTTCTGTCGTCAAACAATCCGATCTTATCGCGCAACATGCCATAATCCATTGTCTTGACAAAGGTGAAGATCATCGCACCCACAATCAAAGCGATGGCTGTGTATATCATGATCTCAATAATCTGCATGGTGTCACCGACTAAGAATCATTTCTTCTTTGTCTTGCCTGTATCGTTTGGCTGTTGATTGTTGTTTTTCTGTTGATTCACCAGCCGATAGTTGATCTCCAATAACTGCCATAACAATTTGAGAGTCTGTTCAAACTTGTCTCCCAGTTTTTCCTTAATATCAGTGAGGTCCTTTGTGAAGGAAGGGGGTACGGATCCTTTTTTGGAAGAACTCATGGATTCCATGCTCTTTAGCACCGAGTTGAATTCCTTTTGGAGACCAGTAACCTGTTCCTTTATCTCAAGGGTGGTAGCATTGTTCTTGTCAGCCTTTTGACTCAGTGTTTGGACACTCTTTTTCATGTTCTCCTCAAAGGTTGAGATGCGTGCATCAAAGGCTTTCTTGAGCTTTTCAGAATCTTTTTCTGCCTGATCTTTCATATCTTTTCGCAACTTTTCATTTGATTGTTGAATCAGGTTCGCAAGGATCTGGAATTTATTTTGTGAATAACTGATCTGCTGGGTGACGTTATCCATACCGCTCTTGAAGATATTTGCGAGGTTGTTGAGTTTCTTGTCAATCTCGTCAAGTCCATCTGTATTTGATGGACCGCTGCTTGTTCCTGAAGGGCTTGACATGGCTAACTTTTGGTTGATCACTTCCAAGTTAGTTGACATTATCTTGATGGTATCCTCAAGATTTTCATTCTTGTCCTTTTTTGAGTCAAACATTGACATACTATGCATTCTATGTGATTGGCCGTTTAAAAGCTTTATTCACTATGAGGGGGTAGTGTTTCTGAAAATCGAAACATTTATAGGCTAGGTTGCCCGAAACAGCGGTAAAAGGGGAGTGAAAATGGGTAATGAAGAGCATGAAGTCATTGTCATTGATTGTAAGAAATGCCCGTATCAAAAGCTCTATCTCACTTCTGCGATATCCATCTCTGAAACCTGCAGCAAATGTCCTTTGATCAAGGATGATTATGACCGGCTCCGTGTCAAGACCAGGCTCTTTACCAAAGAATATGACAATATGGGTAATCTCCTTTCTATCGAACCGTTTTTCATCGATGTCAGATTCGGGCAGATCCTGGAACGAGTGAAATTGGTGGATAAATACAGCATAAAGACCGGGGCTCAGGTCTCGATCTATGAGAAACTGGATGGTGTTGGTTACGTTTATTTCATCAATATCCCTGAGATGTATATCAATTTCATGGAACTCAAAAAACTATATGCCATGGCAGAGGATTTCATGAAAACAGGCAAGACGCTTGATCCGATACTACGGCGATGGTACCTTGAATATGGCATAATAGAGCACTTGCTCTTTGATGAGAAAGTCCTGGAAGTGAATATCAATCCGCCAGCCTATAAGACTGCCCTTCGGATAGTGCATGCCGATTATGATGAGTGCACTTCGAATGTGTATTCCAGTGATGAATCATTGAGCTATCTTTCTTTACGGTTAAAGATCAGTACCGGGCGGCCTCTGAATCGGGCACAACCGCAGCTGGATGGAGAGATCTATGTTGAGGATCAAAAGGCACGGGTTGCAGCAATTGTCGATCCGTTCTCCATATTTGGGACAGGCTATTCTATACGGAAGCATAGGGAAAGTCCGTGGACCCTTCCGTTGCTCGTCAATACCAAAAGTATCAATCTCTGGTTTGCTGGGCTCATGAATTTTGCTATTGCGCAAGGAAGGTCCTTCCTTGTGGCCGGTCCGCGGGGTTCAGGAAAGACGGCTCTTTTGGGGGCTTTGCTTTTGGAGGTTCTTCCAAAGTATCGTATGATCACGATTGAGGATACTCAGGAATTACCTATTGACTCGTATAAATCCCTAGGATATGACATCTTGCCCTTGAAGGTGAGAAGTGCCTTGTCAGAGCAAGGGATGGAAATCTCTATCGAAAAGGGTCTTAGGACATCACTGCGTCTGGGCGATTCCTGCCTTATTCTTGGTGAAATCAGAAGTAAGGAAGCAAAACTACTGTATGAAGCGATGCGGGTTGGAGCTATGGCTAATGTCGTCGCAGGTACTATCCACGGGGACAGTCCATACGGAGTTTTTGATCGGGTGGTGAATGATTTAGGGGTACCGCCAGGGTCATTCAAAGTAACAGATCTGTTGGTTATTGTCAAACAGATTAAATTGCCAGGTGGATTGCATCGTGCACGGCGGGTGGTAAAGGTAACGGAAGTGCTCAAACATTGGAAGGATGAGCCGGAGTTTCAGGATCTTCTTGTATGGAATCCTGAAAACGATGAACTTGAGCCGACAAATGATCTGTTGCAGGGGAGATCATCATTCCTGAAACAGGTACTTGAAGTCTCACGAGGGTATTCTAATTATAATGATGTCCTGGAAGAGATAAAGTTGCGTGGATGGGCAAAGCAGGTTCAGTTAGACCTTGTCAAGGATCCAAAATATCTTGAGGCAAAATTTGTCTCTCCTGTGAATATCCTTTTTACAAAGCTTTTTGAGAAGCATCTGCCATTGAAATCAAAGGAGAATGAAAAGAAATTTTTCGATGATTTCATAAAGCAAGCAGAAAAGACAATCAATAGGTACAGCGACCACAAGACGGTGGCTGAGCGTAAGCGCGTCAGAGTAGGTCATTCTTCTTTGTTTGATGAACTGAAAGGAGAAGGAAAAATTGAGTCTTCGAAGAAACCTGAATCCAAAGATTCTGCTGGATCATCCAAACCCTCTGGTGAATCCTCTGCTTCCCCTGAATCATCAAAAACCACTGGTTCAAAGGATTCTGCCGAATCAACCCAGACACCTACTCAACCTGCCAGTGCTACTGAGTCATCCCCCCGGCCTACTGACTCGCAAGCAGAGGTATCAGAGGAAAAACCGAGAGAAAGGGTAGAGAAAGTACTTGGCCATACTAGCTTCAGACCTGCAAGGAGTAAAACCTCTCTGGATGATATCAGGAAGAAATTGTCCTTTGCTAAACGATCTCAATGAAACTCGTTAATATCTATGAAATAGGAAGATCACTTCCCATAGGATTTTCCCTCAAAAAGGATGAGAAGAAGCTTAAGGATATCTACTTTGAATATGATTCAAAGGAAGTCGTTTCCACGGCGCTTGTCATATTTATCATCGAAATACTGCTCTATCTGTTGCTCAGTGAGATAAGCAATATCCTTGGCCTTGTGGCTTTCTTCTTTGGGACCATATTTACGATTGTCATCTATGTGTATCCTACTCATATCTATTATTCACAGATGATCATGGCCTATAATGAGGAGATGTTCCAGGCGATCCTGAGTATCTCCAACTTTATCTCAATGAATTCCAGCCTGGAATACGCATTCTTTCACACAAGGAAGGTTCTTAAAGGTATACTCAGGATTGAGTTTGATGAGATAATACAACAACTGCATAGAAAGGAACACACCAGTTTTGGTGGTGCAATCGAACCTTATATCCAGAAATGGAATGAAGTCAATCTAACATTTGTTAAGTCACTTCGTCTGCTTGAGACTGCGATCATGGCAGAAGAGAAGCAAAAAGAAACAATAATCCAAGAAACAATCACAACACTTCTGGTCAGTTTCAAAGTGCATGGTAAGCGTTCTTCAGAGGAGCTTGCTCAAAAGGCAAAAGGACTGATATCCTTTGGAGTGCTCCTGCCGGTCATGTCTTTGATGCTCCTTCCGCTTCTTTCTATCTTCATGTCAGATATTGTCAAACCCAGTGGCATCTTTTTCTTCTATAATGTCTTGTTTCCTACGGTCATGCTCCTTGTGGCCCTTGATTTCGCAAATAAGCGGGTGCAGATAAACACCATAGACCTTCAGGATTCATCAAAATACAAGAAAACACCTCACTGGATTTACCTTATTGGTTTGCTTATCATAGTTGTCTTTTCAATCCCTGGTTTTTTTCACCTGGCAACCATAGATATGACCTCAGCCGATGCGGCTGAAAAGGAATATGATCTGATGTCAGTGATCAAAGTATGGCTGATTCCGTTGGGGATAATGGTTGCCATCTATGTCGTCTCCAAATATTATGTCGCCATCCATAGGAAACAATGGGAGGATGTGAAGCTTGCAGAGGATGATCTCCCCCACTTATTGCAGATATTCGGGACGTTTATCTCTTTGAATATCTCAATCGAGAACATCATCCCGTATATCGCCCGTGACTATAAGGAAGCGGGGTTCAAGGATCACCCGGTTGTCAACATATTCTCAGAACTCTCACGTAAACTCATATATACGAAAGGGAAGGTGCAGGTTCTGATTGTAGAGACGTTGCATGATATCTGTCCGTCAAAGAAAGTCAGCAACATGCTTAGTCAGATCCTCTCATTTTCAGAGATCAGTCAGGAAAGCGCATCCAAGGCAACACGACTTATCCGTAACCAGACGATTGCTGTCATGGAGCTTGATGACTACATTAGGACTCTTCTTGCTGAGACATCAGGTCTTATCAATATATCTGTCACTATGCTTTTGCCTTTGCTTTCAGCTGTGGCGGTGATCATGTCAATCCTGATCGTGAAGGCCATTGATTTCATCACAAAGGAACTATCAGCGATACAAGAGTCATTTGGTGGGGGAGGTTTTGACCTCAGCCTTGTTGATATCACTAAGATCATACCGCCAACATTATTGGAGGTTATCATATCAATCTATTTTATCGAGATGTTCTATATCCTGTCCCTCTTTGCGACAAAAATCGAAATCGGCAATGATCGGTTCAAATTTGCGCAGAAATTAAGTTCAAACATGATGGGTTTCCTTGTATATTCAATGGTGCTTATTGGAGGGCATCTCATGCTGATCTACTTCTTCTTTGAGGGACTTATGTGATGTCCCCGAAAAACATTTAAAGTAAAGTGACCATAATGTATGTATGAATCGGACAATCGAATATATCATAGCTGCTGTTTTTGCGGTCATAATAATGGGGCTATTGATCAACATTGTCACAACAGGGCTGGACCAGGAATCAAAACCTCCTGGTACCACAGCCAATATCAGGGTAGACGGGAATGACCTTGTTGTAAGCTGGAAAAGTGAAGTAAGGACCAAAGGTCTTATCGACTATCGGAATGCTTCTGGGATTTTCAAGAAACGGCCCCCAGAATATAACACCGTGCATTCAGTCAAGATTGCAGGTCAGAATGGGTTTGTCATGGTGAATCTGAGTGCGTGCACAGCAAACGGCAAATGTACTATGGTGCATCTGAATAAGACGGTATAGTTCTTGCTATTGGCTCCAAATTTTGCACGGTAGTGAGAGAATATTTGCAGGATTTTTCTTCCTCTGGTCGCGAAATTTCGTATCTTTACGTTATCTTTTGGGGTTATGATTAAGACTATAAAGTCTTCCTTGGATATTCTCGTGGATGGGATCGTTTGCGTACAGCCGCAAACGGGTCTTCAAGCACTTGTCTGAGTTCAGCGCAAGGGGTTTATCCCTGTCTAGAGCGGGATTGAACTTTGGGTCGGTTTTTTTGGTAGGAATCCGTTTTCGATGGAGTTATAATCAATACTCAGTTCAAAAGACAACTTGCATATGGCACCATAGAGGGTTAATCATATGCGAACTAAAAATTCTGATACATAGTTTTACCCGTGTTGATGGCCTGGTAGTCTCTAAATTCAGACTTTACTCAATCCTAAAGACGGGAATTTAGGGATTTTTCCATAATCTTAAGTGTTGCTAGGTGTAATTTGTCCAAAAAACTTATGCTGGTAGCCAGTAAAGAATTAGTAAAGAAAAAAAATTATCTTCGGTAGATCCATTCACCTTCGTAGGAACATCGGTAGCCAAGATCGCTCGTCTCGTTGATGATGAGTGTTGATCCGATTTCCTTTTTTGTCACGAAGCCTCCTGTTCCTGCGTCTGGTGTAAACCTGCACCGATAGATGCTACCATTGACACATGCATGGTCTCCGGCTTCACTGATCCATGGCTCCCCAGTCTCGCAGTTCCTATAGACAGTCACATTGAAGCTGTAATACTCTTCTCCGCGGGCGCCATCATAGTAGATGGAATAGTTATCAACACGCTGGCGACTCCAGTTGTATGTTGATGTGTTGACACCTGTGCCGTATCCGAGGTCTGCGATCGAATACATCTCCCATGCGACACTCCCGTTGCGTGGGTCTAGCAGGCAGGCATCCCAGTTGTAGAGACATCGCGCCAATTCGTCCATTGTAACATTTTCCAGGGCTCGCCAGCTCCATGAAGTGTTTGATGATGATTCCACGAAATAGTGGAGGTCTACTTTGGCACCAACCTCTCCACTGCCAACAGCTTCCATGGTCACTGTGTCAATATCTGCGATTGCTCCGCCCTGAACATCCTTTACCTCTTGGATGAAGTCGTCTGGTGCAAGCTCCCCGAGATTGATCAATCCATTCGTGAAATTTTCATAGTTATCTTCGTCTCCCAAGAATGTCTCAAGCTGGTTAGCGTTGGTAACTCCCTGGATGTCCAGGTCGCTCACCGTGACACTGTAGTTTCGAGAGACGTTATCATAGATTGGAAGCTCTACGGCTTCTATGAAGCTCACGTTTTCGATCTCCACTCCCTCGTCCATGTTACACCAGTCGGGATTGTTCTCTATCTGGTCCATCAAGGATTGCACATTAGCTGGGTCCTGTAGTGCTGTCTCAACAGCATTGGCGTCGTCAGTGACTCCTGGCAGATTCAAGTCATATACTGATAAGGTGCATTCTCCCATTATCTCGAGTTCATGGATCACTGCATTGGCGAATCCTGATTGGCCAACGGTCACATTAAGTCCTCCTTCCATGTATGTCTCTGAGAGGTACAAGTCACCTACAGTATGATCCATGTTTGGTGAGAGATCGTCCACAGATCCGCTATAGGGTATGGAGAGCCCTTTATTGCGTACGGTCTGTTTGAGTGCATCTCCAAATTCATATCGCCATGACCAGAATCGATAGGAATTGAGGTCAGATGATATGTTGTATGTTTTCTTGAATGCCTCTTGTTCGGGAATCTCAAACTTACCAAGCTTTCCGGCATGTTCACCGGTATAATTGATGGTCTGGTGCTTTGCGTAGATTCCGGTCTTACTGTGGGAAACTGGATTCGTTCCTTCATCAAGTTCCTCTGTCATATCAAGTTGGAGTCTCAAGAGAGGAATCCGGTTCAGACAGGCTTCAACATAGGCATTGAAAGTGAAGTCTTCTTCCTCACCGCTGAATAGAATCCCTCCTGGAGCATTGTATGAAAGGCTGGAAAAACCGGTGGTCAGGTTACCCGGTTCGTGCATCTCCGCGACTCTCTCTCCTCTTGGACAGTCACACCAATCCTCGCTTACGGTTGCGGTCTGCCAGCTGTTGTTGTTCTGGCCGCAGGTATACCAGGTGGTTTCGTTGATGACTGTACCACCTTGGACTGTCACTTCGTCCCATTGGGTATAGTCTCCATCCTCGCAGTAAGTATATGTGTCTCCTGGTTGCAGTCCGTATGATGATGGTGTGTAGCCTGAATCGTAGCTAAGGCCATTATTTCCGGCCATTGTAGCGTTGTTCCCGCCGCAGGACTGGGTAAATGCAGGGGCTGGTGTCGGTGTAGTGGTTGTGGTCGCAGGTGGAGGGCCTGGACTGCTTGTCGGGTCAGCCTGTACTATCTCCATAGCGCTCAGGCATAACAGTGGCACCAAAAGCAATACGAACTGTTTCTTGGATTTTCCCATGAAGATGATCGCTCCGACAAGCAAAGCTGCAAGAATGCCACCAACCATAATCAGTATATTGTTTCCATCTGTTTCATCAGAAGTCTCTTCTTCCATAAGTTTCTCCTTGCTATATTTTTCTTTGAGTTCAGAGGAGGGCTGTTGTTCATCCGGATGCTTCCGGCAATCAAAGCAGTCATTGTTCAATTCTTCCTCTGTACACTCGCCATCATCAAAGCAGGTGGCTGCGGGATCATAAATCCTGCCATCCCCGCTGATGGTGCGTGTATTGGTAATCTCTTTGTACCCTGTATTGGTCTCATCAAAGATGGTAGATCCTTTTCCGAGGGTAATGTGTACTGAGTAATCTTCCAGATTCTCAGGGGCTGTCAGGGAAAAAGAGTCGGTCTGTCGGTTAAATCCGAGGGTCAGATCCTCATGTCTAAGTGTTTCCAGGACAGAACCGTCCTTGATCAATTCCATCTTGAGGTACGCACCCGTGATCACAGATACACCATCTGCCGGTCCAACGTATGTCACGTCAAGATTGACAGTCTCTCCTTTTTGATATGTATCTTGAGCATTACTTATTTCAAGGATATTTGCGGATTCTCCAGCAAAGACAACCCTGAGGTCACGTTTTACCAATTCTTTTCCTTCATGGGTGATTGTGACTCTGGCATCGTAGGTCCCTGGCTCTTGTGTCTCCAGCGGTATACGAAAGGAGCTTTTTTCTCCTGCCGGTATGGTCTCCAGGTTCTCTTCGATGGTATGCACTGTCTTTTTGCTGTATGAGCCAATCATCTTGATGTCTGCTGTCAGGTCGACTGCTTCATTGAATCCGTTCTTGAGGGAGAATAGTATGGTTGTTGTTGCATCTTCGGATACTTTCTTCCCTTCATCACCATATGAATAGCGAATCGCTCGTGTGCCGTCTCCCTCTGTCACATATTCAAGGTAGGGCACCTGGGTGAAATATATAGTCTCACTTGTCCCGGTGGTAATTTCAAGAGAATCAAAGATTGTTGCGATGGGTTTGCCGGCAGGGTCTTTTATATCCAGAAGAAGTTTGTATTCGCCTTTCGGGACGGTGGATGTGTCCAATTCCAGGGACAGGTCTTCCACACCCTTTGCGGCGAGGGAGAACTGCCGGTCATTTGTGGCGATCTCGCTTCCGTCAGACTTGCGTAACAAAGTGGCTTCTGCTGTGAGGTCAGCACGGACAGTATCACCTCGGTTGGCCACGCTGAAGTCTATGGCCATGTTCTCAGCGGCGGTCTCATATTCAAAACTGACAATTCCCACATTTGCGTGGACGAGTGGTATCAGTAGACAAAGAATTGGTAGTAACATAAGCTTTTTCATTGTATCACCTGTTTTGGGGGAGGTTTTCTGAAATAATAAATCATCAGTGCTGCCAAAAGGAGCGCTGGTATAAGTAGCCAACTGAAACTTCTATTATTTAAACCTTTTGATATTCGTGTT
>JBNJGT010000044.1:0-12462 GCA_051819765.1 Nanobdellota archaeon
CCGTCCGGAGCAATCGCTCCTGAATCCCTTATGGGACCTCACTGTAAGAAGGAAACCGAAGTCAGGCCTAGCGAACAATTCGAAAAACTTATTCTGCCCAAAACACTTATAAATGGATAGGCATTTCCAGTCTGTATAGCGAGGTGGGGCAGCCAGGAGTGCCCGTCGGGCTCATAACCCGGAGGTCGGTGGTTCAAATCCACTCCTCGCTACTATTCCTACTCAAAGAATACCTTATAGGCAGTGTATGTGGAGTAGATATCAGCCTTGCTGCAGACCTCGGTGGTGGTATGCATCCCAAGTACACAGGGCCCAACATCAATCACTTCCAGACCATACTTTGCCATAAACATGGCTATGGTTCCGCCACCGCCGATATCTATCTTCCCTAACTCACCGGTCTGCCAGCTGATGCCGTGCTTGTCCAGCATACCGACATACCAACTCATATACTCAGAGCTTGCATCGTTGGTGGAATATTTGCCGCCGGCACCACCGAATTTTTCCACTGAGACACCATGGCCGAGGTAACTCGCATTGGTGGGATCATGGACATCTTTGTAGATGGGATCGATTGCAACAGTCACATCACCGCTCAAGGCCTTGGAATCCTCAAAGACGGTTGTGATGCGCTCTTTTCTCCCTGCCAGATGGAGGATATCTCCCATGAAATATTCAAGCGCCTTGCTTTGCGCACCAGTATCACCATATGAGCCAATCTCTTCCTTGTCTGCAAAAAAGCATACAGCGGTGTGCTGGGGTTTTTTCACATCCAAAAGAGCCCTGAGGGAGGTATAGGCACACGCACGATCGTCATGGCCGTAGGCTGCAATCATCGATTGGTCAAACCCGATGTCCACGGGTTTTTGGGCAGGCACGAAACTGATGTCTGCTGACAGGAGGTCCTTTTCGATGATGCCATACTCTTTATTGAGCAGCTTGAGGACCTGGAATTTTACGCGCTCCTTGACCTTCTCATCGTCTACCGGTATGTTCCCAATGATGATCTGAAGGTCCTCGCCTTTGACTGCTTCACGCATCTTTTTTTCCATCTGATCCCTGGCCAGATGCGGCAACAGATCAGGGATGAGGAATTTTGGTTCTGATTCTTCTTCTCCTACTGTGATTTCCTGCTTTCCTTTCTTGGTATGGATGACAGCATGCATCGCAAGCGGGATGTTGAGCCAGTTGTACTTCTTGATCCCGCCATAATAATGGCTGCGAAGCATGGCAAGGCTTGAATCCTCAAATAAGGGGGAGGGTTTGAGATCAAGCCGAGGGCTATCGATATGCGAACCGATTATCCTGAATGTCGCTTCATGCCCGATAACTGCTGCAAGGATGCATCTATTCCTGATTACCTTATAGATCTTGTCTGAAGGATGCAGGGACTGCTTTTTGGTGATGTCCTCAAAGCCGTTCTCTTGAAGGGTCGCCTCAATCTTCCTGACAGATTCCCGTTCGGTCTTTGCGTTCTGAAGGAAGGATTTGTAGTCTTGTGCAAAGGCATATACCTCCTTGTGCGATAGTTCAGGCCACGATGAGGTGTTCTTGTAGAATGTCTGCTTTTCAAAGGTAGTGTTTTTCATTGTGAGGTTGCAAGGAGCGATTACCAATATAAAGATTTCGTTATGAGGGTACTGGTTTTGTGAGGGATTTTTTGAGGATTGGTATCATATGGTCAAAATCTGTAGTTGCATAGTGCTCGTCGCGAGGGGATGTCCCTTACGGGCGCATAAATGGGATTTTGAAGAAATCCTATAATCACGCATTTTTCAGTGCAGTTATGGGTTTTCCTGAATATTCGGATCTACGCTTTTTTTAGAATCAGGTGAAATCCCTCGAGCATCTTACACCATGACAGATAATGAGCCTAGCCTGCATTTCTTGAAAAAAAGTTATGCTAAAACACATATGAGCGGAAAGGTTTATATAATTGGCACTTTACGCATATACCATATGGGTACTGAAACTGTCAGATTCAATGTGGGGGAAGTCATCGTCAATGAAGGCGAGCACAGTTATGACCTCTACAAGCTGGTGAAGGGGACGGTGTCCATCTTCAAGGGCACAACAAAAGTCACCAGCATCTCAGACGAAGGAGCATTACTTGGAGAGATGTCCTTTTTTATCGGAAAGAAACGGTCAGCAACAATGGTCGCAGAGACCAGCGTTGAACTTGAGCGTATCTCTAAAGAGGGATTGGCAGACTATTTCAAGGATAATCCTGACTTTGCTATCAATGTCGCATCATCTCTTGCTGGACGACTCCAGGATACTACTCAACGGCTCACCGAGCTCGAACGATACAAGCGGATGTATGATGAGATAGTCAAATATGCCCATAGCCATCCACAACTGCTTGAGACCCTTGATTCTTTTGAGAAGGTACAGGAATGGCAAGAAGAGAAGCTCAAGGAGATGCTCAATAAGAAAAGTCTCATGTCCCAAAAAATAATCCGGCCGTTCGTGGATAATACTGTCACTTCGGTTCAGCAGTTTCTTGACTCTGAGGTGGAGGAACAGGAACCGTTCGCCTTTGGTGAAAAGGATCTTGCACTTGATGCGGCCTCGGTTGTCAATCTGATCGGTGAGTTCAACGGCTGGTACATCATGGCCTTTCCAAAGGAGGTATCACTTTCCATGACAAGCAAACTGACCGGGAAGGAGTACACAGAACTCAATGAGGATGTGGTCAATTTCATCAAGGAGATCAATAACATCATCATCGGATGGATCATCGGTGCTATCAAAGGATATAAGTTCACCATATCAACCCCCACTGCAATATTCGGTGCTAAAGCAGTGCGGAATATGATTGGAGAGACACCATCAATGGTTGTCCCTTTCAAAACACCTTTTGGTGAGTTCTACACCATAATTTTCATCAACATCATGAAGTGAGAACCATGCTAAACGACCCCGAACTACAAACCAAAAACCTGAAAACAGGAGAGGTCCTCATCAATCAAGGAGAGCACAGTACAGACTTTTATATTCTTGAATCAGGTACTGTAGCCATCGTTATCGGCACCCGTCGTATCGCCACAGTGGATGAGCCAGGGCGGTTCCTGGGAGATATGTCATTTTTCCTGGGAGATCGACGTTCTGCTACAGTCATCGCACTCTCAGATGTGAAGGTCCAGGTCATCCCAAAGGATAAGGTCTTGTCCCTCTTCGCAAAAAACCCGGATTTTGCGGTGACTGTCGCAGGATCACTGGCCCAGAGCCTTAAGGAGACAAGCGATAAGGTGGCAGAACTACGGAATCGCCAGGATTACCTGGACAAGCTGATCCGATACGCAAAAAAGCTTCCTGAGCTGAACAACTTGATCAAAGAATTCGACAGTGTCCTGCAGGAGCGCCAACGCATCCTCCAGGAGTTCATCAATGAGAGAAGCATCATGAGCCAGAAGATCCTTCACCCGCTTACCGAAGGGGCAAAGTACTCCATCAATAATCTGGTGGGGATACCGGCAGAGCGAAAGGAAAGTTTCTTCCTGGAAGATAAAAATGTTGAGATGGCGGCGGGATCAGTTGTCAACATCGAGGGAGACTGTGAGGGATGGTATGCACTCGTGTTCCCGAAAGAAACTGCTCTTGCCATGTGCGCAAAAATGGGGACTGTCAGCCGGGAGCTGAATGAGGAGACCGTCAGTTTCATCAAGGAACTCAATAATATCATGAGTGCACAATTGATTACCCGGATCCATGAGTATCAGCTATCGATCTCAGCACCAGTGACCGTACTCAATGAGAACGCACTCAAGTCCATGATCAAAATGGTCCCATCCTTAGTCCTTCCGTTTGAGACAGAATTGGGGATGTTCTATACAATCCTCAACATCAAGATAATAAAGTAAGCGGGAGCTGAGATTCGAACTCAGGATCAGAGGGTTGCAGCCTCTTGCCTTAGCCACTTGGCCACTCCCGCGTGAGAGGAGGGAGAGGCAGGGTCTTTAAAAAATTTTACTTTTTTGAGCCTTTTTCTGAAGCAGTTCCCTGTGCCAGGGCCATCCTCATTGATTCTACTATTCCCTTTGGCGTTTTCCGATAGATTTATAAGAAGTTTATTACTCATGGTCTGCATGAAATCAATGTGGGGGAAAATCTGGTATTTCATATGGGAGGACGATTCCTGGCTCAGCTGGATGGTGGATCTGGTCCTTTCATTTGTCATCATAAAATTCCTGGTTTACCCTGGACTTGGGCTTGCTCTCGGGACTACCCATCCGATTGTTGCGGTGGTGTCAGGTAGCATGGAACATGATGGATCATTCGATTCATGGTGGGAGTCGCAAAAGGATCTATACAGTGACTACAATATCACAAAGGACGAATTCAGTGAATATCCATTCTCAAATGGGTTCAATACCGGGGACATCATGATCCTGAAAGGAAAACCGGTGGATGAGATCCAGAAAGGAGATGTGATTGTGTTTTGGGGCTCACGCAGGGATCCGATAATTCATCGAGTCGTTGCCTATGATGGTAATTTCACGACAAAGGGGGATCACAACCGCGGTTCCAACAATGATGAGTTAGATATCCCACCACAACGGTTGGTGGGTTATGATGAGCATGAAAAAGGAAGTGTAGCAGTTGCACGCGTGCCTTTCCTCGGCTATATAAAAATAGGAGCAGTATGGCTAATTACACAGATGGGGTAGAAGAATGATGTTTTGTCCAACATGCGGATCGATACTAATGCCAAAAGAGGTCAACAAAAAGACAGTCATGGCATGCTCATGCGGGTACACCTCAGAAAAGAGTGGATCCCTCAAGGAAGAAATAAAAAAAGGGAAGGACATCGAAGTCGTTTCAAATGAACAGGACTACGAAAGCCTTCCCACCACAGAGACGGAATGCCCTGAATGCGGGCACAACCTCTGTTATTATTGGCTTGTTCAGACGAGAGCTGCTGATGAACCGGAAACAAAGTTCCTCAAGTGTTGCAAGTGCAAACACACCTTCCGGGACTACGGCTAATACAGCTTATTGCAGCAGTCCTTGAACAGTTCACCTGAGCCACACGGACAGGTGTTCTCAAGTTCCCAAATGATCCCTTGTGTGTGCTGTATTGCTTCAGACATCGTATCACCTCCTTAAGCAGATGCCTCTACCAATTTATATTCATCCTGATCACGAATAAACCGGTAGGTCTGTTCGTGGATCTCAAAGTCCTCCCCCAGAATTTTTCGCAATCGTTTGCGGTTCATTCACATCACCCCTTTAATGTATCTAATCAGGTCAAGTTATATCAGCTTTCGGGTGCTATTTTATATGATTATTATAAATTATATAAAAATAGAAATTGTTTATAGAAATGCACAATATTTATAAAACCCAAAAATAATGTGCACAAGATGACCATCAAACGAAAGGTCATCCAGATCGCTAACAGTACGCAATTGGTCTCCCTGCCCCGTAAATGGTGCTTGCGGAACAATATCAAAAAAGGGGATGATGTGGATCTCTCTGATCTAGGAACCAGGTTATTGATTGAGACAGGTAAAACTGGATCTGCCCTCCTCAAAAAAAGGATGCACCTGGATGGGAAGGAGAAATATCTCAAATATATCCTGCATGCACTGTATCAAAAGGGATACACCGAAGTGGTTTTTATCTATGAAACAGGCCATATGGCTGACGCGATCCAACGGATGCTGCATGAAGAGATGGTCGGTTTTGAGGTTGTGGAACAAACACCAACCACATCGGTGGTCAGATCGGTTGCAGGAGCGTTGCCCTCTGAATTCGACACCATCCTCAAACGGGCCTTTTCTCTTACGGTCTCCATGTTTGAGGGATTACTGGACAATGTGAAGCAGCGCAAGACACACTCCCTAGGCAGTCTTGCATATATGGAAGCGAATATCAACAAATATGTCAGTTTTTGCAAGCGAATGCTCAATGCAGGGCTCATACAACAGGACCAACAGGTCTTGATCTATGCGGTATTGCAACGCATCGAACAGATATCACGGGAAACAAAGTTCATGTGCAACCGGCTGGAAAAAGAGAAACAGTTGGACAAGAAAACACAGGAGAGATTCCAGGATGTCTATGCACTGTTGAAGTCTTCCTTCACGCTTTATTATTCATACAATTTCGAAAAGACACTTGACCTTCTTGAGCAGAGACTGTCGCTGATCAGGAAAATGCAGGCTGATTTGGGGAATGCGTTCTCACACCACTTGTGCAATATCACCCAGTATCTCTTTGAGCTCAACAAAGCAAAAATGCAGATGGAGATATGATGGATTTTTCAAAACCAGTCCACATCCTGGTCAGGGCGGGAGCCAGGGAAACCAAGGTGAAAGAGTTTGATCCAGACCGGAGTGCATGGAGAGTTGATGTCAAAGCAGCTCCAGAGAAAGGCAAGGCTAACCAGGAGATTGTCAGATTCTTTGAAAAAAAATCGGGCATGAACGTTCGAATCAGTTCTGGGACGAGTTCAAAACGCAAGACATTACGCTTTGAGTAATCTGATGAGCTGTTTTGCCTTTATCGATTCTTTTACATAGATGATACGTGACGTATATCCATCCCACAAGAGGAAAGGTGCACCGTGGACCTGTACAATGACATCAGGAGGGCTGACTTCTGAGGTATAGAGGTTCTCCTTAATGTCCTCTTTCAGGATGGATTCAGGGTCAAGCTTTCCCGCCTTTACCTGCCGCGCGATAAGTTTGCAGGCATCCAGAATCTCTTCCTGACCATCATAGTTGATGCACAGGTTAATGACACTTGAACCCCCGGTCTGTTTGAGGAGATTCTTTATTGTGTCCACAAGACTCGTGTCATACCATTTGCCGAAGACATTCACCTTATAGCCCATAAGCGCAACCTTGTCCAGAAAAGATTCAACTTTGAGTGTGTCAAGGTTTAGTGTCAGTGTATCGAAGTGCAGGGATTCAATCAGCTCCAACAGACGAGATTCTGAGAACGGCAAACCTATAGCGATATGCATTGACTCTGATAAGACGCAAAGCTTTAAATAGTTTACTTAAGGGTAGTCACGACATGGAGTCAGTCTTGATGGTTGTTAGTGCCCTCGCATTGATTGCTGCGTCCTATACAGACCTCAGGACACGGGAGGTGCCTGACTGGATCAATTTTGCCTTGCTCTTTACAGCGCTCGGAGGGAGACTCATTTTTGGATTCTATGATGGGTTTGAGTATTTCTTCGAAGGGCTTTTCGGATTCGCCTTCTTTTTCTCAGTCGCTGCATTCCTGTTCTATACAGGGCAATGGGGTGGAGGGGATGCCAAGTTGCTCATGGGGCTGGGTGCCGTGTTCGGACTGCCATACACCGTGAATACCATACTTTGGGCAGTCACCGCTGTCTTCATCCTCATGTTTGGCCTTAACCTGTTCGATATGATCCGGAAAACAAAGACTGCTCAACAGGCGCTTAACATAGGTATGACAATCCTTTCAGCGGTGTTTATCGGGCTTTCATTCTTCGTGATGCCGATTCCAAACGAGCTGTTGTATTTCATAATAAACCTGCTGCTCTTTGGAGGGTTATATGGTGTGTTGTGGGTCACTTTCGTACTGTTCAAGAATCTGGGAACATTCAGGAGACGATTCTCTGAATTGGTTCGAGAAAGGGTGCGACTAGTCCGTATGGTTGTTCTTGGGTGTGCATTGCTTCTTCTTGCAGGACTATTCACCAATATGCTTTTTGTTGCAACGGTCGTTTTCGGGATATTACTTGTGTTCTTCTTGTGGCTGTCAATGAAAGCTGTTGAGGAGTTTGCCATGGTCAAACCCATCAGTGTTGAAAAATTGACTGAGGGTGACTGGATCGTGGATGATGTCGTGATTGATGGCAAGCATATCTGCGGCCCGGCAGACCTTGGTGTGCGACAAGAACAAATCAAACAGCTCAAGAGACTCAAGCGGCAGAATAAAATAAAAAAAGTGGTGATCAAGGAAGGGGTTCCGTTTGTCCCCAGCTTCCTGATCGCGTTCGTGGTGAATTATTGGAATGCTGACCTGATCTTTTCACTTGTGATATAGAACATACTTGAAAAATAATAAAGCGAGGGAGAAAAAAGGACTAATCCCCTTCCTCCTCTACCTTCCCATCATCACATTCGTAATTGTCAGATGAGCCGTAATACTCCCAACCACTTTTATGACAACGTTCTCCAGAGTTACCGGGACTTATGCATTTTACTTTCTTTGTATATGTCCCACCATTCTGACTTTCTTTACATTCGGAGGACTCTTCTTTTGAATCTCCCTCGTAGCATACAAAAGCCTCATCCTCTTCTTCAATATGGCACTCCTCAGGTTTTGATACGTTCTTGCCGTCTTGGCAGATTCGGTCAGCGCCAAGCGTAAGATCATGCGCAACGCAGGCACCGCTAACGCATTCATACTCACGGATTCGGTATTTGTCTAGGCATTTGTCAAATTTCAGGGCATTGTCCTCACAGCTGCCGAAGACTTGGGTGTTGATGCCACCGTCAGAATCAACGCACGGATCGTCGTTAACACACATGCCATCGCGGCAGATTTGCCCTGCAGAACAAGTATAGTTGAAGTAGATACACTGCCCGTCGGGTCCAGCCGGCTTGCACTCGACTTTTCTGAGTACATTACTACTGCCACACTGGGAACTCACATTGAATCCATCGTAACACCAGGTCTCATCGGCTGCATCAGTGCAGGTGGCATCAACACCATAGGCTTTGAAAACCTGTTGTTTAACCACATACTCGCCATCCATCACTGAATCAACCTTCGGCTTCACATCCTTGATGAGGTGCTCAAGATTGTGCGTACTAAGGGTGGTCTCTATGGTTCCAGCCTTTTGCTGAGCATAGCGCGGGTTATCAAGCGAGCCACTCAAGGTATCAATATCCCGCATCAAGCTTAGTTTCTCATTTTGAGTCAGGCTCTCATTGTTCCTGACCTGCTCCTGCAATTCCTGTATCTCACCACTCAAGTCCTTCTTCTTCTGTTCGAATTCCGTTTCAATCCGGTCACGAGCCTTTGCCATAATGTTTTCAATTGGCGGAACATTTGAATCGTTGCGAAGCGCCTTTGCCTGTTGCTCTTTTGCAGGGTCAATCTGTGGATCCCTCGCAAGGGCAACCCCAAAGAGGCCGGGGGAATTCCCGCGCAGGCATTCTGCACTGATGGCTTTCTTCAGGACGTAGGTTGCCGAATCTTGCCCAGGGGAGTCAAAATCCCACATTATAAGAGGATCATCGGTGAGGTTCTGGTAGTCTCCGTCCAGGGAAATCAACCCTTGGTCCTCAAATTCCATGAAGGATTCCATGGCGCACTTGGGGATTGACTCGTAGTAGTCGAATGTGCCATTGGTCTTTGTCACATTGATTATTGTCTTGTTATCCTCAAGGGTCACCTTCCGGGTAAGGCCGGCTGCGATCGGGTCGACAATGCTATAGTTGAAAACTGATTGATTCACCTGGAAGATATCATAGAGAACTGATGCGGCATCATCATAACTTAGTTCCAAGGGGATCGTGTAGTCAAATGTGCAATCTGCCTGCCCGACCGACTGGAGATGCGTCTCCCCCCGTTCATCTGATTTGAACATGAGTTCGATTGAATTGCCTGTTATACTGGTACAGGTAAAGTAAGGAACCTTTACCTCAATGTTTGGTATATGAAAACTCTGGACAATGTCCTTACCGCTCATCAAGAAGACATTCTCTTTGGTGTCTGAGTGGAGGGCATCCATCACCACCGGGAGGCCTTCAAACCCTGCAAAGAGCACTTCCTTGTTGTTATCAAAGAAAATGATTTGATCTACTTCGCAGGGTATCCGAAACTCTTCGATGACCGCCTTTCCCCGGGAGGCAGTCATCTGGTTCTTCACTCGTTCAAAATCTGACTTGAACCGCTGAGCATCAATCTGACACTGTTTTGTTGCAATATCGGTGACTGTGGAGGTTGCAAAAAGTATAATCCCGCCAATGACGATAACCCCGATGAGGATGACGAATACCTGGTTGATTTGAGCTTTCATGTGCCAATCAGGAGAGTATCGATATAAAAATGTTTTGCAAAAGTCCCAAAAGTTATAAGAGGATTTCCAGGAAAGCTATTCCAAGGGAGTTAGGGGTTCTTTGGAACGGATGTTTCCCTGCGGTCAACCTTACGGAAAAAAAGGTAAATTGGAAAGAAGCGAATCAGAAGAGAAACAAGGGGAGTAAGGAGACATTAAATGGTAGTTAAGAAGCCTCTGGGGGGATTTGGCACCAAGGGTTTCCTTCCTTGACCCGGATGTTTCCCTGTGGTCAACCTTACGGAAAAAAAGGTAAATTGGAAAGAAGCGAATCAGAAGAGAAACAAGGGGAGTAAGGAGACATTAAATGGTAGTTAAGAAGCCTCTGGGGGGATTTGCACCCCCGACCTTGGGATTACGAGTCCCACGCAATAGCTGGCTATGCTACAGAGGCTTGTTATCAAATTTTCGCTGGCAGTTAGGACAGACGGGCTGACGCTTGCCTTTCTGGTCTTTGACATAGGTGCCAAGAATTTTTCCCAAGAAGGTTGTTGCGATCTTTTCCCGGCAGACGGTGCATTTCATATGTGAGGGGAAAGGGCAGTTGTTTTTAAATTTTCGCGTAAAATACTTAAAGGTAAAAGGTAAAGAAGGAAAAATGGAGACAACAGGTTATGTGGCACCGACGCGCACGGAAAAGAGGTATTGTATGTATTGTGGCACCGAAATGCGAAAGGGCATAAAGGAAGAAATGTTCTGCCCAAAGTGCGGTTATAAACCCGCTGAGACACAAGCTCCTACACAGCCTCAAGCCACGGAAACACCAAAAGAATCAAATACGACCTGGTGGAAACTCGCAATGCTCGTACTTGCCGGAGTTGCTCTGTTGGTGCTGATGTACATGTTTGTCAATACGATCGAAGATCTATTGAGCTGGACCTTGTAGATCGACCACGCATTCGAAATCTTCAACGCTTTCTTCATCAAGGGGCACGAAGTCAACCTTCTCCGCTTTTGTTATTGCTTTGAGCTCATCCTCTATCTCATTGAGATCAAGCTGTGTCATCTTGGCACGGATGGACAACCGCTTGATGGGTGCCTTCAGGGATACATTGCTCTCTGATTTGGCGCGGCGCACCTCTTCAACTACGCTAATCAGGATATCTCCCACTTTCTCTGCATGCTCATCAACTTTGGTCTCATCGTATGCTGGCCACAGGCTGGTATGGATGCTTCCTTCCCACTTGTTCTGGTAGATCTCCTCGGTGATGAAGGGCATGATGGGCGCAAAGAGCTTGAGTGTTGAAAGCAGACCTTCGTGCAGCGCAAATTGGGCTGAACGACGGGCTTCGTGGCCTCGCTCCTCTGGATTATAGAGACGATCCTTGCATACCTCAAGATAGTTGTCACAGAGAGTCTTCCAGAAGAACTGGTCAACCTGGAACTTTGCTTTGGAGTATTCATAGCTGTCGAAGGCCTGGGTGCAGGCATCGATGCAGCGGTGCAGCTTTGTGAGGAACCAGCGGTCCATGAGCTCGAGAGGTGTCTCATCTGCGGTGAAGTCCTCGAGGTGCATGAACACGAACCGGGATGCGTTCCACATCTTGACTGTGGTCTTCTTCCCGGTGACGAGGTCCTTCTCCTGGAAGGGAAGATCGTCTCCAAGTCGTGAACCAGCTGCCCAGTACCTGAGAGCATCCGCACTATACTTTTCCATCATATCCTGAGGAGCAATGACATTGCCCTTGGACTTAGACATCTTCTTTCCATGGGGATCAAGGGCATGGCCGGATATGACCACATCTTTCCAGGGATTCACCCGGTTATGGAGCTGGGACTTGACAACCGTGTTGAATAACCAGAAAGTGATGATATCGTGGGCCTGAGCCCGCAGATTCATCGGATAGATACGTTTTTGGAGCTCACGGTTATCGATGAGTTCAGTTGCGATCTGCGGAGTTAGAGAAGAGGTCGCCCAGGTATCGAAGACATCGCGCTCTGGCACGAGGGAGTCATGCCCGCAGGTGGGACAGGAATCAACTGGCGCAGGATCTGTGAGGGGATCGACAGGCAATGCCTCTTCTTCGGGCAGGATCACTTCCTCACACTTGCCGCAATACCAGACCGGTATTGGGATTCCACTGTACCGCTGCCGCGAGATGAGCCAGTCCCACTGCAGCCCCTTGACCCAGTTATCATAGCGCACCTTCATGTGCGAGGGGTACCAGTTGAGTTCATCACCCCATTTGAGGAGCTTGTCCTTGATGTCAAGAAACCGGATGAACCACTGCTTTGAGTGGATAATCTCAATCTCCTTGCCGCAACGCTCATGGACCTTAACGGTGTGGTCAATACCTTTCTGGTTGACAAGAAGTTGTTCTTTCTGGAGCTCCTCGATGATCTGGAGCCGAGCCTCATGCACGGTGAGACCCTGGTATTTCCCTGCAATCTCTTTGAGTTTCCCATCCTTG
>JBNJGT010000045.1:0-8814 GCA_051819765.1 Nanobdellota archaeon
TGATTATGAGAATGATAATCTATTCATGTATTCACAGACATCAAAGGCAAGCATTGAAATGGATGATCTCGTGATAGATTATGACTCAAAAAAGCAGATTTCAGGCTTTGAACTCTTCAACGCCTCAGAGTTCTTTTCAGATCTGCTGCCGGAACCCATCTCAAAAGAGAAACTGAACCAACTCGCAGAATGCAAGATTGACATAATCCCTAAGAAAAGCTTTGTCATGATCAGATTCTTCTTCACATTCAACTCCAGGGATGAATTGTTCGCACCCTTATTCGTGCCACGCATTACCGCAGGCCCTGCAACTTCTTAAAGCCTCAATGTGTCCAATAATCCTTGGACAAATCCAATCTAGAATAACAATATTTATATATCACTGGACATCTGTATCTCCCATGAAACTGAGACTATCAAAACCGGCGGTACGGGACCTGCACACCATCGGTGTGCATAGGGGTGAGAACTACATCAGAGATAAGGTTGAAGAAGTGCTTTACATGGAAAAGAAGAAACTTCACCAGGAGTTCCGCGAGCAATACATCAAGAACCGGATGACCGGCAGGGAGTTCTACGCATTGACAGGCATGCAGCCAACCCGTGAGATGCATCGCAAGCGTCTGGAGCAGAATGACATCCAGCACCCTGAATACTATTATCTCCAGATCCTCTCAGAGAATGGCGATTACTTTGGTTACGCAGACGATTACTTCAGGGAGGTCATCCTTGAAGTGGAACAAAAGGCCTCTTGACTATGGGAAGATTTGGCATACCAAACATTTACCTGGCGACTCTCGGGAACTACCACATCGTGGAGTTCTACAACAGGCGCCAGCCCTTTAAGCTGGTCCAAGTTATAGACGCATCAGACCCAAGGAATCACCGGAGGCTGTCAGAGGCTGACATGATACTCTTCCTTGCCCCGGACGAGATCTCCAAAGCCATGAGAGACCACATCAGAGAGTTAGGCGAGCCCTGGTGCTGCAGGATTGCCATGTCAAACAAGCCCCATCCAAACCTGGTATCCGCCTGCACCAACTACATGCAGGTACCTGACTACAAGACAGCCCATCACTTCATTGATCGCCTGTTTGACCACAATGAAATCCCTGGCGGCGTGCAGCATGATTATGCGGATCTGCAATACACCTTCACCCAGAGTGCCTGGGTCAGGCTCAAGACATACACAGGTCCGGCAAACAGGC
The DNA here is from genome assembly GCA_051819765.1 of Nanobdellota archaeon. Taxonomy (GTDB): domain Archaea; phylum Nanobdellota; class Nanobdellia; order Woesearchaeales; family JACJVW01; genus JBNJGT01. The sequence goes on from JBNJGT010000045.1 coordinate 1,209, forward strand.
TAATCAGAAAAGCACAGGAGCTCCCTGAGATGGACACCTGTTTCATGGTGATCAGATGCCCTGTGGATGTGAGGCTTGAGACCATCAACAGTATTTTGAGAAGCGTCTCACCCAAAGTCCACATGGCACAACATGTCATTCACCACAAAGGCCCAATGGAACTTACCGTATGCGGAGGATATAAAATGGATGTATATTTCGGAGAACGTGACGATGAACCAATAGATTTTGGAGACTTCATTGAAGTTGTCTGTGACTTCTGCGGTGCAGAGGCATACACAATCGTCTATCCTGAGGAGGGGTATCCAGCAAAGGCTGATCTGTGTCGAGATTGTACGAGAGCCTTTTTCAACCCCGAGCTGATGCAATTAAACGAACTGCACTTCTTCAGGAAGTAAAGCAAGACTACTTCACATATTAACCTAAAAAAGTTTTTAAAAGCATAGAGTATATATACAATGGAAATGAACCTAAACAAAATTGAAGAAAACCTGACCTGCTTTTCAAGCCACATATTGGAAAGGTTGGAATCTGATATAAAAGGATTAGAAGAAACATCAGCCAGGCTTGATGAAACAATGAAAGACTGGATCTTTAGCTGCGAATAATTCTAAAACTCACGACAACATTAGCTCGAAAATATCCAAAGATTGCCTTCAACAACCTTCTTCTCGACATCCTGAATTCGTTTTCTTGGAAAAAACAAGAAAGAATATTATGGTAACTCAAGACCACTGGACATCCAACAATAGGATATTTAAAAAGAAATTTTTTAAAACACTATACCAAAAAGTATATAGAAAAGAAATATATATTAATAATATATCACAAAAGCATCCAGCTGAAAATGAGCAAAGAACTTTCTTTCAAAAAACCAACTGATGCAGTCTTTCTAGTTTGGACTATACTTCGAAGAATAGACTGTGCAGATTTAAGTACTTTACAGGATAGAATTAGAGTACAAAAAAACCAATATATTGCACAAGTATTTGGGATATCTCCAGTCTACGAGTATAACCTCTATTTGAGAGGACCTTACTCTCCTGATTTAGCTAGCGACCTTTTTTTACTTAGAGAAACAAATGTAACAGTTCCAATAAGAAAGTTCGCCTCTAAAGAACTTGAAAAAAGGTTCCAATTATTTAAGAAATTTATACAAAATAAAAGTGTAAGAGAGTTGGAATTAATTGTCACCCTTCACTGGCTTACAAAAAAAGCAGGGTTCACTAAGAATTCAGCAAAACTAAAGCTCAAAGAATTAAAGGATTCAACTGATGAAGAATACAACTTGGCAAATGGAGAAATGGGGGATTTAGAAAAATGCACGCCAAACTAAATAAACTAAATACAAAAATTGCAAGAAACATAATTCCTGATTTTAAGCATATTAGAAACCAAAATGATGAAATTGCGCTTGAGGTATCAAAAGGAAGTGATAGTAAAAATGACCCACTTGTCGAACTAGAAATCTCTTTCAGAAAATGTCGAAGACTTGGTGTTTTTAGATAAGCTACAACAAATGTCCAGAAAAAAGAAACAAGCACAGATAAGGAAAAACATCACGCAGCATCAAACACTTTACTATGATGCATGTACTTTTGAATCAGAAGACACTCAAATTGAGATTATAAACAACAAGCATCAATATTCTGTAACCAGCCACTTAAGTCTAGGAGAAGCTTATGGGAATTGCATCAAAAAAGATCAAGAAGCAGTTTCAGCACTTGTAGAGTATATTGAAAAGTTAGGTGACAAATTGATTATTGTTGGAAATGATCACATTGAGAAAGAAATTGAGGAAATTAAGAGATCGATCTCTAGAATAAGTGTGACGGACACCATACATTTGGCAACGGCCATAAAAAATAAAAGTTGCAGTCTTCGCACCCTAGATAGAGATCTGAATGGCCTACCAAAAAAGAAAGTTAAAACGTTAGCAGAAAAATTTGGTATTGAAAATTTTAGCATTAGCAAAGTTCCTTCAAAAAAAAAGAAAAGTTCTCAATACCCTTAGATTAAAGAATCTATGTTTAATTACAATGTCCTTAAATCTATTTATAGAACAATAAGGTCAAACACTTTTCTTATTGATCCACTCCCCAGCTTGCTTCCAGTGATCGTTGTTGTAAAGCTTCACCCGCTCCGCATCAGTATACTCCCCAAGCGATTTTCCATCAATAGCAAAGATCTTATCAAGCGCCCAGCCATGTTCACCCCGTGGTTCAGTCAGGATCTCACCTTTAGTAACCGACGTGAAAACCTTCGCTTTCTCTCCAGGCAGACACACAGCAGTCGCATCCCTGAACTGCGCACGCCGGTTTGAGATCCCCTGCATGATGTTGAGGAATCCCTCTGCACCAATCCATCTTTCAACAAACGCAACAAATGCGCCGGGAAATCCATTCCACGCCTCAATCTCAAATGCGCAATCATTCTTTATGACCGGCCGCTGCAATTTGTTCGCAGCCCACTCCGCAGAGAATGCCGCAATCTCTGCAACATCCTTTGCCTGGATCTCAGGGCAGTCAATGTCTTCTGCTTCAATATCGATATACATTCGCACTGTTGCGATCTTCTCCGGATTTCCACTGATCAAGCACCATCGCATACGGTCAGCTGATCAACCCATGTTTAAGTGCCTGATGAACCAAATACTGAAAAACTTACAACTAAATTGAAATAGTTTCAAAAAGAGCTCAATCCCCACGACACTCCTGATAACAACCATCCTATAAACCTCAACTATCTGCAATCCTATGATTTCCAATCTGCAAACAAAAAATATATTAGACACACCTCCTTAACCTCAAAAAATGACAACCGCAAGAGACATCGCAGCATATCTCGATAAAAGATATCCCCAAAAAAGCGCACCCTGGGACCACACAGACGGACTCCTGGAAAAAGACAGAAAAGTGACAAACGTGATTGTCGCACTCGAGCTCAGAGACCATGATGCGGATTTTTTTATCCTCCACCATCCACCAAAATTCGGACCAGAAAAAGCAATAACAAACCCATTCTACAAGGACCAATCCTGGTACGCCCTCCATTCCCGCCTGGATCTAAGCGGTGACATCAACCGCACACTCGCCAGCACCATATTCCACTCCTTCACCCATGAAAAGACATTAAAGGATGGAACCGCAATCATAGAGCTCACAGAACCCGAAACACTCTCACAGATAATTCAGGACATAAAGACCAAATTGAACAGCGACACCGTCAAGGTGATCGAGAAGAAACAAGAGATAAGGCGGATTGCCATCCATGGCGGAGAGGGTTTCAACCAGCACCATGTTGAGCGAGCAGTCAATGAGGGAATCGATCTCTACCTTGCAGGAGACATGACCCATCACCAGGCAGAGTCAGCCTTTAGTTATGACGTCACCTTCATTGACATAGACCATATTTCAGAACAGGCAGGCATGCAGGCTCTCGCAGAAGAGCTCCAGAAAACGTTTCCCGACTGCGAATTCAGATTCGTCCCAACTGGCAATTACTGGGAAACAAAATGAAAGTATTTTTACACGCGACCTATCAATGCAATGTCAACTGTATACATTGTGTAGTACCACGGCGAAATGTGCGTATCTCACAGACAGGATACTGGCAAAGGAAAGTATGGAACCCCGAGCCTCACCCAGATTGAGACAGATTCTTCCAAGCAACACATTCTTTTTAAACTACCTGTCACTCCACGATAGTAAAGGTGATATGATATAAGCGATTGGCTTGTCGACCGAGTAAAAAATTATGCGACAGAGTATGCAGGCGTATACAAAAAATTGGAAGATAATTTGGGGACAGATTATGAGATACTTCAAAATGCCCTTGCAGCATATCCGGTGAGCTTCGGAGACCAGGAAATCACTGCAATGCCGTCCCAATTATTTGCAAACATTGATGACTATGTATACACGAATGGACCCTCACACGAATGCTGGCAGTACTTCGGCGGTACCTCATCACCAGAGACTGAAAGACTTACCCTCGCTGAGACCGCCTCAATCCACTATCCCGGATTATGCAGTGATATGCGATCTAACCTTTCTGAGGCATCCAGAAATGATCCCAAAGGTTTGCAAGACACCCCATATTTGGCAGAGAACCTGAAAACCCTTGAAAAGACCAGCATGAGGATCAATGATGCGGTAAACGCCCTGTGCCAGTTTGTGTCCTTCAGCCAGGATATTCGGTAACCCCAGAATACCGGGGAGATATGGGATAGAAAAGTAAGTGTGAAAACATGCCGTAAAGGCATATCAACTATTCCCAACAGGTGGTGGCAGGCGGCTTATCGGTGACATCGATCACAAAGCCTCCTGCATGCGCCTGTACCATAGCCGCTAACGCATCAAGGCAGTCCCAACTGATCTCTTCTCCGGCAACCGCAGGACGCGCAGTCATGAAGTCATCAGTGACAACCGCCCGCAGGGCAACACTGCGCTTATTGCTGCCATCCAGGTCAGCCCCGAACAGCACAAAGATTGTCTGGCTGATGCCCTGCCCCGACAAGATCTGTCTTCCTAGATAGTCGATTGTCTTGAGCTGGTCTACCGTATCACGGGTGACGGTTGTCTCGATCGCTCTCACACCAGCGCCTGCAGTGATCTCATACACAACCCGGTTTATCCCCTCACAGACCATAGGGATCTCCCGCGCAGCCTCACGGATCAGCTTCCAATTTCTCTCACCGCTCAATACGCACAAGAACCGGTATGTCCTGCTATCCCCTTGGACACCAACAGTCTTGACCGGAGCGACCCGTGCCCTCAGCCCGTATTTTGCTGCGATGCGATCTGCCTCCCCTGCATCAGGCACAGTCCAGTTTCTATTCCCGTTCACGATCCGGATGCCAAGACCCGGCCCCGGAAACGGCTGGCGATCGTATATGCTCGCTGGAAGCCCGATCTCTTTCGCAGCCTTCCGCACCTCATCCTTGAAAATCCACATGTTGGGTTCAACCAGCCTGCCCCTCTCTTTCAGATTCTCTATGAATTCACAGCCCACATTGTGATGGCTCTTGATGGTGCTCGCGCTCTTACCGACACCCCGGCCGCTCTCTATCAGATCAGTATACAAGGTTCCCTGCGCAAGGAACGTCTCATCAGGATCAAGCTCCAGGTCTCCTATTGCCCGCTCCTGAAGGGTTCCAAACAAATTACCGATCGTCTTTCGCTTCTCTTCCGGATCAGTCAGCCCCTCCAGTGCGCTTATGAACTCATCCTCAGCCCGGTAGACTATCAGGTTTGTCACCCCTGCGGCCTTCAGGCTCTCTGTGACCTCCTCTGTCTCATCCTTACGCATGAGCGCCTCTATATAGACCGGGTACACAGTCCCGATCCCTGCGGTATCACAGAGAAGCGTTGCGATGAAACTGCTATCAACCCCACCTGACACAAAGCAGATAACATCATTCGTACCGACCGTCTTCCTGATCTGCTCCTTTGCGTCCTCGATGAAATGCGTCGGCGTCCATTCCCTCTTGCACCCGCATATCCCGATGACAAAATTATCTATCATGATAGTCCCGTATTGGGAATGCGTGACCTCAGGATGGAACTGTATCCCATAAAGATCTTTATCAGTATTGGCGATGCCCGCCACATGATCCTTTGTTCGTGCTATCACACAAAAGCCCTCAGGCAGGGTATCCACACTATCACCATGGCTCATCCAGACCCGTATCCGTGCATCGATGCCCTCGAATAACCTGCTTGATTCCAAACGAAGCTCGGTTTCACCGTATTCCTTTACTCCCTCGCTTATGAGACTGCCTCCAGAAAGATAATCGATCATCTGCATCCCATAGCAGATCCCCAGAACAGGGATACCCAATGCCAGGATACCCGCATCTATCATCGGCGCACCATCCTCGTAAACACTCGCAGGACCACCGGAAAGGATTATGCCCTGCGGCTTCTTCTTGCGTATATCCTCAAGTGTCGTATCGTATGGCACTATCTCTGATAATACCTGGCATTCCCGCACCCGCTTTGCGATGAGCTGCGTGTACTGCCCACCAAAATCAATGACTATGATCCGTTCCATGCCACATTTTGGCAAACGGGTAGTATTTATGTCTTTGGCTTCAGATGCGTGCCATACCCGAGTGACCACAAAGTTTTATAGTACGAGCGCATCACTCATATCTGATGGAACATGCAATGAAACTCCTAAATGAGCCTTTTGAAAAGATCGTCTCTGGAACAAAGACAATAGAGATTCGCCTGTTTGACGAGAAACGCCAAAAACTCAATGTAGGAGATACAATAGAATTCGCACGATTGGATTCCATGGATAAGATAAAGGTTGAAATTGTTGCTCTTTTGCGATACGACTCCTTTAGAGATCTGATCAATGATGTTGGGCCTGAACAGCTCGGCCATCCGGACGGTTCCGTAGATGATGTACTGGAAAAGATTTACACCATTTACTCATCCGAACAAGAACAGTGCTATGGTGTGTTAGGCATCAAGATCAGCACCATCTGAGCCAGACTAAAGGATAGATCCATAGACGTAGAGACAGATGTTTTTATGAATTGATTTTGATTAGACCCCCTGATGAGAACTAAAAACTGACACACAAGTAGTCTACTCACAGAAAAGACCTATCGATTGAAATATTCTTTGACTATGCTCAATTAAATCTATATAAACAAGGGTGGCGAGAGGCATCTCTGATCTAGATTATGAAACCGTGGCAGACCATTTGGAGTTGCAATACGTGGAGATACTATCACTCAAGAATATCGACCTGATCTAGATTCCACAAGGGTCATGAAATTAGGATTATTCCACGAAATAGGCCAGATCTATGCAGGAGAGGTTACACCAACGGATGATATTTCCCAAGATGAAAAAACCCAAAAGGAATATCAAGGAATTCAACACGTTTTTTCTAGATTGCCCAATAAAATACATTTGTATTTGGGAAGAATTTGAGTTTCAAAAATCTCCTGAAGCGTAAAACAGATAGATTAAAGATGGTACTGCAAGCCAACCTCTATGAAAGGATGAACTATGGGGGATTAGATGAGTTCTTTTCGTATGTCCAAGAAAAAATTTATTCGCCAGAGTTGAGACCGATTTTGGATGACATTCTCAATGCACGGTAAACAATTTTTTCCTCACACGTCCTGCAAAGTGACTCCTCCAAACACAAGAAACAAAGATTTGGAGATGCACTCAGTTTATCCAAATGAAGGCAAACCAAATGAGTTACCAACACTGATCGCAGATGTGAACCAATACAAAAGATTTAGAAATTCCCTTTACCCGACAGATAATTGTCAGTTGCCTTTATTGCAGTATAGAGGACAACAAGCATTCCTGCTCCAGCGTCAACAGGCAGACCATATTCAACAGCACTCGAACCAACCCATCCAGTATATTTTTCGATGTGAGGTGCCATTTTGTCGCCCAGATCCATTGCCCCTTTTGTTATTTCAACCCCACCAACAAAGGTAGTTAGCCCCACAACTGCGGTTGTTACAATATCCGTAAGCGTCCTTTCCTTCTCCATAGTGCTAGTAGATTAAAAGAATGTATTCTTTATAAATATTTCGAAGTTTTTATCACTGAAAAGTTTCAAAGACAAC
>JBNJGT010000045.1:8914-12409 GCA_051819765.1 Nanobdellota archaeon
CCAAAACCAATAAATAGCACCAGCGCATTTCCTCAGTCATGGATGCCTACAAAGAACCCTTGGTCAGCAGATACACATCACAAGACATGCAATACATATTCTCAGATGAGTTCAAGTTCAAGAGCTGGCGCTCCTGCTGGATCGCTCTCGCAGAGGCGCAAAAGGAGCTCGGCCTGGAACGCATCACTGAAAGCATGATCGATGAGATGAAGGCTGTCGACACCATCGACTACCAAGTGGCAAAAGACAAGGAGAAGGAGATCCGTCACGATGTCCTTGCCCACATCTACGAGTTCGGGACTCACTGCCCCGAGGCAAAGGGCATCATCCACCTGGGCGCGACCTCCATGTATGTCAACGACAACACTGAGCTCATCCAGATGCGTGAAGCGCTCGAGCTCGCAAAGACTGGTATCGTAAACACCATCGCAAACATGGCAGGCATCGCAGACACCTACAAGGACACCGTCACCCTGGGCTTCACCCATTACCAGCCTGCCCAGCCCACAACCATGGGCAAGCGCATGACCCTCTACATCCAAGATCTGGCAGAGAGCCTTGAACACCTGGACGCAATCACCTTGAAAGCCCGGGGCGCGAAAGGCACCCTTGGGACCCAGGCAAGCTACTACGAGCTCTTCGGCGACTATGAAAAAGTGAAGCAGCTGGACAGGCTTGTCGCACAAAAGCTTGGCTTCTCAGAAAGCTATCCCGTCACCGGCCAGACCTATCCCCGGGCATCCGACATCCCCCTTGCGGCAGGGCTTGGCTATATGGGCGTTGCCCTCCATAAGTTCGGAAAGGACATCCGATTGATGGCAAAAGACAAGCTCGTTGACGAGCCCTTCCAGGTCCACCAGAAAGGGTCAAGCGCCATGCCCTACAAGAAAAACCCCATGCGAAGCGAGCGCCTTTGCGGCCTCTCCCGAAAGCTCGTCAACCTCCTCCCCGAGTTCTATCACATCCCCATGGACCAGTGGCTGGAACGCACCCTGGACGATTCAGCGGCACGGCGCATGGACATCCCCCAGGCCTTCCTCCTGGCCGACGCCTGTCTCATGCTTGCAAACAACATAACCGACCGGAACGTGGGCCAGGACATGCGCCCCCTCACCTTCTATGAGCAGCGCATACAAAAGGTCCTCCAGGAAGACCTGCCCTTCCTCTGCTCAGAGCAGATCCTCATGGACCTCGTGGAAGAGGGCCACGACCGCCAGGAGCTGCACACCATCATGGCAGAGCACGCCTCACACACCCAGATGGCGATGAAGGACAAGGGCATCGACAACGATTTCTTCCGGCGCCTGGAACAGGATCCTCGCTTTCCCGCAACAGACTTAACAGCCTATCTGGAGGACCCCCAGACCCTTGCCTGGCCCGCACCCCTCCAGGTCACCGACTACCTGCAGGAGCACGTCAAACCCCTGTTGAAGCGGCACAAGCACCGCCTGGGCAAGGCCAACTCCCAGATCAACGTGTGAGCATATTTATATAGTTCAGTTTCCTTTGCTACCATAATGGTAAACTACTTCAGACTGATAGCCTCACTTATCATCTGTCAGCTGGCAGGCATCATCGGCTCAGTCTTCACTGTCTCATCCGTTTCCACCTGGTACGTCACCCTGGCAAAGCCTGTCTTCAACCCACCCGGCTGGGTGTTCGGCCCCGTGTGGACAGTCCTGTATCTATTGATGGGGATTTCCCTCTACCTGGTATGGAACAATAAGAACCGCACTACAAAAGCCCTAGTGATCTTCGCAGTCCAGCTGGTCCTCAATTCACTCTGGTCCATACTGTTCTTCGGTCTGCAATCCCCGCTCATTGCCTTCATAGAGATCATCGTATTATGGGTAGCGATAGTGGCATCCATAGTCCAGTTTTACCGGATCTCCCGGCCCGCAGCCTACCTGCTCATCCCCTACCTTCTCTGGGTAAGTTTCGCCGCAGTACTGAACCTTTCCATTGTCCTTCTCAATTGAAGACAGGTTCACACATCTATTCCAAGCTCCTGTCCATACCGCCGAACCCTATCAAAATAATACGCCGCAAACTCTTCCTGCTTCTCGCCATAGTCCAGCCGACCAGACTCAAGGTAATGGAAATTCTTCAGCTGTCGGTAGAATCCTCCCACGACCAACTGCCGCTGCGCATCCTGGATAGTGACATCCCCTATCTCAGAAAGATAGTGCTGGTATGCACTGAGATACTCCTGCAACACATCCTCACTCGGCGCAAGGAAGGGATTATCCACCGCCAAAAGGAAATCCTCCAGCTGGAAAGCCCGCTTGTGCATGGAACCGAAATCGATCTGGAAGCGTGCCAATTCGAAAGGCATCGTAACATCCAGATCATCCAGATAATCATGCAAGTCCTGCAAATATCTCACCCGCTCTGCCATGGACAAATTATAGGTCTCCCGCTCCATCTCATGGAACACCGCTTCAGGTATCTCCACCTCCCGGTGCATCAACGCAAGGCAAAACTGGTAATCAATCATCACATTGAACAGGCTCGCGTCCCGGTATGAGAAGGTGGGAAACGATGAGAGCTCCCCTCCGATGTCAGGTCCGCTAAGTCCGTAATGCTTCATCATTCTCCCCAGAATGTAATCGTAGTCCTGCCGTTCCTGCAAAAGGGTTTTCCCTTTGGTTGCAATCTCCACAGTATCGCACTCACATTGGATAAGGGCAAGATCCATCAGATGACCCTCCACAAGTGGCCTCACATCAGACCCCAGGGAATAGGAGATATCGCACAATGGAAAGCCCATCACCTTGGTGAGGTCCAGGGCAATGCCATCATCCAGCCGCTTCATCTCTCCGATCATCGGCACATTCATACCAGGGACCATACTCAATTTCATGAGGGTCTCAAATTCAGCCCAAAACTGGGGCTGATTATCAATTATCTTGATGATATCCGACCGGCCATAAGACCTTGACCGGATATCATAGATCGGATCACACTCGCTATTGATGCCATATTTGCTCTTTGCCAGGGTTTTTAGGAATAGGTCTTTTGGAAATCCTGTATCAGACCACTCCGAAATCTCTTGCTTGTCCCGCTCAAAATGCTCATAATCTCTGCGGCTTAGATCATCTGCATCGCTTACTGTGCCCCCCCTCTCAACCAGGCGTTCATAAGCAACCACCTTCTGACTCACATGACGACTATATACCTGATTCAGCTTCACTATTGTATCCCGGGCTGTCAAAATTGTGATTTTCTCATCTGTCACATCGATGCTCTTAAGCGGTTCGAAATCCGGTACAACATCCCCAGTCTCCGTAAGGATATCATCAGGCTCATCTCCCTTCATGAGACGATGTATCGCCCGTCGGACGCAATCGTTGATAAACTCGGTCTTATACATCTCAAAGTCCAAGTCCGTCAGACCGACATTGTTGACTTAACAAGCGAATAATCTTTGGATTATGAGCTTGTAAGCCTCTATGAGACTCTTTAATCTATTTCGCTTCAGATTTAGTTCAATTT
>JBNJGT010000046.1:0-11710 GCA_051819765.1 Nanobdellota archaeon
TAATTACCGTTAAATACTTAAAGAAAAAACACACCAATAGGGAAAAAGGAGGACTCATGAGGAAATCTCTCGTCGTGCTGGTGATTGTATTGGCTTTTCTAGTTCAGGGTGCCTCCTACAGCACTGGTGATTCAATCAGCCTGAACGGCACATCCTATGACTTGATTGTCCTTGAGGATTTTCATGTGATCTTCAGATTAGGGAACACGACTGCTCTCGCCCTTGAAGAGGGAGATTGTGATGATTTCGGGATGGAGCGTCTGTGTTTTACTGGCAAACCCAATAATGAGACAGCAACCCTTGAGAGGACAGACCTCGAACCAGACATAACTATTGAGATTTCCCAGGATCGCAGCAGTCTATGGGTGGGTGAAAGACGCAGGTTCAGGGCAAAGATTCATAATTCTGGCAATTTTCAGGCAAATAATCTCACCTTCATCCTTGATTTGCCCCATAACCTGAGTGTCGAATCTCTCTATGGATGCGAATCCTATGATAACGTAGTGCTCTGGAGCGACAATCTTTCAGAGGGATCGGAACATGTCTGCGAGTTCACATTGTATGGGCGGGCATCCCAGCTTGTTGCCCTCAAAGGCATGCTATCCTACAATCATTTTGGAGAAGAGAAGACCGTAGAGCTTGACGATCTGGAGTTTGATATCCGTTCACCCTTCCGCTTCAATCTCAAGTCTCCCCCTCAGATTGTGGTTGGTGATCAGGTCGATATGGTCCTTAATATCACCAATAACCTGACTCAGAACATAACAGTCGGGAGTCTGAATCTGATACAAGAAGATTATTTCGAGAAGCTTGATGAGTATCGAAAAAAACAGGTTTATAGGTTGCTCAAGGATAACCTCATACGGCCCAACCAGACCAGAAGCCTTGATTTTCGCCTCCATATGCTCAGTCATGGAGTAAAGGAATTGCCACTCTTCCTTTCCTATTCACTTGGATCAACGGATGCAGAATACATGCTCCCGCTGGTAGTAAATATCTCAAAACCTGAGAGTACTCTTGAGGTAAATGCCCCGTCTGATGTGACAGGTCAAAAGACAATAAACGCAAGCATCAGTCTCAGGTCCCGGATAAATGTGACGAACGCTTCTGTTATCTTTACTACCCCTCAGGCGACAAAGGAATTCACCATGGCAACTGACAAGAACATATCCATCAGTGTGCCAGCCGTCAGATCCAGGACCGAGTACACGTATGACGTTGAAGTATCCTACCAGGATGAGTACATGAATCGATATCACCTCCAAAAGAAATTCACCATCACCGCGCATCCGCTAAAGAGATTACAGATCAAAAAGAACATCACACGTCCTGATGGGACACCCCATCTTCAGATAACTGTTGTTAACCCATTGAATGATTCAGTTGACGTTATCGTGGAAGAAAAGAACCTCTTCTTCTCAAAGCGCACTGAGGTAAACGTGGACAAGGAGATGATTGTCTTCTCCCTTCCCCTGAGAGAAGGAGGTATGCTCCTCTCAAACACCACCATCAGATACGAGAAGGATGGGCTTAATATGACTTTGTCTAATCCGACAATGATTGATCTTGAAAGTCTCTTTCCTGAGAAGAATACAACCAATACAACACAGGTCGAAGAGGTTGAGGAATCATTTCCCGTGGTTTACCTCTTCATCCCACTGGGTCTTGTGATTCTTATGGGCGGATATATCTTTTGGCATAAGCAAAGGAAGCAACGAGGGGCACCCCCTGGAAAAGTAAAAAGCTCCAAACCGGAAAGCGAGGCCAACCCTGAGAAGACAGAAACAAAGGACGGTGACACCAAATATGAGAAGGAAGGATCCAAAGAGGAAAGTGATGACAGACCCGAGAAGACAGAACCCAAAGCCGAGAGCCGGCCTTCGCTATTCAGCCGATTGATCGCATTTTTGCATAGCCTGTTCCATCGCACACCAGAAGAAGCAAAGCCAAAAGCAAATCCTGAACCAAAACCTGAGCGTCCCCATGATCGCCAGGGACTTATCGATCTCAAGCAGCGACTTGATGCTGAGATAACTGAACTTCTCAAGCAGGTCAACCCTACCCGGAACCAAAAAGCGTATGACGAAGAGCAGGAATACCTCGAAGTGACCCATGAGTTAGAGGATCTTGAGAAGGACAAACAAAATCTTTAAAAAGAGGTATTCGTAACGTTCTCTCATGAAATGGGTCTGTATGCTCTTGCTTTTGTCTGTGATGGTTGCAGCTGATTTCACAAGTTCAGACGTTCTTCTCATCAACTCAGAGAACTGGCAGGATGTATATTCAGGTATCCTGGCAGCACGGCTTTCAGGCAAGGAGGTCTTCTTCGTCAGGGGTCCGGACTCAGTGAACTCCCTTTTCGACAGGCTGCCTGAGAAGGAGATATTGTTGCTCCAGTCGGATGAGCCCGTCTATCCCGGACTGGAATCGCTTATTCGGACCAATGGGTTCACCTATGACACATTCCCTGAGGATGATATGAATGCAAATCTCTTCGAGGAGCTGGAGATTCAGGATGCCATCGTCATTGACGGTGCCTACGGATATGATGCCATGTCTGTTGCGCCTTATGCACTCCAGAATGAGGCATATGTGGTGTTTGAGGATGAAGTTCCCCAAGATGCAAACATCATCATGACCTATGGCTTTGTGGATGACATCGATGCACCGGTAAGGATAGATAACGGGAACCGGTTTGACAACAACATGGAGATCATTGATCGCTTCATCGCAAATAAGCCCACAAAATCTGTCAAGATCTCAAACGGAGAGTTCATCGAAAAAAGCCTGTTCAATAAAGAGTTTCCGCTCCTTTTCATAGGAAAATCCAATGTCCCCTCAAGTGTTGAAAATTATCTTTTGGAATCTGATTTTACCATTGCGACCCTTGTAGGAAACGATCTGGCACCCCTTGCAAAGAATCTCAAGGATAGGTTGAAGAATCAGGGAAAGACACTGACTGTGATTGCACTCATCGGAAAAAGCGGTTCAGGCGGCTCAAACAGCATCCAGAGCCTGGATACATTCTCCATCCCCGCGTATGATGCGCGTCTGGGAATCTCATCTATACGATATAATCAGCTTTCACAGCAGCTTGAGGTGACCTATCAGAATGAGAACGATCTGCGGGTGTATTTCCTTCCGACCATTACACTAAACATTGGAGACGAAAAGGAGACCCTCTCCAGCAACCTCCAATTTCTGGACGGTGATCATTCAAAAACCATCTCTTATCCGGTGGAGATCACGGATGAAAGTGTCTCTGGTCGGATAAGTGTACTTTTTGGAAGGGCAAACAACAGCCTGGAACGAAGGCTTGACTACCCTTTCGACTCACTTCCCATGGTCGAGGTGCTTGATAGCTCAAATATCTCAATTGAGAAAGCGGTGTATGACCGCCTGAATAAGGCCTTTAAGATCAAGGTCAAAAATAGGGGCTCTGTCCAAGCCTACGTGGACATTGAGCTGATCGATGTCATCGTGGATGGTGAGGAAACTATCCTGACTCCGCGCCAAACAAAAAGCCTGTCCGCGGGTGCTTCCGGCGAAGTGATTGTTCGGGCAGACCTGTCTTCCGTTGACCTGGGGGAGAATACTCAAGTCAATGTGAAAGCATACTACGGCCAGCAAGAAGGGATTTTGTTCAAGACAACCACTGTTAGGCTCCCTCTTGAGATAACCATGAATCCTGGCTTCTACGCCGCAGCAGTGGTAGTGGTCGTGATAATCATTGTATTCCTCTCCCTGCGAAAGAAACGCCGCCGGATAGAAAACTAAAGTTTTTTATACATTCTCTTTTGTATCCTTGTTATGCTTGCCAGAGGAATAATCTATTTTGAAACAGACCTTGAGACAGTCAAGCACACGTTCCAGAAAAGCACCTTCATAAAGGCTTTTTTCGAGATGGATGGAAGGCCCGGCATCCTGATCCATGGAGACACCAATCTTTCAGCAGAAGGGATTGTCAAGCACTTTAGGAATCAGTTGGGAGTGGAGACCTACGCCGATGTCTCTGTGGAATCAGAAGACACTATGGAGTACATCAACCGCGGACCGATGCAGGGGACTTACCGGGGAATCAGGCTGGCCGAGTACAATATTGAGGATCTCAAGCAAAGGCTTCAGGGGTATGAAGAGGACATCCTTTTAAGGACAGTGGAAGAAAAAGATGGCAAGCCGCTGCTCTGTATTGACATTATCGGCAACAGGATGCCGGACATCGATCTGCCGGTGCAAAAGCAGATTGCCTTTGGGCTAGAACCAAAACTACTTTTTTAAGGTCGTAATTTTAATACCTATCTAGGAGTAACAAGGATTTAAAAAATAGATCCCCTATAGAGGTCCCATGAAAAAAGTCTTCATTGGTATGGCAGGTGCAATTGTTGTATTGCTCATTCTCATCTTGATACTTGGCGTGCTTGGCTTGGGATTCATACGCAACGACTTTGGTGCAGCAACAGAACAATTCAGTGCAAACACCAAGGTCTCGGAGGTATACGAGTCTGAACGTCACAGCGACGCAGCAATAGGCTCAGTCAAATCCGGTGGATCTCCACAGACTGTAACAAGAGAGGCATCAGGGACATCCCAGCCAACCCCCTCCGTTCCTGATGCCATGTATTTTCAGGATTATGGCGTGAATATCTTCAAGAAGACCATAAACGATTCAAGATCAACCTTCGGTCTGGACGTGGATACAGCCTCCTATACCATTGCTAAGAATTACATAATGAGGGGGAGCCTTCCTCCAACAGATGCGATCCGTCCTGAGGAA
This sequence comes from Nanobdellota archaeon, assembly GCA_051819765.1. Taxonomy (GTDB): domain Archaea; phylum Nanobdellota; class Nanobdellia; order Woesearchaeales; family JACJVW01; genus JBNJGT01. Next base: position 4,775 of record JBNJGT010000046.1, read on the forward strand.
TTCATCAATTATCATGACTACAAGTATGAGAACCCTGAAGGTGACTTCTCCATCATCTCGGATGTGACACCATCTCCCTTTGATGAAGGGATACACTACTTGCGCATCGGAATCAAATCTCATGAGATTGAAAACCGATCTCCTGCAACCCTTACTTTTGTGGTTGATGTGTCAGGATCCATGAACCGGGAGAACCGGTTGGGCCTGGTCAAGCGCACCATGCGCTATCTCGTGAGCCAGCTCTCAGAGGAGGATACGATCTGCATGGTGACCTATAACACCAATGCCCAAAAGGCGCTTGAGTGCACCCGGGACCGCCAAAAGATTGAGACAGCCATCGGGAATCTGGAAGCAGGAGGTTCCACCAACGCGGACGCAGGTCTTCGCCTTGGCTATCAATTGGCATCAGAAAATTTCAACCGTGAGAAAAACAACAGAGTGGTGTTGCTCTCAGACGGTGTGGCAAATGTGGGAACCACAGATCCCGAAGCCATGATCCATAAGCTCCAGGAATACTATGACCAGGGGATCATGATCTCTGCCATCGGCGTTGGTATGGGTAACTACAATGATGAGTTGCTTGAAAAGATTGCTGATAAAGGGAACGGCAACTACTACTATGTGAATGATTTCATGGAAGCCCGCCGCGTGTTCAATCAGCAACTCTCAGGGACCCTTGAGGCTGTCGCGAAGGATGCCAAAGTCCAGGTGGAGTTCAACCCTGAATCAGTCCAGGAGTACCGCCTCATCGGCTACGAGAACAGGAAGATTGCCGATGATCAATTCAGGAATGATTCTAAGGATGCAGGCGAGATTGGCGCAGGCCATCAGGTTACAGCAATCTATGAACTAAAGCTCACCGGAACCGAAGACTTAGGTACCATCTATCTGCGGTACAAGAACAAGCAGGACCTTGCCCAGGAGACCTCCCACCTGATTCAACATGAGGTGACAGAATTCGCTGAGGCTTCCGATCGCTTGAAGCTCGCAGTCGCAACAGCCAGGTTCGCGATGATCCTCAAGCTTGCAGCGCCACCTCCTTCCATAACCAAGGTACATGAGATCACCTCATCCATCGAGCCACTCAGTGAGCCCGAGTCATCATTCATTGATGTGGTCTCCAATGCAAAAGGACTGATTGACCAGAAGGTGAAAGAATGAAACGACTCGTACTTTTATTGATATTATGCTCATTTGTATTTGCCATACCAATGGATTCAGTGAACCAGTATTATGCGGTTGAATTCGATGGTGAAGGAGAAGCTGTAATTTCCCTGTTGATTGAGATAAGTGAAGCACATAATCAGTTGAGTCTTGAAGTCCCTAACAACCAGGTGACCATGCTTGGTGCGGTCCAGGAGATGCAGGGCCGAACACAACGCATCTGTACGCACTGGGAATACCGGTGCATAAAACCGGGAGAGGGGAAAACCTGTGTTCAGTATGACTACGATGGAAATTGTGTCAAGTATGATGGTCCATGCCTTGAATCTGAGAAGGTATGCGCCAACTACCAGACCCACTACAATAATCAGGTCATCTACGATAAGCTCAATTACTCAATAGATAGGCTTTCTGAGTCAACAGTCATAACCTTGTATCCTGCTGAGAAGGAAAATGCGCGTCTGATGCTAGTCTACAAGGCACCCATGGCAACAAAAAGCCTTGGGGCCTACAAGTATACCTTCAAGACGGCTGGGGTCCCATTGACAACACAGCATTTGCGTGTCGCAGTTGATGTGCAGGATGACCTTTATATGAAAGGCACGCAATCCCATATAGATTATAGGCCCAACTTCGATCTGAAGGCTGATTCATTCTCAGCTGAGACCAGTCAGCAGATCTACAATTACCAAAACCAGATACAGCGCTCTCAGGGAGTAATCAAGACTGCACAGTATCTTGACCCCTATGAACGCTATACACTCAACGGTATCTATGCCTCAAGTTGGTTGCGGCTCAACTATGGAAAGATTCTGGGTTCTCTAGTGGCTGTTGCAGTCATAGGAACCCTGATGGTATTTGGTTTCCGAAAGCTGATCCATTCAATGGAGGCCAAGAAAAGCAAGAGCTCAGAGTATGTCACCCCCTTGCTCGCTGGGCTCTTCAACACCATTGGGATAATGCTCTTATGGGGTTTGGGCGTGCTTATTATTTGGCTTGCAAATGAGACTATGCGATATGATACCGGCGAAATCATTGCTGTGATCATCATACTGCTGGAGGTCCTCATCACTATGGCACTGCTCATCGGTCTGCCGATCATCATCGGGGTCAAGAAAGGGGCGCTGCAGGGTGGATTCACCGTCATATCCGAGTTGCTCTGGCTTTTTATACTGTCTTTGCTGATTATGTTAGTGTCCATAATAGGGTTACTGCTGTGATGGAAGTCCTTTGCTTAGGTAATGAATTCATTGAGGATGATAAGCTTTGCCTGGAGCTTGCCGACGAACTGGATATGCCGGGCATTACCTTCACGAAGTGCAGCATCGACCATTTTCTTGATGCAGCACAGACCGAGAAGAAACTGGTCATCCTCGATGTTGCTGACGTGGACACCATCAAGCGGATCAAAGACCCTGCATATCTTAAGGAGCGCAACATCGTCACCAACCACGACCTCGATTTGTCCTTTTACATCCAGCTTCTTCATGAGCTGGGGAAACTCCCGGAACTTGAGATCATAGCAGTCCCCAAGGATATCGCAAAAGGAAAAGTAAGGAAAGAGATAATCAGATATCTTCAATATTCAAGATCTCATAGCCATGGCTCTCTTTCTTGAGGGCGCTGGGCGAACTACCGCCGTGCCATGTGAAGCGGGGTCGCACCCGCATGGGATAGATACGCTCATTAGCGTCATCCACTATAAGGGCCGATCCTTTTTCCCGGGGAAGATTGTTCAGGTATTTATCGAGCCCTTCCCGCATATATGACTGCATCAGCATCCCAAGTGCGTCTGTGTCAAGCTTTGCCGTGATCCGGTGGCTTATCAGGATATCAGACTGGGTCATGACATCCGTATGGATTTTTCCTGGCTGTTGTGTTGCAAGAATAAGGGAGATTCCCGGTTGCCGGCCTTCACGCATGATTGTCACCAGGGAGTCTGTGGCAGTGGTCTTGCCTTTCACCGGTAAGAACTCATGTGCCTCATCAATCACCAGCCACACTAACGGCATGTCTTCCTTCTTTTTCTTTTCGTCCTCAGTCACATACTGGACAGAGCTATGGATCTGTTGATATTCTTCTTTCTTCCGTGCAACCATACGGTTCACAAATAAACGCTGAGACACGATACCGATGACAAGTGACTTGATTTTCCATCCCCCTGGCATGGTTGCGTAACAGCTTACATCCAGCACCGTGACCTGGCCGGGTACAGCAAGATCCTTGAGTGGTGTACCCTCCTTATCGAACACCCCCCATTCCTTGGTTGAGAGGAAGCGGTTCTCAACCGCATCCTTTGTTTTCTGGTCAGACTTTTGGTCAGCTTGCACCTCCTTGATGATGTCATCGATGTCAAAGTTTGACCCCTCCTTCTTCATCCGCAGGATGACCCGTTCAACCAAAACTCCCATTGAGTCGTTAGCAGACACATCAAATGACAGGAACCAGTCCTCAGGGTTTAGTTCTGATGGCCTGATTGAGAATGGATAATCAGTGGGAATCCCCTCCTTACGGTATTGGTAGTAATAGCCTTTTGGCGTGAATATCACAGGCTGCAGTGCGTGGGGCTTGAATCCCCAGTCACGAAGGAGCATATCATCGCTCTGGTTGGCATAACGCATAGTCCAGTAGATACCCATTGTATCAAGCATGATGATTGAGAGATTTTCCCTGATCTCTTCAGAAAGGTCAGCAAGACCCTCAGCGATGACCCCCATGGTATAGCTCTTACCGCCGCCCCGCTTTCCGCAGATGAACACTACATGGGCGCCTGCGATATCCAGGTACATGTTGTTTGCAAGGCTTGTCACCTGTCCCATGGTGACGTATTGGCGTCCCAAGAGGATTGTCCCCTTGGTGCCGTATTTCTTTCGGTCATTGTCTAATCGACCCAGAATGATGTCATGCATAGGGATTCTAGTGGCTTCTGTCCTATAAATAATTACCGGTGCAGAACGATCAGACGCAGCTCTTTGTTGAGCTCAGGTGGCATGGGACTTTGCGGGCTGGAGTCTTGAGGACTTCCTCGATATATGAGTCCACCTCAACGATATTTTCAATGATATCGGTTCTTATGGCTATGGTGAAATCCACAAGCTTCTCTCATGGATACTCGACGGGTAGGGGATCGGCAGCAAAGCTAACCTGATAGTTGAAGACGAATTTCCACCGGGCTCTTTACCCAAGACCATAAAAGTCTCTTTATATCAAGAACATGTCCCTCAAAGCCAGATATGGTGCATCCCCTTGTATTCCACTGAGGTAAGAATCTGCTCTAAAATCCGATTTCCAAGGCAGTTTATCCTATCGGCGTGCCTTGAAGGCACAAACAGAAACCTATTATTCAATCACTTCAAATGCGTGACTGAGTAGATGCATCTTTGGATGACTACCCACTATAGGTGATAAGCTGCTTCCATCATCATCTGAACCTTCATTGACGCAATGATGAAGGGCGCAATCATAGGTACTTCTTGATAAGCTCACTGGCCTTCTTGCCATCAACCTTGCCGCCGAACCGCTTCATAACCTCTCCCATGATGGCGCCGAAGGGTTTGCCGGATAATTCGTCCACAATCTCCTTCACAGCTGTCTCCAGCTCTGAATCATCAACTGCCTTGAAATCACTGAGCCTGAATTCCCCCTTCTGTTTCGCGACCAGCGCGTCATACATGGATGCCTTCGGAAGCGCTCCCGAATCCACATGCCCGATGACTTCCTCAAAATCGAGCTCCCCAAGGTTCATCTCTCCCTCATTGCGTCTGATCTCCTTTGGCATGGATACCAGCGTCTCGGCGATGAAGGCAGGCTTCTGGCTTGTCTTTCCGACCAGCTTTTCGAACACCACCAACAGGTCTGATCTGGTGATAGCCTTTGCAAGGTCTGCCCCCAGTCCATACTCTGATTCGAACCGTTTCTCCTTATCATCCAGGAGTTCCACTGGCTCAAGCTCAAGTGATGCCGGTTTTATGGGAAGAACATCGGTTTCAGGATACATGCGGTCAGCACCCGGGATCGGCCGAAGATAGCTGGTGGTCCCATCCGGGTTCGCCTTACGCACCTCTTTTATGACCCCCTCCCTGCAGAGTCTGATCCGGTCCAATGCAGCCGCAAGGGCATTGGTTGTCCGTTCTTTCTCGTCGGCAACCAGGATGAAGGCATCGTCCTCCTTACAAGAAAGTTCCTTGCGGATTGCTGCGACATCATCCTCGGTGATGCCATACTTTGGAAGCTCATCAGAATGGAACAGTCCGCCAACACCTGCACGGACCTTCGCGTAATCACTGATCTCTGAACCGAGCCGTCGCCCGGGCTGGACCTCGCGGCCCAGGAATCCGGAAAAACCAGGCACCCTCAGGGCGTGGACAACCCCCTTCTTCAGGGCATTCTTGATGATCTTTGAGTCACTATCCTTGAAGAGCGGAGTCATGTCGTATTGGGTCTCATCAGCCGCAAATGTCCCAAGCTCCTCACGCATGGAAATGAGCGCTTTTTGCCGTTGCACCTCGTATTCCACAAGCGTAGGGATCATCTTGAGGTCTTGCGCGCCCTTGATCTCGATACGCTCTCCACCCTTGATAGAGATATTGATATCCTGCCTGATGGTCCCAAGCCCCCTCTTCACACGGCTTGTGGAGCGAAGGATCATACCGATCTTCTCTGCGCACTCCCGGCACTGCTCAGGAGACCTGATGTCAGGTCGTGTGGCGATCTCGATGAGAGGGATCCCCAGCCGGGAGAGGTTATAGACGACATGGTCATTGGCCTGGGCAACCTCCTTGCAGGCATCCTCTTCAAGGCAGACAGTCTCAACACCCACTGGCCCCTCGGCTGTCTCAACAGCCCCGTTCTGGGCAACCAGTGCGGTCCGCTGGAAGCCCGTGGTGTTTGAGCCATTGACCACCGTCTTGCGCATGACCTGGATCTCATCCACGGTGCGGCCTTTCAGGAGCTCAGAGACCTGCAGCGCTGTCTTCACCGCCTCTTCGTTGATGGGATGAGGTGGCTCCTCATCCAGCTCCACAAGGCAGGAGGTATTCTTCTCAGCGCGATAGACAAAGTGCCTCTTCTTTGCCATCTCTTGTTGGGCCGCGATATCAACCGCTCCGGTCTCGCCGCTCACTGCCCGCAGGGTACGCATGACCTCATAGTCATAGATCTCGTCATCCACAATGGTTGTGGGACACTCACAGAATAATTTCTTACCTTCTAGCTGTTGGTGGACCTCAATCCCGCAAATCAGTCCCGCATCACGGTAAATCATCTATGTTTAACCTCGCTATTTTATAGCTCGTTTCAGCACAAAGCTATTGCTCTGTCCTACAGATTTTTTCCTCCTTTCCCACTGCTTGGGGGAAAGCGGGGAAAAAATCCCCACTAAAAAGGCTTTACGACATTCATCTATCCGGTCGTTCACCAGATGCTTAGCATCCGGATATATACCATTATTGCAGTCGTAGCAGGCGTCTCCTAATCATAAGGCAGTCGTAATTGTCAAAGACAATTAGAGGACTATGAATCTTGCAGGAGGCCTATGACGCCTTTTTATAAGCTTGAAGTTGTTGATACTTTAAATTATTTGCTAACATTGTATGGATATATGTTAGCATTTTTCTTGCAACCGCAGTGATTGCAATATTGTGTGTCTTTCTTTTTTTGATCCTATGATACATCTTTGCAAGAACTCTTGCATCATGCTTATCAGTTTTCTTTCTGGATTTTGCGATTAAGCCAATTCTGCTGGGATTAGCAAGCAAAATATTACCATATCCA
>JBNJGT010000047.1:0-11337 GCA_051819765.1 Nanobdellota archaeon
ATGAACATGAACCACATCATCACGAATACAAGACCCACAATAGCCGCTTCTCCTGCCATACAGAACAACTGACAATACAACTTTATAAAGGTTGCTGTACATAAAGGACACGAGCGTATGAATCCGACCGTAATCGCTGGATTGCAGCGCCAAGGAGGGTATCAAGATTAGCATGGTAATCCACAAGTGTCACATTCTCTAGTCCATCCAAACTTCTTGCAAGGCTCCCACGGATCTGATCCTGCTTGAACACCCCCGTTGATTCGTATATCACATTCCCTTCCACACACCGGAGTTGATATGGATGGGTACGCATGTACAGCCTATCTGTGAGGACAAGATTGCCCTTCTCCAATGTATAACCCTCTTCCGCAACCTCAAAACTGGTACCATGATTCAACCGTTGGATTGTGATATTCTGCATGAGGTCCTTAAGCACCGCATCATAATCAGCAAGGAATCCTTCCCACAACGCAAGGTGCTGTTGCAATGCTTTGCGGACAAATGGTAGCTCATGCGCATGAAGCCAGTGGGTAACAAGCACTCCACCCTGTTCAGACTGGAGGGTTCCCGGCAGTCCATTCTCTTCCATAAAACATACCGTATCCATGCAAGACAGGATTCCCTCAAGATGATCATTTATGACATGGTCAATCTGTGCATAGTTGCCATCCCTCCTCATATCCTCAAGTACACAAGAGATCTTTGCATAGAATGACAACAAATTATCCGCAGTTTGCATGAAAAAGAGTATGATAGGGATCTATTTAAGTTCTTTGCTCCGAAGCACCCTATGGTAACTGACTGCGAACCGATGTGCCTCATCACGTATCTCCTGCAAAAAAAGCTTCGCATCCCCTTTTGCGTGAAAAGCTTCCTTTCCCGGCATGTAGACCTCTTCCTCACGCTTGGCAAGTCCTATGATAGGGACCACCACATCAATATTTCTCAATTCAGAGAGGGCAGCATTCAACTGTCCTCGTCCACCGTCGATTATGACCAGGTTGGGCAGCATCTGACCCTCCCTTTTCAGCCGTGAATACCGACGCCACACAACCTCAGCGATGGAGTCAGTGTCAGAAACCCCTTCCACACTTTTTATTTTGAACCGGCGATAATTTGATTTATCCGGCCGACCGTTACGGAACTGCACCAGTGAGCCCACAGTAGAGCTGCCTGCATAATGGGAGATATCAATACACTCTATCACATAAGGCGTATCCATGAGACCCAGCGCCTTTTGCAATGCCTCAACCTTCTGCATGTTCCCAAAGAAGGTCAACTCTACATTCCGTTTGACAAGATCCAACAACCGTTTCTTCTCACCCCGCTGGGGCACATGCACCGTGAACCATCCTGAGAACGCTGAACTCACCTGATGCGGGACAATCAGCTCCCGTGGCCGTTTGCCCTCTGCATAGTACTGCACAAGAAACTCCTCGAAAAAGTCAGGAGTGTGGGCAAAACTGAACTCATGCTTTTGTGCAAGCGTCCCCTTATAGACATTAAACAGCAACAAGTAAACCTGACTATTGTCAACCACATAATTCACGATATCCTCATCATATCGCTTGTTCCGGTCCATGGTCTGCCGGTTTTCCAGATACTCCAACGCCTGTATATAATCACGGATCTCCTTGGCACGCTCAAACTCCTGCTGCACAGAATACTCATGCATCTGCTCCCGGAGGTCTGACAACAACTCAGCGGTGTTGCCCGAAAGCACCCGCTTTACTACATCAACCCGGGCTGCATAGTCCTCCGGGGAGATATTTCCGATACAGGGCGCCTTGCAGAGATTGATATGATATCGAAGACATGGTTTTTTTGGCATGCGACGGCAGGTGCGAAGCTTGAATGTCTTTGTCAGGTACCGCCGGACATACTCACGTTCCTGCCCTGAAACGAAGGGCCCAAAATAACTCCCCCCGCCTGTCCTGCGCCTGGCAAGCACCAACCGCGGGTACTTCTCATCAGTGATTTTCAGATACGCATACCGCTTGGAATCCTTCAGATTGATATTGTACTTCGGCTGATGCCGTTTTATCAGGGTGTTTTCCAGAATGAGTGCTTCAACATCCGTACGGGTTGCGATGAAATCTATAGAATCGATATGAGACACAAGCGCCTGAGTCTTTGGATCAAGCTCCTTTTGGAAATAGCTTCTCACCCTGGTGCGCAGATTCTTTGCCTTGCCGATATAGATAATTGTACCAGAAACATCTTTGAATAGATAACAACCAGGCTCCCGCGGAAGGTCAGTAGCATTCATACAAGTTTAATCTTCTTGCTCTTCTTCTCGTTGTGCTTGCCTTGCCTCGCTCTCAACGCGCTTTTGGCAGTCCTCACAATAGATAATCTTATTCTGTCCCTTTTTTACCACAAAACGCTTCTTGCACATTGCGCAATATTTTATTATTTTATAGTCAACCATTATATCACAGAAAAAGCCGTAGCTTTTATTATCTCTAATATACCTTTATTTATAAAACTATGGGTCCTTCATACAGGCTGATCAACCCAAACCTGGGGATCAATTCATCCACATCAAGCGACTTCACGTCAATAACTTTATCACTTATGACATAGGACCCAGGAAGCGAACCCTCATAACCGACATAAGTACAGACGACCAGGTCATACCATCCTTTCATGGCTGTATCACAATTGAATGTGACCGGGATAGGTGCGCTCCATAACTCACCCCAATACCATTGTTCCTGATCCGTCAAATCAGTATATGCCAAAAACGCGGCTTCAGTCAATCGTGAGCACTGACGGGGCACCGTGACCACGGACTGCGAGACAACAGCTTCAAGAACTTCCTCATCCCTGTCAACCACGGTCAGGGAATAGTCAACCCCAAAATAATCGCACAACGCCCCCAACACAAAGGGTTGGTAAGAACTAGAAATCCAGGAGTCATCATCATATTCAAGCGGTGTTTCGCACCCAGGTCCAATCACACAGCCCCGAAGCCTGGATCCCTTGTATAAGGAGACAACAGCAGCCATCTCATTAAAGCCCCTATGAATGTATGTCTCCCGTGGATTCATACACCCTCCCTGCAAAGAATCCTTTATGTATTTTTCCAAAACGGATGAGAAGTAGATATCCAAGAACACATGCTAAAAGTAGACTTCAGTAAGAGTAAGAAAGATCCTGGCAAAATCATCCTGCACTGTAAAAGGGTCTGTAGTCTTTCCATAAGACGCACAATTATGAACATCCCAAAGCTCCTGTGGCGCAGGTCTCCAGAAGCCCTCATAAAGGCCTTGCACAGGGGGATTATTCTTTCTGAGTTCTGCCTCAAGTGGACCCATCCGATGTTGATTATGCTTGGTCGGATTCATGAGAAACCGTAATATCAGGCCATCATCTTCTTGGATAAAGCCCTCAACATACCGCGTTGCCTTCCGTCCGATATGAGCTAACCCATTATAGAATATGTGCCCATTAAGGCAGTTGTCACGGACCCTGAATTTGCCCTGGAAGGCATAACCACAATCAATGTCAGCCTGAAGCCCATCCACTCGGAATTTCATACCGTGTGGAAACAGGATATGCTATATAAACATTACCAAAGGCCAATGCGTATCATGTCGATTCCGATGGCCCCTATAAAGAAGGCATTCAGCCGCAACAGATAACCCATGACCTTGTCAAACACAACAGTCTGCATCGGCAGTTTTTGCTGCAACAACAAAAGGAACATGACCACAAGGATATTAACCAAAAGTACTGACAACACACCAACGAGCGCCAGTGGATGTGAATAGCTGGAAAGCGACAGGGCAACAGAAATCGTTCCAGCTCCCACCATGAAGGGAAAAGCGATCTCTGATGCCTGATCATCCATATCCTCGCACCGGCGGATGAATGAATTTTGCCTGCAAAAGATGAAAAGAAACCCGTAAGAAGCGATTACAATACCCCCAAACACCCGGAAGGTATCAATATCAACCTGAAAGATATAGCTGAAAAGCATATCACCGCTCAACACAAACAAGCCCAGGATCACAAAGGTGCTTATGGATGCCTTCACGAGAAGGAGGAAAAATCTCATTTTTGTATAGTCTCGCACTATGCCCTGCAAGTATAAAAACATGGCAAAGGGATTCAGCATGACCAACAAGGAGAAGAGTACATCCATCATTGTATCAGGTTAAACACTCCGATTCGTATCATATTGACACCGATCGCCCCGATAAAAAACCCATTGAGACGCAACAGCATCTCCATGTTCTTATCAAACGCGATGCGGTAGCGCTTGCGGAGGATGAACTCCCGGGTCTCCTTGAGGATTGCAATGATTGCAAACGTCAAAAGCAACGCGCTCAGGATCACAAAGAATCCCTCAACATCGCTATGATTATGTCCAAGGAATAATGCGAGACTGATGGTACCTGCCCCAACCATGAATGGCAGCGCAATCTCTGAGGCCAGATCGTCCAGGCTTCCCTTCATGTAGATATACGCCTTTTCACCCTTGATGATGAAATAGTATGCAAACGAAAAGATGATGATCCCGCCAAAGATCCGGACTGATTCCATCTCGATCTGGAACACTCTCTCGATAAGCACATTGCAGGAAAAGACACAGGCACCCAGTATGAGAAGGGAGATGAAGGACGCCTTCACCAGCACCTTATAGAAACTTTTGGAGTCAAGGTCCTTCATCACCGGCAGGAGATACAGGAATAGTGCGAAGGGATTCAGCATCACCAAAAACTGTATGAGGTTTGCGATCATGGAGCATAGCACTCAAACAAGCCCTTTATAAATATGAAGGCAAGATCAATTTTACAAAAATACCCTGCTCCCGCTGCTTTATCGAGACATATCAAACACAACTCAACCCGATGGTCAAACCACAAGATAGATACGAGTACACAGGGAATTTTTATCAAAAGCTTCACGTCCAGAATTACGGGATCACACATACCACAAAGGGAAAAAAGCCCTCCACCACAAAGCTTAATGATCTCAATTACAAGCCATCCATTTTGCTAAGCCCAACCTTCTATTACCAAAGGCCTCTGATGATGACCTAGAAAACCCTGCAGGGACAAAAACCGTTCCACAACAATGCAAAAAACACCAGTTCCACCTGAAGACGTTACCAAACCTGTAAAACGGCCTCGAACCTGAACCTCTGCTCAAAGCCAAGGGACCTGCACTAGTTGAAACAGCTCCTTGGATCACTGCTACAAAGATCACCGTAACATCTTGCGAAGAAAAGAGCCAGTATGGCTTTTCCTGGTTTCTGCTATGGCCTCAGGGCTTCCAGTCGCAATGACTTCCCCGCCAAACTGTCCCCCTTCCGGGCCAAGGTCAATGACATGATCAGCCGACTTGATGACATCAAGATTGTGCTCGATGACCACAACCGAATTGCCTTTATCGACAAGGTTATTCAAGACTGCTATCAACTTTTTCACATCAGCAAAATGAAGCCCTGTGGTCGGCTCATCCAAAAGATACAAAGTCCTCCCGGTGCCCACCTTTGAAAGCTCCCGGGTAAGCTTGATACGTTGTGCCTCTCCACCAGAGAGAGTGACAGAGCTTTGCCCTAGTTTGACATAATCAAGCCCCACAGCCTTGAGTGTCTCAAGCTTTCGCCTGATGATCGGGATATGGGCAAAGAAATCATGAGCCTCTTCCACTGTCATCGCAAGCACATCAGCAATCGACTTTCCCTTGTAAGTGACCTCAAGCGTCTCACGATTGTACCGCTTTCCCTTGCATTCCTCGCACTCAACAAACACATCCGGAAGAAAATTCATCTCTATCTTCAGGAGCCCGTCACCCTGGCATGCCTCGCAGCGTCCGCCTTTCACGTTGAAAGAAAACCGACCTGCGGTGTAACCCCGCTGCTTTGCCTCCTTTGTCTGGGTAAAGATCTTTCGTATCTCATCAAAGACCTTGGTGTAGGTTGCAGGATTGCTCCGCGGTGTCTTACCGATGGGAGTCTGATCTATCACGATCACTTTGTCGATTGGAGAATCCATTGTGATGCCCTTGTGAGCCCCAGGCATGACCTTTGAGCCATGCAACTTTTTCATGAGCCCCCGGTAAAGGATGTCATAGATCAACGTGGACTTGCCGCTCCCGGAAACACCAGTCACCAAGGTCAAAACACCAATGGGGATCTGCGCTGTGATATCCTTGAGATTATGCTCGATGCAACCCTTCACATGGATGTACTTGCTGGATTCCCGTCGGGATTGCGGTACGTCGATGGTGAGTTTACCTGAGAGATACTTGCCAGTCAGGGATCGTGCATTGCGCTCGATCTGCTTAGGCGTTCCCTTAGCGATGACCTTTCCCCCGTGGATACCAGCGCCTGGCCCCATGTCGATGATATAATCTGCATTGCGCATGGTATCCTCATCATGCTCGACCACAATGAGGGTATTGCCAAGGTCCCTGAGCCCGTGCAAGGTATCGATGAGTTTGTTGTTGTCCCGCTGGTGCAGCCCGATGGAGGGTTCATCCAGGATATAGATGACACCCATGAGGTTCGAGCCCACCTGGGTCGCAAGCCGGATCCGTTGCGCCTCTCCTCCCGAGAGTGTCCCCGAAGAACGGGAAAGCGTCAGATAGGATAACCCCACACGCTTCAAGAACTCCAGCCTGCTCCTGATCTCCTTGAGCAGTTGGTCCACGATCTCAAGCTGCTTCTTTGAAAGCTTCAGTTTGTCGAAGAATTCGATACAATGCCAGATGGAAAGATCAGTCACATCAATGATTGACATCCCATTGATCTTGACTGCCAGGACCTTTGGCTTGAGCCGTTTCCCGCCACAGGCTGAACAGGGCGTGACCCGCATGAACTTCTCAAGCTCCCGTCGACGATAGTCCGACTCTGTCTGGTGGTACAACCGCTCGCTCTGGGGCACCAGTCCCTCCCAGGAACCGACCTGGCTCCATCGTCCCCCGTTGGACATGGGGATATTGAACCTGATGGCATCCTCAGAACCATACAATAGGATATTGTACTGCTTTTTGGAAAGCTTTTTGATTGGAGTGAACACATCAAAGCCATAATGCTTTGCAACAGCCCCCAGGAACTTGCCGCGCCAGCCATCCACGGCATTCCGGTAGATCGCGATAGCCCCGTCAGCGATGCTCTTTTCCTTGTCAGGGATGATAAGGTCAGGGTCAAACTCCATCTTGATCCCAAGCCCGCTGCAGACCTCACATGCCCCGAACGGACTATTGAAGGAAAACATCCGTGGCTGGAGCTCATCAACAGTGAGGCCACAGATGGGACAGGCCATCTTTGATGAATACAAAGTATCCTTACCCTCTGACTCAACAATCAACAACCCATCAGCCTCCTTGAGCCCCAGCTCAACCGCCTCTGACAACCGTTCCCGTTCAGACACGTCAAGCCGGTCTATGACAAGATCAATCTCATGTTTCTTGTATCGTTCAAGCACGATCTTCTCATCAGTCCGATAGATTTCGCTATTCACCCTCACCCGCCGGTATCCGCGTTTGTTGAATTCCTTGAACAGCTTCTCATACGTACCCTTCTTTTGCCGTATGACAGGAGCAAGGATAGTGACCGTTCCAGAACGTTGGCTAATCTGCTCGGTAATCCGGCTTGGGCTTTGGGCCTCAATCTTCACATCATGCTCAGGACAATAAGGAGTCCCTACCCGGGCAAACAAAAGACGCAGGTGATCATAGATTTCCGTGATTGTCCCCACCGTGCTTCGCGGGTTCTTGCTTGTTGTCTTCTGATCGATGGAGATAGCAGGGGACAATCCCTCGATACTATCCACATCTGGCTTGTTCATCAGCCCCAGGAACTGGCGCGCATAGCTGGACAAAGACTCCACATAGCGCCGCTGCCCCTCGGCATAGATGGTATCGAATGCAAGGGTTGACTTCCCAGAACCAGAAAGCCCCGTGATGACCACAAATTTGTCACGAGGAACATCCACACTGATATTATCCAGGTTATGCTCCCGTGCCCCTTTTACTGAAATCTTCTTCATGATTCGCACAAACAACAGGACCTTTAAATATCTTTACGCTTTGTGTCCAGTGCACCCTGACACATTGATCAGATAAGAACACCTGATATGTGATGGCCGGTTTGAGAAGTTTCAAGACAACCACGAATTAAGAAGAGACCATAACCGCAACTCGCTGAAAATTCCCGAAACAACCCAAAACGAGAGTCTGATGGGGCTGCGAGGATTCGAACCCCGGTTGGGCGGCCCCGAACCGCCAGTGATACCAAACTACACTACAGCCCCGTATCAATGGGGACACCCCACAGTTTAAAAAAGCTTACGGATGATACACAGTACGCATATGTTCAGAGCGCTCCACCAATCCCCGCACGTAGTCAACCGTCGCCTGGTCAACCCCTGCCGCGCGCATGATGGTACGACGCGCATAGCCCTTCTCAAGACCCATCAGGACTAGGTCCAATTGAGGGTAACCGATACCCAGCGCCTCCTCATCCACAATGCCAGGCACGATGTCAGGCGAGGGCGCCTTTTGGATGATATGCCGTGGAACAGCAAGGTACTCGGCAAGCGCCCTGACCTGGGTCTTATAGAGAGCCAGGAGCGGCATGATGTCAGCCGCATGATCGATACCGTGCTTCACAAAGAAGCCTGTCTTATATTCTGTCTTGTTTGCACAGCCCACAACCAGCCGATTCCCCCGCTCAGCATGATAATACAATAAGGTCATCCTAAGCCGATGCTTGATGCGATAATAGGAATTCCCCCGTCGGAAGACCCAATGCCCGGAATCGCTGCCAAAAGGAGTCTTGCCGGTCCGCCCCCGATACCAACGAAAGAACCACCGGGTGAGTCGCGCCTTGAGACCCAACGGCAAAAAAGGGATCGGATACCAGGCACCCGCCAGGCGCAGGAATGGTGTCAACGATACCCTACGAATCCGGATACCCCGGGACCGGGCATACCGCTGCGCATCACGCACATGGCGCACCGATGATTCAGCATCAGGCATGAGCAACCCCTGCACCCGACCTGGTCCCACAGCCCTGATGGCAAGCTCCGCAACAACAGTGGAATCAAGCCCACCACTCAACCCCAGGATGATGCCTTCGTCAGGAGCATGATTCTGGATGAACTCCACCAGATCCGCCGCAAACCCCGCGGCATCAATGTCCATCAAGCTTTCAAGCCGCCCCATGCAAAGACAGAATCATTCAGGATATAAAAAACAGTGCAAAAGTCCATCCACAAAGGAAGAACTATTAATCACTAAATGGCACTAACAAAGCTGGAAAAAGAAACAATCAAGACATTCGGCGGTCTTGCCTCGATTGTATTGGCTCATGGCGCATGTATTATAACAGGAGGCCTCAAGGGAAGCTTGAACGCCAAGGGAATGGATTTTGATTCGCACTTTCCCGATTTATGGGCCGCAAACGCCCTTGGATCAAGTTACGGGTTATACAGCCTGGAGGATATGGGCCACCTGAATGATGAATATGATAAAGGAGAGAAGCTAGCAAACTTAACTCGTGGAGCTGTATTTGGCACCCTTGGCGCCTCCATCCAATACACCCTAGGATATAGTTTAGGCTATGCAGGTAGTTGGCTTGCGGATCGGATCTTCTAGACACAAAAATACATAAATGCTTGCTGCTTCAATCCTTCCATGAAGATCATGAACGTAGAGGCCACTGCTGATGTGGACATAACCCTGCCACCTGAAGTCCTTAAACAAATCCCGCCTGACGTGGGTATCCTCACCACCGTCCAGCACCTGCAAAGCCTGGATAGCATAAAGACCCAGCTGGCCCAGGCCAAAATCCTCGGTCAGGTCCTTGGCTGTGATGCTTCACAGGCTACGGATGCAGAGGCCTACCTCTACATCGGCTCCGGCAGGTTCCATCCGATAGAGATCAAGCGTCACACCGGAAAGGATGTCTACACCTATAATCCCTTCACCAAAGAACTCTCTACCATAACAGACGACGAGCTTGAGGCACTTGAGAGACGAAAGTATGCGGCCTACGCAACATTTCTGCATGCACGGACCATCGGTATCCTGGTCTCAACCAAACCTGGCCAGAAGAACCTTGAGAAAGCCCGCGCCCTCAAAGCCCGGCTGGAAAAGACATGCTACAT
This sequence comes from Nanobdellota archaeon, assembly GCA_051819765.1. GTDB lineage: Archaea > Nanobdellota > Nanobdellia > Woesearchaeales > JACJVW01 > JBNJGT01. Next base: position 10,131 of record JBNJGT010000047.1, read on the forward strand.
CCTCATGGGTGACATGCTAACACCCCAGGAGGCAGAGAACTTTCCCTTCATAGACTGCTTCGTGAACACCGCCTGCCCCCGCATCCGGGATGATTCATTCCCCCGCCCCATAATCGATATCAGGGACCTTGAACAGTGTGAAAGATAATAAGTCATACACAGACCTGTTCTTGTCTTTGCCTGGTACATGAGACTATCGGCCCTGCACACAAAACAATCAACATCCTCCCCCATACGATACTGAGTGATACCACAACTGACAGTGCAACAACCACCTTCAAAAGCAAAGAAAAGTCATTTCTCACCCGTTCAGCAAGGTTATGTGCCTCATCAACTGACGTACAGGGCAAAAGGATAGTAAATTCCTCCCCTCCATACCGAAAACCACAATCCGTAACCCTAATATTGTCCTGGATACATGAACCGAGTGACTTCAGCACCTCATCTCCGATGCCCAAACTGATCATTGTACTTCTTGAAATCATCCATATCCATAAGTATCAAGGAAAGGTCTTCTCCATACCTGTTCACTAACGCAATCTCGTAATCCAGGGCTTGATAGAACTGCCTATGATTACATAAACCAGTCAATGCGTCTGTGTAAGAGTTTCAAACTCGCATTGTTTCTTTTTCAGGTCAGTGATATCAAATAAGGAACCCATAAGACCCGACAGAACCGGTTGCTACCAGGGTCTCATGCTTACGGTCCTTACCATACTATGTGCACTCACGCATGACAGAATCGGTTCCCTTCTGAGAACAATATCAAGGGGCGAAATGAAATCCTCCCAGTTCTTTCCCTCTATCTCTTTTGGAGTGTATCCTGATAGTTTTTCAAAATACTGGTTAAACTTGAGTATCTTAGTATCAGGTCCCACAAGAACCTGTGCCACACCTGCTTGCATGTATACCTCTTCATAGAAGGAGTCCAATTTGCTGTTTTCGCCAAGCAAAGCCCCCCAACTCCATCCTGGAAAAATTCATCGATACCTTATATATTTTTTGAAGATATATGTAGATTATATGCTGAATAAGAGGAATAGCACATCAGTGACAAACTTCTCAAACCCCATAAACTCCAGAAAAACCAAAATCCCTCCCAGGCCAATCCCAAAAGGCCCACCAGAATCTGGCACTCAAGAACAATCAGCCGGGCAACTGTCAGTATATGCCTCATTCAAGGAACAGTCTCCATCTCCACAGACTG
>JBNJGT010000048.1:0-11125 GCA_051819765.1 Nanobdellota archaeon
AAAACCTCGGTTTTCCAAAAGGGGCCATGACCACCATAGGCCGTTGATATGGCGCAACCATTGCTGCCAAGACGACCAATACATTTAAATACATTATATCATCCTGATCATGCAATGTACGACACAATCATCATTGGCGGAGGACCGGCAGGAATGACTGCCGCGATTTATGCAATACGATATAAGCTTGACAACATCGTGCTGACAAAAACCCCTGGAGGCACTGCCACAGAGGCACACTTGGTGGAGAACTACCCTGGCTTCCCTTCACTCTCAGGGATGGAACTGATGATGAAGTTCAAAGAGCATGTCGAAGCGCTTGATGGAACCATCATCAACAAGGAAGTCAAACGCATCCAAAAGCAGGAGGACCATTTCTCTGTTGAGGCTAACAGCGAGTGCTATGAGACCAAATCAATCATCATCGCGGCAGGATCAACGCGGCGAAAACTGAATGCCAAAGGAGAAGAAGAGTTCCAGGGAAAGGGAGTCTCATACTGTGCGACCTGTGATGGGTTCTTTTTCAAGGGTAAGACTGTGTGCGTCATAGGCGGGAGCGATTCTGCGGCAAGCGCTGCGGCCTTACTCTCACAGATCGCAGAGAAGGTCTACGTTGTCTACAGGGGTGATGCGCTTCGGGCTGAACCTTACTGGCTTGACATGATAGAGAAGGAAGAGAATGTGGAGATCATAACCAAGACGACTGTGTCAGAGATAAAGGGAGAGCACATGGTCAACTCGGTTGTCCTGCATGACGGTACAGAGCTTGCAGTCGAAGGCGTGTTCATCGAGATAGGCCAGGTGCCTCCAACAGAGATGGCCCAAGAGCTTGGGATAACAACAGATGAAAAAGGATATATCGTGGTGGATTCAAGCCAACAGACCAATATACCGGGGATTTTTGCGGCAGGAGACATCACGACCGGAAGCGATGGACTGCGACAGATCATTACCTCTGCGGCCGAGGGAGCGATTGCGGCCAGAAGCGCGTTCAAATACCAGAAATCATGAAGATACTGTTCACGTCTGTAGTCCGGCCCTTTGGCGTGGAGAATGAAGTCTCGACAGCAGAACTCAACTATGAGGCACTGATCAGTAACTTCGGGAGAGGGCAGGAACAGTGGGTACCACGAGGCCTCATAAAGGAACCATCAACCCATCGCCAATAACCTTGACTGCCACAGTGTTGTCCTTGACCATCCAACCATGGAGGAGTTGTGCTGTGAACTGGACAAGGGATGTGCTTGCCATCTCTTTCATCACACCCTATCTTCCCAAGCTGCGTTCTATGCTGCAGGTGATACGGGACCGGCTCAGCTGGTCTGTGCCATTGGTGTATGCCGCGGCACGCGTTGATGATTGTACACCTGACGCGCAGGCACGGGCAGAGGAACTGCTCAGGCGAATCGAGCGACGGATACGCAGGGTTACGCTGGCGGATAAGGGAGCAGCATACCTTATAGGAAGACGGATGCAACCCAGTTAAACAGTCATTGACCCGGACGATATATGGGCAGAAAAGTTTTTAAAGCTTTGACTTCAACAGTGACATATGCCGAAGAAATACATGAAGATATGTCCGGTGTGCGGTTCAACCAACATCACCAAGGATGACAACAATACACCGGCGCTGTATGTGTGTACGAGTTGCAGACATAAATCATATATATTCCCTGAAGTGGAATCAAAGGATGTGCAGTATTACCAAAAGCAGGTCATTAAAGGTATCCGATCCTCAGGCCCAGAGAATTATATCTATGCACCATTCGAGGTGAGTATAGTCTGGAACACCATCGGAGCGCTTCTCCTGGTGAGCGGCATCATCGGCTTTTTGATGATGGAGAACCAGCAGATTCCATTACTAATACCATCTGTGATGATTGGCATCAGCCTTTTCATGGTGTATATCACATATTTGACAAAAAAATAGGAGGCGATTATATGGAAAGACATGAACTTTTTGAACGGATTCGTGAGCATAGGCCAGAGATGAATGATGAAGAGATAATCCAGTTCTCACTTGAAAAGACCTTGGACCTTTTAGAAGGGCAGACTGAAGAGCTTAATACGATTCTCGCACGGCTTGAACAGTTGGAGACCCGACAATTGGAGCAGGATTTTGTGACCAAGAAGATACTGGACAGGATACAAGAAATCAGAACTTAAAGTTACCCATCTTTTTCATCATCTTTTGGGGGTCCTTGCCTTTCATCATCTTCATCATCTTCTTCCCTGACTTGTATTGCTTCACAAGCTCGCGGACATCAGATGGTTTGGTACCTGATCCTCTTGAGATACGTTCAACACGGCTCATATCGAGAATCTCGGGGTTTTCCAATTCTTCCTGGGTACAGGAATCCATGATATGACGCCAAACCTCCAGTTTCTCATCCTGGCCCTCAAGCATGTCCTGAGGAACATTAGCTTGTGAGAATCCGGGAATCATCTCTACGACTTTCTTGAGAGGGCCCATCTTTTTCATGGCCTGCATCTGTTCATACAGATCGATGAGGCTGAAGTCACCCTTCAAGAAGCGCTTTCCCAGGTCTTTTGCTTCATCTTCGTCGATTGCGCCCCTGGCCTTCTCGAGCAGGGCCTCCAGGTCCCCCATGCCAAGAAGCCGTGAGACAAAACCTTTGGGATTGAAGGGCTCGAGATCGTCTGGCTTCTCACCGACACCGATGAACTTGATAGGTGCCTGTGTGATTGCACAGGCAGTGAGCGCCCCACCGGCTTTGGCGGTTCCGTCCATCTTGGTGGTTATGACACCGGTGATCCCCACGGAACTATGGAACTGTTCTGCCTGGCGTTGGGCAGCCTGGCCGATGTCAGCTGAAATGACAAGAACCTTCTCCTGGGGCTGGATGGTCTCATTGAGTGATTCAATCTCTGTGATGAGATCATCTGAGAGGGCGTCCCGCCCTGCTGTGTCGATGATGAGCAGGTCATACTTATCCTGCTTCACCTGGGCCCAGATCTTCTTTGGATCCTTCTCTTCCTTATCGATGTAATAGGGGATCTCAAGCTGCTCTGCGATCTGGCGCAGCTGGTCCATCGCAGCTGGCCGGTGCACGTCAAGACCAACAGCTGCGACCTTCATGCCCCGTTTCTTATAGTATCGTGCGAGCTTACCGGTGGTGGTGGTCTTCCCGGACCCAAAGAGCCCCACCAGCATGACCTTGGCGGGCTTTGTTGCGAGGTTGAGGTCTGCTTTCTCGCTTCCCAGAAACTTGACCAGTTCCTCATAGACAATATTGATGAGCTGTTCCTTCTTGGAGAGACCAGAGGGGAGTTCTTCCTTCAAGGCGCGCTCCTTTATCCGCCTGGTCAGGTCTAAGACAAGTTTGACATTCACGTCTGCCTGGAGTAGTGACCGTTGGATCTCTTTTGCCAACTCGTTTATGAGCCGTTCATCCACGAATACAGAACTGGCTATCTTTTTGAGGGTATTCTGCAAAGAACTGCTGAGCTTATCAAGTACCATGAGAGCCAACAAATAAGAGGATATTTAAAAAGTTATTCTTCGTATTTGCCCTTTACCTTGTACTTGTCGGAGGTCAGGACCTCATTATAGAAACTCTGGAACTGGCTTTCCTGTTTGTTCTTCCGCTGAAGCCGAAAATACACGATAGCTCCGATCAACCCTACAATCATCACAAGATTCATTACTTGGTCCATAAACATAGTTTGTTTAGTATGGAAGTTCATATTTAAATGTTTCGTGATCTTACTATACAGTCTCTCATATAGATGCAGGAGTCAGGGTTTTTGAAAACCCCCTGGATTTTGGAGAATGGCCGCTACACCATACAAAAGCTTTAAATATTATTTGTTTCCTCCAAGTGACAACATGGAAGACCTCGATACTATAATTCTCGGATATGACGGGCACAGACGTATGAAAGACAGGTTCGCAGCCCTGGACCAAAGGCTTGAACATACGGATTCGCTCGACCTGAAAACGTATGAAAAGCTTAAGGGATTCATACACAAACAAGAAAAGAGATATGCCCAACCTTGCACAGATTATCAAAAAGAGTCTCACATAGCCTACCAATCATTATTATCCCGGTTCAATGAGATAGAACCCCAGGAAAAGATTGATGAAGGCCTGGCGCGCATACTCGAAGCTAAAGGCAAAAACCATTACTGGAAGAACCGGACAGAGGCCATACGAGAACATATCGATACCAATGAGGTATCAACCCAGGTCCTTGACTATCTTTGCGACTATCTTGAGCAGGGAAAGAGGCGGTTGAAGGATAAGGCCAAGAGTACGCATTCCTTGGATACCCTTCAAAGCTATATCCAGTCAAGGATGCAAAAAACCTATGACCCACTGGCTGAGAATCCATCAAACCCAGGGAGTATGTGGGAAGAGAGGAGTGAGGAAGATACAATCCTTGACAGCCTGACAGGTGGTGAAGCCGGTATCTCAGAAAGCCTTGAGGCATTCGAAAAAAGGCTAAAGACAGAACTGGACCAACTATGCTTCGAGGAGCCCCCATCAAGCACGTATTCCGAACACTGGATCCATGATCTGGACCTTCCCTCTGATAATCCACCAGTCCAGCCCCTGAAGACGGATCACTCAGAAATCTTCGATACGCCGTATGAAGAGGTCTATGGACCCATCAAACGACTGGGATTCTGGGCGACCGGTAAAACTGCTGCGAAGAGGGAAGCTGTGGAACAACTGCGCGGTTTCTCACGGAATGAAATACGAGAGATGTACCTTGCAGGAGCAGTAAAGGATTGCCCAAAACCTTCTGAGGTAGGATTAGACTTACGTATTGGGCACAAGACCGGCTATGCTATCCTGACTGACCTCAAGTCGGAATTTCGAGACATGTGGCGTATCATTTCGCCGGGTGCATACTATAAGGCATCCTGGAAGCTTAGGGCTCAGTCCTGAAGTTATTCAGGGCTCTGCGATCTGCCAGACACTTTCAAAGTAATCCTTGAAATGCTGTGCCATGGATCTCGACCTGATGAGAACAGCGATGATGGGGTCAGTCCAGGACACCAGCAACATCCGTTCTCCACAGATTTCCATGTTCCCGGGAATAGGAAAATCAACATAGCGTAGTTCGTAATGGGCTTTCTGGTTGTGCTTGAGGGCCTCAACCGCTTCTGCTCCCCTGAAGCTTGCGCTGAAGATGGCCCTGAACCGTGTGTGCCCGATCATCTCGGTCAGGTCAACAAAGGTCCTGTCAGCGATATCCGAGTAGGCAGGGTCATGGATATAGAACACCAGGTTCTCATCCTCTGTCTTGAAATCCTCAAACAACTTGGCATATGCTGCCTTTATGCCTTTGATACCGATGAACATCTCAGCATCCTGTCTTGTGGTATTCTTCTGGAGTTCAAGCAACGAGGGCATGATGCTTCTCAAGCGATCCTTTTGTTCTGAGATCTCAAGCTCCTTTTTGTGGAGGTAGCCTTCCAGCTGCTCAGGGCCGGATGCCTGATAATACTTGGTCTTGCTGCGGAGCATGTAGCTTGCGATGCCTTTCTTCATGAGCCGCTCCAGTATATCATAGACATTGCTGTACGTCACGCCCGACTCCTTGGATATAGGGCCGACGGTGGATGCACCTAACCTGATCAATGCCAGGTACACCCGGGCTTCACCGTCAGTCAGCCCAAGACCCATGAGATCCGGCCTGTAGTCCATAGCAGGAGGTCTCTGAACGCAGGGTTAAATATTTTTCTATTATATACCCTGCACAACAATAATAATATACTTAAATATGTTACCACTCCTCGATTGTTATAATCCGGAGGTAAAACCATGAAACGTCTATTCAAATTGGCAGCAATAGGATTGCTGGCAGCGAATCTTACTGCCTGTTCCACGCAGTTTTCAGGGCACCTTGCCATGCAGAGCAGGTACAATGGTAGAGGAATGATGTATAGTGAACAAGCGGTGACACAGGCAGCCGGGACAGTAAACTCAGGGCCTTTATCAGTCACCGGCTTTGTGAACTACAACCATGAGCGTGAGCAAGTTGATGAGACGGACCTGACCGTGTGCATGACCAAGAATCTGGAGAACGCTGTGGCAACAGCGGGATATTCCTACTTCCACTACCCAAACACCACATTCCCGGATTCACAGGAAGTATTCGGCCAACTCACAGCGAAGGCACCCTTTGCCCCGACAGTGACCGTGGCCTACGATTTCGGCGATGGAAACAGATTCGGCGATGGGTTGTATGCGGAACTGTCAGGACGGACGCAAGCACTGGGAATCGAACTGACGCCGAGCATAGGTTACAACCAGGGCTATTACCGGGAAGGGGACGGATTCAGTCACCTTGAGATCGAGGCGGCCAAGGGATTCACAGCTGGAGACATCACGATCTCACCCTTCATGACCGGTGTGAAATCCTTGGATAGGTCCACTGAGGATACGGTCTATGGCGGGATAGAGATATCTTTCTAGCGCTATCTGGCAAGAGAGTTTAACGTGGGGAGAATTTCGTGGTGTCTGAGGGCTGTGAGGCCAGGGCTTACAGAGGGATGCGGTTTTCCGGTGAGATTTTTATAGGTTTATCTTGCTACGGGAGTTGGAACCCCACTTGCTTGAAAGGCACTGATAGAGGGTAACTTGAAACAAGACCGAGTTTTTCTAAAAAATGACTCGTTGTTACGAAGGCCAATTATTATCTTTATTTAAGGTGATAGGGAGAAGTGTTGTGCACCAACGTTGAGAGCGGGAAGTCCGAATCCCTTACGGGTATGTCACCTTTGAAAGGAAGCCGAAGTCGATGCTAACGGAATTTTTGTAACAAAACTCAACAAGACCAAAACTATTTTAAGGAGAGAGCTGTACTGTGGAGACCATGGGAGAGGAATACAAGAACAAGCTGCTCTTCGAGCTTGCACAGGACGCGCGGGTGAAGCAAAAGGAAATCAGCAGGAAGCTCAAGGTCTCCCCCCAATTGGTGAACTATACCATACATAAGCTTTCAACTGAAAAGGTGATCACAGGCTTTGAGACCATCATCGACCCGGCGCGGTTCGGACTGACCAATATCATCGTGGTTTTGGCATACACGAATTTTGCCAAGAGCACCCAAAAAGCGATTGTTGATTTCCTGCAGGCATCTGATTATGTGACGTATATCGATGAGATCAACCAGGGAGCGGACCTCATCATCGAATACAGTGTCCCAAACCTGTCTTCGTTCAACAAGGCACACACCTATTTCCTCGAGCATTTCAGCCACGAGGTCAAGGTTGTCGGGATGTTTCCGGTCATCGTGAAGCATCTCTTTCCAAAACGGTACCTGCACAAGCGCAGCAAGGCGACGGATGATATGATCCTTTCGGGAGATAGGGAGCCGGCCGATCTTACACCAAAGACCAAGCAGATAATCGCCTGCCTCATGGAGGACCCGTTGAAGAAGGTTGTTGATATCGCCCGGGAAACAGACCTGAACGTCCGCACGGTGACCAAGACCATGCAGCTGCTGCATGCCAGGCGGATAATCAGGGGATACACGGTTCGGCTGAACTATGAACCCCTCCAGATCACGGTGGGCAATGTGTTCATCATCGTCCGGAACCCGACGCAGCAGTTCATGAGCCGTTTTGTGCAATACTGCAAACAGGTGCCGGAGGTAACCCTGATCGCCAAGCTATTGGGACACCATAACCTGTTCGTGCGCATCGAATCCCGTGGAGAGTATAAGGCTGCTCTTGACAAGCTACGGGCTGAGTTCAAGTTCTACGAGTACGCTGTGTATGATTCAAGCAGTGTGCTGAAGAATACGTATATTCCGATATCAGAAGTGAAAATTTTATAAAGATACATCTATTAATCGTGTGAGGGGATTTTATGGGATACAACTTCAAAGAAATCGAAACAACTGTTCTTGATCACTGGGAAAAGAAGAAAATCTACAAGAAGGCAAAGGAAAAGAACACAGGAAAACAAAAATTCACGTACCTTGATGGGCCTCCGTATACCTCGGGGAAGATTCACCTGGGGACTGCCTGGGGAAAGGCACTCCGGGATTCTATCATGCGGTTCAAGCGGATGGCAGGCTATGACGTGTGGGACCGGGCCGGGTTTGACATGCATGGGCTTCCGACGGAAAACAAGGTTGCCGCAAAATTCAATTTCGAAAAGAAGGAACAGATCGAGGAATTCGGGGTCGCCAAATTCCAGAAGGAGTGCGAAAAGTTCTGCCTTGAGAACATGGAAATCATGATCAAGGATTTCAAGAATATGGGGGTATGGATGGATTTCGATGACCCTTACATGCCCATAAAACCGGAGTTCACTGAGGGGGTCTGGCATATAACCAAGAAGGCCTACAATGACAAGCGACTCTACAAGGGCGCAAAGGTCATGACGTGGTGCCCGCGGTGCGCAACCTCTGTCTCAAAGCACGAGCTTGAGTACAAGCAGGTGACTGACGATTCCATCTTCGTGAAGTTCAAGATCAAGGGTAAAGATGAATACTTCATCATATGGACGACAACTCCCTGGACGATACCATTCAATCTGGCCATCATGGTCAATCCTGAGCTTGAGTATGTGCGCATCAAGGTCGAGGATGAGATATGGATTGTCGCGAAAGGCCTGTTAGGTCCGTTCATGGCGCTGGTTGACAAGAAGTACGAGATCCTTGAAGAGTTCACCGGTGATACGCTTGAAGGCATGCACTACGAGCATGTGTTCCATAACGAAGCAGATGTCTACGAGGAGCTTACGGAGCATGAAAACGCCTTTTCTGTCCTGCTCTCCAACGAGTATGTTGATCTTTCGGGTGGGACCGGGCTTGTGCATACAGCGCCAGGCTGTGGTCCTGAGGATTACGAGGTTGGAAAACGCTACGGGCTTCCTGCATTCAACGAGCTTGACCAGTATGGCATGCTGAGTGACCGCATGAAGAAGTTCGCGGGACTTGTGGCAAAGCGTGATGACCACGTGTTCATAGAACATATCGAGAACATGGGGGCGCTTGTCGCAAAGACCAAGATCCAGCACGACTATCCGACCTGCTGGCGGTGCCATGGACCGGTGGTGTTCCGGCCGACTGAGCAGTGGTTCTTCAAGGTCGAGGACCTGAAAGAGCGCATGATCGAACTGAACAAACAGGTGAACTGGGTGCCCCAGGCGGCATTCAATGCCTTTGAATCCTGGCTTGAAAACATCAAGGACAACGGGGTGACCCGCCAGCGGTTCTGGGGCACGGCTGTCCCGATCTGGCAATGCGAGTGCGGCGAAGAGGTAGTGGTCGGATCTGTGGCTGAGCTGAAAGAGAAGGCTGGATCAGTCCCGGAGAACCTGCACAAGCCCTGGATCGACGAGGTCACGATCCCCTGCCCGAGCTGCAATAAGGACATGCAGCGCATCCCTGATATCTTTGACGTGTGGATCGATGCCGGCTCTGCAGGGTTCTTGTGCTATGACTATCCACGACGGACAGATCTGTTTAAGCGATACTACCCGGCAGACCTCATCCTGGAAGGGAAGGATCAGATCCGTGGCTGGTTCAACCTGCTGATGGTGATCTCCACGTTGGGTTTTGACAACTCTGCCTTCAAGAACGTGTACATGCACGGGTTCATCAATGATTACCGGGGAGAGAAGATGTCAAAGAGCCTGGGCAACATCACCAGTCCCCAGGAGGTCATCGACGAGCATGGGGCTGACGTCCTCAGGTATTACCTGATCGGCGCTGCCAAAGCAGGGCATGACATGAATTACAATCCAGAGGATCCAAAGACCAAGATGAAGAACATCCTGATCCTGTGGAACCTGCACAAGTACCTGCTTGACGCGATCGAGACCACGGGTCACGTGCCGGGTGAGGTCAGGGCAGAGCAGATCGAGGAGAAATACGCGCTCTCAAAGCTGCATTCCATGATAAGGGATATAACCGAGGCATTTGAGAGTTATCACCTCTACAAGGTGCCTGGTATCATCGAAGAGACTTTCCTTGATTTCTCCCGCAACTACGTGCAATTCGTGCGTGACCGCCTGGGAGAAGAAGATGTGGTCAACATGCTTGCAGCCTTCATGACAGAGCTCATCAAGGTGTTCGCACCGGTTGCGCCCTTCATCACCGAGCAGATCCACCTGAATCTCAAGGATGCGCTGAAGCTTGACAAGGAAAGTGTCCATCTCTATGACTGGCCCACATATGACTCTGGTCTTATCCACCCAGGGCTTGAGGCTGAGATGAATCTTGCAAGCCGAATCATCCAGGCGGGCCTGCGGGCCAGGGAAAAATCCCAGATCGGGCTTCGCTGGCCAATCCGTAAACTGACGGTCCAGACTGAGAATTCGGTTGAACGGGTGCAGGACATCATCAAGAAACAAGTGAACTGCAAGGAGATCGAGTTCGTAAAAAGCTTCGACCAGGTCACTTATACGGTGAAGCCTGACTACAAGCAGATAGGCCAGATCGCGAAGAAGGATACCCAGGCAGTGGTTGCTGCTCTCGGTGAGGGCAGCGAGATCAAGCAGGCCCTTGATGATGGTGGATACACAGTCATCGTGGGCGAGAACAGTTACACGCTGACAAATGAGCACCTGGCTGTGATCCCAGAGCTCCCAGAGGGCTGGACCGGGGCTGAGTTTCCAGGCGGATCTGTGTATTTTGCGACTGAGCTTGATGACGATCTCATCAAGGAGGGCTATGCCCGGGAGATCAGCAGGCGTATCCAGAATGCGCGGAAGAACGCGGAGCTCAAGAAGGTCGACCGGATCAAGCTGGGAGTGGTCACTGATGATGAGGAGTTGAACCGGATCCTCTCGGAGTGGAAGGAGCATATCATGGAACGAGTGGGTTCTTTGAACCTTGAGACCACCGAGATTGCGGCTGAACATACTGAGACTGCTACCATAAAAGGCAAGGACGTGAAAATCCTTCTCTCTAAACAGTAACTTTTATAAACACAATCCCCTCGAATATCCATGGGGGGTATTGTGAGTTTTTCTCACGTACAATAGATTATGAAGCGATATATAGTATTGCTTATAGCGCTGCTCATCTTACTACCGGGGCTGCGCTATATCGGATACGTAACGCATGAGGATAGTAGTACGCAGGTCGTGAATGCGAGCTTTAGTTCTGATTCTCATATCCCCTTCTCGCATGCG